>JBEIDF010000293.1:0-3568 GCA_040383605.1 Lewinellaceae bacterium
ACAGCCGTTTTGGAAAGCCGGGCTTTTTTTAAAAAAAAATTACGCGGCCAGATTTGCAGCGGGAGCTTTACTTTCGCCGTTCGGCAAACAGGAAAACATGGCTCACAAGAATAAATACGTCTGCATTCACGGGCATTTTTACCAGCCGCCGCGCGAAAACGCGTGGTTGGAGGCGGTGGAGCGGCAGGAAAGCGCGCGGCCGTTTCACGACTGGAATGCCCGAATCAACTTTGAGTGTTACGCCCCGAACGCGGCGGCGCGGATTTTGGATCGGGACGGCTGGATCATCAAAATACGAAACAATTATACCCGTATTTCCTGGAATTTCGGCCCAACGCTGCTTTCCTGGCTGGAGCAAAACGACCCGGACGCGTACCGTTTATTACAGGAAGCTGACCTGCGCAGCCGGGAACGCTTCGGCGGCCACGGCAGCGCGCTGGCGCAGGTACACAGCCACCTGATCCTGCCGCTGGCAAGTTACCGGGACAAAGTGACGCAGGTCAGCTGGGGCGCCCGCGATTTCGAGCACCGCTTCGGCCGTTATCCCGAGGGCATCTGGCTGGCGGAAACCGCCGTGGATACCGAAACGCTCGAGGTGCTGGCGGCGCACGGCATCCAATTTACCATCCTTGCGCCCCGGCAGGCCAAGGCCGTGCGCGCGCTCGGCGAAACCATCTGGCATGAAGTCAACGCCGAATCGCTCGATACCCGCCAGCCCTACTGGTGTCTGCTGCCCAGCGGCCGGCGCATCGCGGTTTTTTTCTACCACGGCGGCGTGGCCCAGGAAGTCGCGTTCAGCGGACTGCTGAACAGCGGGAAAAACCTGGCCAACCGCCTGCTCAGCCTGCTCGACAACAACGACACGCCCCAACTCGCGCACATTGCGACCGACGGAGAAAGCTACGGCCACCACCACCGCTTCGGCGAAATGGCCCTGGCCGACGCACTCAATTACATTGAAGACAATGACTTGGCCAAACTCGTGAACTACGGCCAGTTTCTCGAGCTGTTCCCGCCCGCGCGGGAAGTCGCCCTCCACGAAAACTCCTCCTGGAGCTGCGTGCACGGGGTGGAGCGCTGGCGATCCGACTGCGGCTGCAATTCCGGCGGCAACCCCGGCTGGCAGCAGGCTTGGCGCAAACCGCTGCGCGAGACGCTGAACTGGCTGCGCGACCGCCTCGCGCCGCTCTATGAACAAGAGGCCGGAAGGTTCCTGCGCGATCCCTGGGCCGCGCGAAACGACTACATAGACGTTATGCTCGATCGAAAAGACCCGGTTGTGCAGGCTTTTTTCGACCGGCACACCCGCAGGCCGCTCAATAGCCAGGAACGCACACAGGTGCTCCAATTGCTGGAAATGCAGCGGCACGCCGTGCTCATGTTCACCAGCTGCGGCTGGTTTTTTGATGAAATCTCCGGACTGGAAACCAACCAGATTCTGCAATATGCCTTGCGCGCCATGGACTATGCGCAAATCGTCGGGAAGCAGTCCCTCCACGCCGAATTCACCCGACGCTTGAGCGAAGCGCCCAGCAATAAGTACGCCGACGGGGCCGTGAGCTACCAGCAAAATGTGGTCCCGACCCGCGTCAACCTCGAGCGCGTGGGAATGCACTTCGCCGTAGCGTCTATTTTTGAAGACCGCCCGCGCGAGCTCGACCTGTTCAATTACACCGCGGAACCGGAAATCCTCGAAGTGCTCGAAGGCGGCGCCCAAAAACTCGCAATCGGCCGTATTTCCATCCGCTCCCGGCTCACCTACGCCGAAAAAACGTATGCTTACGCCGTGCTCTACCTCGGACAGCAACACATCATCGGCAATATCGCCGACACGCTCAACCGCGCGGCATTCGACGAGCTGCACCGCCGGGCCGCAGCAGCCTTTAAGGCCGCCAATCTCGGCGAACTGATCGGCGTCCTGCAGGAGTATTTCGGGCCGGAAAAATTCACCATCACCGGATTATTCGCGGATGAAAAAGCCAAAATCATCCGCGCAATCACCAACCAAAGCCTCGCCCTCGCCGAAGCAAATTTCCGCAACGTCTTCAACGACAATTACCAACTGATCACCGGACTACAGGAGGCCGGACTGGCCGTCCCCGACACCTGGCGGAATATCGCCTCCTACATCCTGTACGCAGACGTGCTGCACTTTTTCGAAACAGACGCCATGGGCGATATCCGAACCCTGCGGCGCATCGCCGACGACCTCCAAAACTGGTCGGTGCGCCTCAGCGACGAATCCGCCGTCAACCACGCCGCCGGCGAATTTATCTACCGGGAGATTGCGTTGATCAAAAATGAACTGTCCACCTGCGACCGAATCCGCCGGCTCGTTGAAATACTCGATATCATAGACGATCTGCGCCTCAAACCGGATATCTGGCGCAGCCAAAATATCTTTTACCTCGCCACGAAAGGCTACCGGAAAAAACAATGGGAATTCCTGAACGACCGCTGGAAAACCGCCTTCGAAGCGCTGGCCGCTCGACTGAAAGTTCGGCTAATAACGGATACTATCTGACATTTTTTATCCGACGCCTGAACATTTATCCTCGCGTATAAATTATAAGATCATGGATCAAAAAGAAAAAAATACCACCGACCACCACGAAACGCCGCTCAAAATGCGCAAATGGAGCCGCATCAAAGGCGAAAACTCCTGGACGATGTTCAAGGTCATGGCCGAATTCGTGGACGGTTTTGAGGTGCTTAACAAAATAGGCCCCTGCATCTCTATTTTCGGTTCTGCCCGCACCAAACCGGGGACGTACTACTACGACCTGGCCACCAAAATCGCCATGCGCCTCACGGAAGAAGGCTATGGCGTCATCACCGGCGGCGGGCCGGGGATCATGGAAGCCGGCAATAAAGGCGCCTGGATGAAAAGCGGCACTTCCGTCGGCCTGAACATAGACTTGCCCTTCGAGCAAAGCCACAATCCCTTCATCGCCCCGGCGCTCAACCTGAAACACCGGTACTTTTTCGTCCGCAAAGTCATGTTTGTGAAATACGCCCAGGGCTTCATCGCCATGCCGGGCGGCTTCGGCACGCTCGACGAACTGTTCGAGGTGCTCACGCTCGTACAAACCAAAAAAATCAGCCCCGTGCCCATCGTGCTGGTCGGCAAGGAATTCTGGGAGGGCCTGCGCAACTGGATCGTTGAGGTCATGCTCCAGCGCCACCACAATATCCACTCGAAGGACCTGGAACTTTTCCACATCACCGACGATCCGGAGGATGTAGTGCGCATCATCAATGCGTTTTATGCGGAAGGGGCGGATAAACTGGAGCCGAATTTTGATTTGTAGCGAGGGGTTAAATTTTGTCGCTACGCCCCAAGCCGCACCAAAAGAAAAAAGAGCAAAACTCGTCCGCTTTGCTCTTTTTTTCTTAACCGTAAATCTCAAAAAAAGATCGTTACACCTGCTTTCAGGTTGTGCTGACTATTTTAAGTCTGCAAAGATGCACAGCCTGTCGCATAGATTTTCAGACAAAAACACGCATTTTTTTCGTTAAAAAAACAGGCCGTTTTACCTTGTTTTTTAATAAAAAACACTGATAAACA
>JBEIDF010000294.1:0-3563 GCA_040383605.1 Lewinellaceae bacterium
AACCAGGCGCCGGCGAGTGCCAGCAGCGTCAGGATGAAAATTCTTTTTTTCATGGCATTATCAATTTTTGGCATTTTAAATCATTGTCATGGGCAATTGCCGTTCGAATTCTTTCGACAGTACAAAAGTGCGGCGGCGTTTTGGGGACAGCAAATACATTTTTGTATATTTGTAGAAATTTTTTATTAATATTTTTATTTTAAAAACTAAAAATCAATATTTTATGATTTTAAAACTAAAAATTTAGGATAAATTATAATACCCTGCTTCCCCCATCAATGTCGCAAACGTCGTGAAATAGCATAAATTAATGCTGCAATGACCAACTCCATCCTCTGGCAATCCTTCTCCGCCCTCACCAACCTGGAGCGCAAACACCTCGGCCAGTGGCTGGAGTCGCCGTTTTTTTGCCGCCGACCGCAGCCCGGCCTGTTGTTTCAATACCTGCAACAATGCCTGGACAAAGACAAGATGCCTGATTTGCAAGAGGCAAAAAAGCGGACGAAGACGCAGGCAGACCAGGACTTTCGCCTGCTCATGAGCGAAGTACAGATGCAGTTGGAGCATTTCCTGGTTTACAAAGAATACTTTGAACAGGAGGAAAATTTCCACATCCGCCTGGCTGCCGCCTGGCGCAAACGCGGGCTCGACAAACACTTCCGGCGCGCCCTGCGCCAGGCGCGTCAGGATTGGGAAAGGCAGCCCTACCGGCACAACGATTATTTTGATGCGCAAGCCGGTATTGCCCTGGAGGAGTACCAATACCTCAGTTCCAGTCAACGCACCGAAGCGCTCAATCTTCAGGAACTGCTCGACGTCACCGACACCGCGTATATTACCCAAAAACTCCGTCAGGCTTGTTTTGCCCTGACGCACCAAACGGTCTATAATGCCGAATACCGGATGGGATTGCTGGAGGCTGTCTTACAGCATATCCGGTTGAGCCCCGAACTGCTTGAATTGCCTGCCGTGGCGCTGTATTATTTCTGTTACCTGTTTTTGACCGAACCGGACGAAGAAAAGCATTTTAGTCGTTTCCGAGAACTCCTGCTTACCCACAGCGCAACCCTTCCGCCGGACGAACAGCGCGACCTCCACCTGCTGGCCATCAATTATTGTATCAAAAAAATCAATCAGATGCAAAGCGCGTATTTCCGGCAGGCGCTGGAATTGTACCAGTCGGCCCTGCGTGCAGACCTTCTGCTTGAAAATGGGACACTCTCGCCTTTTGCCTATAATAATATTGTCGCAATCGCCCTGAAAGTCGGCGAGACGGCCTGGGCGGAGCATTTTGTCCGGCAATATGCGCCTTTTCTGGAAAAGAAACACCGCGAGGCCAATTACCAACTCAACCTCGCGCGGGTAGCCTACACGCACAAAGACTACCGGAAAGCCCTCCTGCACCTGCAGGAAGCCGATTACAAAGACCTGATCAACAACCTGATCGCGAAAACGCTGCTCCTGAAAATCTTTTTCGAGACCGGCGAATACGACGCCCTCGACGCCCACCTGCAATCTATGCAAGGCTTTCTACGCCGACAACGCGTCATTGGCTACCACCGCGATAACTACCGGAATATTATCCGGCTGACGCGCCGGATCATGCAGCACAATCCGAACAATCCGGCGGAAGCGGCAGCACTGAAAAACCAAATTGGGGCGGAAAACCCGCTGACGGAAAAGGCCTGGCTGCTGGAGATGCTCGCCGGGGAACGCGTGTAGGTACGAGGATGTCTAAGAGCATGTCTAAAATTATATTTCTCGCTAATATGCAAGTCTTTTTCATATTAGCAGAGAATATAAATTTAGACATGCTCTAGTGCTCCTCGGAGACCTGCATCACCGTATCCGCCTTCGGACGCGCGTCCAGGCTGATGTCCACCAACAAACTCCCCTGCACATTGTGCGGATAATACAAGCTGTCGTACCCGAACGCGACCAGCCAATGCTTGCCCTCCGGCACGCCAGTCAGGCAGCCGCGCGCGTCCGCGCCGGTGTAAAACACCGCGTCGTAGTACGCCGGAGGTTGGGCGTAACCCGGAAAAGAATCGGCGTTGTACTTGACGTACACCGTCGCTTTCGGGATCGGCTGGTGGTGGTGGTACGTGCCCACGCAAATAGCCGTGGGTAAGGGAATTTCCTCCGGCGCCGCCGGTCGGCAGGCGGCATAGCATACAACCGCCGCAGCGGAAATCAGGAGCAGGATGGCGCGCATAGCAGGCAGGATTAGTGAAAAATATAACGAAAAAACCGCGCGGTTGTTTTTTATACCGGCGCAGTTCCGTTTTATTTACGTATTGTAACTGGTTACTGCGTATTTTTGACCCACCTGACCATCACCACACCACCACATCCATTATGGCTTCCACAAAAAAAGACGCAGCCGCGCACCAGCCCGCCGGCCTCCCGGGCAACCGCATCATCACCCTCGACGAATTCATCATCCGCTCGGAAAAAGATTTTGAATACGCCACCGGCGAGCTCACCGGCCTGCTGCGCGATATCGGCGTGGCCGCAAAAATCATCAACCGCGAAGTCAATAAAGCGGGCCTCGTCAATATCCTCGGCGTCGCCGACGGCGCCGAAAATACCTCCGGCGATATGCAGCAAAAGCTGGATGTCTATGCCAATGAAAAAATCATCGAATGCCTGAAAAATTCCGGCGAGTGCTGCGCCATCGCCTCGGAGGAAAATGACGACATCGAGCAAATCCCGCCGGTCGGCTCTAAACAGAGCAAGTACGTGGTGATGTTCGACCCCCTGGACGGCTCCTCCAACATTGACGTCAATGTCTCGGTAGGCACCATTTTCGCAATCTACCGCCGCCAAAGCGATCCGTCCGGGCCTGCCACCCTGGCCGATTTCCTGCAAACAGGCCTCAAACAGGTCGCCGCCGGCTATGTGCTCTACGGCACCTCCACCATCCTGGTATATACCACCGGCCGCGGCGTCAACGGCTTCACGCTCGACCCCTCCATCGGCGAATTTTGCCTCAGCCACCGCAATATGCGCATCCCGGAAAGCGGTATGTACTACTCGGTCAACCAAGGGTACTACTCCAAATTCGACCTCGAAATGCGCCGCTACATAGACCACGTATCCGACGAAAACTACGGCCTGCGCTATATCGGCTCGATGGTCAGCGATATCCACCGCATCCTCATCCAGGGCGGTATCTTCTTGTACCCCAGCACGCGCAAATACGCCAAAGGCAAACTCCGCCTGCTGTACGAATGCAACCCGCTCTCCCTGCTCGTCGAACAGGCCGGAGGCCGGGCCGTGAATACCCAATTGAAACGAATCCTCGAAATAGAACCCAAAGAACTCCACCAGCGCAGCACCATCGCCATTGGCTCGCCCGCGTTGGTCAACGAGCTTGAAGCGTTTATCCAACGATACAGCGCGCTGCCGCTTTAGAGAGGCGGTATCGCAAGTATTCAAAGAAATCAAGTAGCAAAATAAAATTTTGATCGAGCATCGTGTCGGGGTGGAGAAGCGTGCCGCAGCCCCGAAAACCCCCCGAGTTGAGAAATAAAATGAGAAACAATATGAGGGCGGTGCAC
>JBEIDF010000295.1:0-3531 GCA_040383605.1 Lewinellaceae bacterium
GCTTCCAGCCCGACCGGAGTACGTGAAACCCGGTTGGTTGCGGCCGGGCGCGCAGTTGCGGATAGCGGATAAAATATTTACGGTCTTTAACATCCTGGCCTACCATTCCAATTGGGAGGAGTGGGATTCGGAAGATCAGCAATGGACGCGCGGTACGTGCAACAACGAAGAATGGTATGCGGAGGCAGCCGACGGCGAAACGATTTGTTTGGAAATAGACGACGGACTGCACTACATCCGGCGCGAGCAGGAGCGGCCGGATCCGGCGATCTGCCGGCGGTTCCGATCGAATGATCCGCGATGCATCGAGCGCGGCGGGTTTTACTTGTCCGGTTTTGAAGGAGAAGACGATGAGTCCTTGGAGCGTCGGCATTATAAATATATGGTGTTAGACGAGGGCGGCGATTTGTGTGCAGAGTGGCTTCCGGAGGATTTTGACGGCACGGTTCGGTTTTACCGCTATCATTATGTATCGGCCACCGAATTAGAGCGCATGCGCGTGCGCGACGAATCCGTATTGCGCGGATACGCCGACCGGCTGCCGGGCTTGGCATTCAACCGCCTGGCGCTGGGGATTGCCGCGCTGTGCCTATTGGCACTTTGGCTCGGCAGCCTGGGGCGGGCGAAGCACGCGGTGCTTACCCGCATTCCTTTCAGCGCGTATCGGGCCGACGATTCCCTGCAGCGGTCGCAATCGCTCGGCCGTTTCCGCTTGTCGCCCCAGCAGGCTTATCGGGTGGATTTGCGCTGCGAGCTCCCGCAAAATGCGGCTGCCGGTTTTGACTTGGCGCTGGTGCAGGTTTCTGACGGCCGGGTGGTCAACAGCATCGGCTGCGAGTTTGCGACAGAGACCGGTGTGGACAGCGACGGGGCGTGGACGGAATCCACGTTGGAGGATCATTTTTACTTTCAAAGTGGGGCGGGCGGCGAATTGGAAGCCTTTGTGTCGCCCGCGCGCACCACGTATTCCAATATGCCGCTGAGCGGCGGTTATTTGACTTTTACGGTGGCGCCGCTTACCCTATCGCGGTACTATTTTATCGGGTTTTTCATTTTGGGCGCCGCTTTTTTTGTTTTTCAGTGGAAAGTAGAAAACACGCGGGTGGCGCTGGGCCTTGACGGCGGCGCCTGGCTGCATGCTGCGCGGGACGGCATCGCGCGGAGTGCGGGGCAATAATTTTTTAAATTACATGAAATATTACACCAGAATCGTACTTGTATTTGGATTGTGCCTCCTCGGCTTCACCGCCTGGCTGGCCAGTAGGAGGGGGTGGGGTTTACCGGGCTTGCGCGATCCGCAGGCCATTCAGTCTGCAGAATTTAAACGCGGTTGTCCCGACTGGCAGCGCGATTCGTACGGAAATTGTCCGCCCCGAACGCATCGCACCCGTTTGGGCGTGCGGAATTACATGCATGGAGGTGGGAAATAGGCGCCTGGCCGCTTTAAAAACCGGCGAATAATGGTAAAAAAGTCACCAATTCAAAAATCCCGGGTTTGCCTGCTATGAAAAAGCAACAGGTTGTCGTGTTATTGGCCTCCCTGCTCATTTTGAGTGCTTGCGCCATTGTATATGAGTTACTGATCAGCACTGTATCCACGTATTTGCTGGGGAGCAGCGTGCTGCATTTTTCCATCACCATCGGGTTGTTTCTGAGTTTTTTAGGCGTTGGGGCGTACCTTTCGCGGTACTTGACGGGTTCGTTGCTGCCGAAATTCATTTTGATTGAATTTGTACTGGCGCTTGCCGGCGGGTATTCGGCTGCGGTGTTGTACATCGCGAACGCGTGGTTTCCGAATTATTACCTGTTATTATTTGGTGTTATTGCCGTGATCGGCGCCTTGGCCGGGATGGAAATTCCCCTCGTCACGCGTTTGCTGGAAAAGGAAGGCTCCCTGCGCGACGTGATTTCCAGAGTTTTGGCGTTCGATTATCTGGGCGCTTTGGCGGCCTCCCTAGCGTTTCCCTTGTTGATGCTCCCCTTGTTGGGCAGCATGCGCGCGGCATTTTTTACCGGGCTGATCAACTGGTCGGTAGCCGCCATGAACCTTTGGGTTTTCCGGGATCAGTTGCCGCGCCCGCGGATATTGATTGGCAGCGCGGCGGTCGGCCTGTTCGCCCTTGCCGGCGGTTTTATCTATTCCTTTCAATTGGTGTCCTTTGCCGATGCGCTGCACTACCAGGATCAGGTGGTGTTGCGGAAGCAGACGCCTTATCAGAAACTCGTGGTGACCCGTTGGAACGACGACCTGCGGTTGTACATCAATGGAAACCTGCAGTTTAGCAGCGTGGACGAGTACCGTTACCACGAGGCCCTGGTGCATATTCCGATGTTGGCTGTTCAGCGCAGGTCCGACGTGCTGGTATTGGGCGGGGGCGACGGACTGGCCTTGCGGGAAATTCTGAAATATCCGGACGTCCGGCAGGTGGATGTCGTAGATCTCGACGCCGGCATGGTGGAATTGGCGCGGATCAATCCGCTGTTCACCCAACTCAACCAAGGCGCGCTTGACGATCCGCGGGTGCGGTTGATCTACGAAGACGCCTTTAATTACGTGAAAAACTGCTCCAAGCGGTACAACGTGATCCTAATTGACCTGCCCGATCCGTCGGAGCCTGCGTTGGGTAAATTATATTCGACGGCATTTTACCGGATGGTGCGGCAGATTTGCGCTGCGGACGGCGTGGCGGTCACGCAGTCCACCGCGCCTTTTTTGGCGCGCGCGGCTTTTTGGTGTATTCACCAGACGATGTCGGAGGCGTTTGAGCAGGTTTTGCCGTATCAGGCGTACGTGCCCTCCTTTGGGCTGTGGGGATTTCAGCTGGCTGTTCCGAACAAAACGCCGCCGGCCGAGTTGCAGTCGCGCATTCAGAGCAATCTGCTTGCGTTTGTTCCGGATTTGCGGTTTCTGACCGTGCAGAATATTCCGTCCTGTTTTGTATTTGACAAGGATACGGCGCCGCTGGAGGTCCCGGTGAATACCTTGGAGACCATGCAGTTGGTTCGCTTGTATGAGGCCAGTTATATTCAGTTCCACTGAGAGATTGTCTAAATATACCCTCTAAAAAAGAAAAAGGGCGGCTCTTTTGCCGCCCGATTAAAGGTAAATTATCTCATGAACTCTAGCTCGAAACTGTGTGTCTTCTTTTGTTTTTTGTTCCCTTTCGTTTGATGATACAAAGGTGCGGCGATATTTGGGGCTGCGCCAGGACAGTTTGATACGGGTTATCCCCCTTTAAATTTTTTGATAAAAAGCCGTGTTTTTTATTTAAAATGCTGATTTTTAATTTTTTATGTTTTGAGTGAAGTGGCTAAACAGCCTTCTTAATCACCTTAAACCGCTCAAAAACCGCCTGTGTTTTTCGAAAAAAAATCCAGACAGGGTTTTTAAAAAGAAAAAGGGCGGCTCGTTTGCCGCCCCATTAAGCACATTTTATCTCATGAATTCTACTTCGAATCGGTGTGTTTTCTTTTGTCTGTTGTGTTGTTTTTTTGATGATACAAAGGTGCGGCGATATTTGGGGCTGCGCC
>JBEIDF010000296.1:0-3513 GCA_040383605.1 Lewinellaceae bacterium
CGATCCATGTAACTGTTGTACCCGTTGCTGGCAGGATACACCAATAGGTGCAGTAGGACAAAGACCAGCAGGGCGCTTGGCCAGGCAATATGATCCAGCTGCGTAAGCGCAAACAGATAGACTGGCATCAGAAAAAAGGAGAAGGGAAATCGCAGCAACTGCACGGTGCTTTTTTGAATCATATTGCAGGTTGAAAAATTGAGCTGGTTAGAGCGCGCTTGTAATGCAGAACTGGGGTTTGCCGTCGAAGTATGCGCGTTTTTATTTGGCAGGACCATTTCTCCTGCATCGGGGAGATCAATTTCCCCTGCACCAAGACGCGCGGAGGGCACAATCCGGGAGATTGTAACCGACAAGCAACACAGGGGAATGGACAATGGGGCCGCCGATGCACGGGGAGTTGACCGCACGCGGCACTACGTCGCCCACGCCTTATCCCCTTTCTTATACGGCATTTCTCCGTCGTACCGCCCGGGTACCGGCTCATAGCGCAGCGCCTGGGTGCAGCCGACCTCAGAGGTGAAATACCCCGTCACGGTTAAATCCTTGATTTGCCCCCAGAATGGCCCGGCTTTTTTGTCAGCGTAGTAATCCGCTTCGATTTTTTTCAGCAAGTCCACGCGCTCCGCCGGCGTACACTGCACAAAAACGCGGGCGTAGCGGTCGCGCGCCAGCTGATTCACCTTATTGAGCGCGGCATAAAAGGCGTCGCGGTCGGCCGGCTCGTAACAATCCGCCACCACCTTTGTGATAAACTTCGGCACGCCGGCGCCCTTCGCGCCGGGCGTATCCGTCTCAGGCAGAATGGTTTCCGCAATTTCAGCGATTAAATCTTCCTCCGCAGGCGTGAACCGGAAGTTTGGATTGATAATATCCGGATTTTCCCAAGCCTGGAGGATATCGGGAAGTGCCAGGGCGCCGCCCATCAGGAGAGCGACTTTTTTGATGGCTTCGCGCCGGGAGAGTGTTTGCATAGAGCGAAAAATTTTTCATGGCAAATATGGGAAATGGAAATCATCTTTTTTAGCTGGGATGTTAAAAAAATGAATTTACTTTGGGCCGTACTCTTGTTCACTTCCACAGAACGCTTCTTTTCTATGCCAAACATCATCAACTCGGCGGAATCGCTCAAAAAACGCACCTACGACGCCATCGTCATCGGATCCGGCATCGCCGGCGGCTGGGCAGCCAAAGAACTCACAGAAAAAGGCCTGAATGTCATTATGCTGGAACGCGGCAAGCCGCTGGAGCATATCACCGGCTACGATACAGCCTCCAAAGCCCCCTGGGCGTTTCAATACCGCGGCCGCCTGACGGTGGAACAGCGCAACACGCATCCTTTTCTGAAACGCGACTATCCCTACGGGGAACGGAATGAAAAATTCTGGTTTAAAGATGTGGACGCCTTATATAAAGAGGACAAGCGTTTCGATTGGTACCGGCCGGATATCGTCGGCGGAAAATCCATTATGTGGGGCCGGCAATCGTACCGGCTCTCGCCCCTGGATTTCGAGGCAAACGCCCAAGACGGCTATGGCGTGGACTGGCCGATCCGCTATGACGACCTGAAGCCGTGGTATGATTACGTAGAGGGATTTGCAGGGATTTCCGGTGAAAACCTGGGACTGGAACACTTCCCGGACGGCAATCTGCTGCCGCCTATGGAACTGAATGTGGTGGAGAAAAAAGTGGGCAAGGCCATCGAGGCCAATTTCCCGGGCCGCCACTTTACCATCGGCCGCGCCGCCAACCTGACCCGCCCCCACAACGGGCGCTCCAGCTGCCAATACCGCAATATGTGCGACCGCGGCTGCCCCTTCAGCGCCTACTTCAGCACGCAATCATCCACCCTCCCCGCCGCTATGGCCACCAAACGCCTGACGGTACGGCCGCACTCGATCGTGAATTCGATTATTTTCGATGAAAAAAAGAACCGGGCAAAAGGGGTGCTGGTCATTGACAGCCAAACCAACGAACGCATGGAGTTTCACGCCAAAGTGATCTTTGTCTGCGCCTCCGCCATCGGCTCTACCTGGATTCTGATGAACTCGGTCTCCAACCGCTTTCCGAACGGATTCGGCAACGACAGCGGCGCGCTGGGCCACTACCTGATGGATCACCACTTCCGCACGGGCGCCTCCGGATACTGGGAAAGCGATGAGGATAAATATGTGTTCGGCCGCAAACCCAATGGCATTTACATCCCGCGCTACCGAAATATCGGCAACGACAAACGCGATTACCTCCGCGGATTCGGCTACCAGGGCGGCGCCGGCCGATCCGGCTGGTCGCGCGTCATCGCAGAAATGGGCTTCGGCGCCGAAATGAAGAATATCGCTACCGAACCCGGCCGCTGGAGCATGGGCATGACGGGCTTCGGTGAATGCCTCCCCTACTACGATAATTATATGAAACTGAACCAGGATCTAAAAGATAAATGGGGGCAGCCGACGGTCGTCTTCAACGTGGATTTCAAAGAAAATGAAATGAAGATGCGGAAAGATATGGCCAACGACGCCGCCGAAATGCTGGAGGCCGCCGGTGTAAAAAATGTGGGCACCTACGATAATGGCTCCTTCCCAGGCATGGCAATCCATGAAATGGGTACCGCGCGCATGGGCCGCGACCCGAAAACAAGCGTGCTGAACGGCTGGAACCAAGTGCACGCCTGCAAGAATGTGTTCGTCACCGACGGCGCCTGCATGACTTCCGCCTCGAATGTCAATCCCTCCCTGACGTATATGGCGCTCACCGCCCGCGCCGCAAATTATGCCGCAGAAGAACTGAAAAAACGCAATTTGTAGGATAGAAACCACTTTTTTATATGAAAAGAAGAGATGCCATCCGCACCCTGGCCGCCGGCGCGTCCTTTTCCCTGCTGGATTTCCAACTGAACCGGCGCTTCGCCCAGGCTACAAAAGAAATCCTGCCCGGCGCCGCCGATAAAATCAACCACGCAGCCTGCCGCTGGTGCTACGACGGCATCCCGCTGGAAACACTCTGCGAACGGGGAAAGGCCATCGGCCTCCAGGCCATAGACCTGCTGGAACCCAAAGACTGGCCGGTCGTGCAAAAATACGGCCTGACCTGCAGCATGGTGTTCAGCCAGCCCAAAGGATATGGCATCCAAAAAGGCTTTAACCGACTGGAAAATCACGATACCCTCGTGGAACACTACCTCGACCTGATCCCGAAAGCCGCAAACGCCGGCTTGAATAAAGTGATCTGCTTTTCGGGAAATCGCGGCGGACTGGACGACGAGCTGGGGATTCAAATCTGCGCCGTCGGACTGAAACGACTGATGCCCATCGCAGAAAAACACGGCGTCACCCTCTGTATGGAATTGCTCAACAGCAAGGTGGATCACAAGGATTATCAGTGCGACCGCACGCCCTGGGGAGCGGAACTGGTTCAGGCAGTCGGCTCGGAACACTTTAAACTGCTCTATGATATCTACCACATGCAAATCATGGAGGGCGATGTCATCCGCACCATCCGGGACTACCACGCCTA
>JBEIDF010000297.1:0-3500 GCA_040383605.1 Lewinellaceae bacterium
GAGCAACAGGTGGAGGCGGGCCGGCGGGCCTACGAGCGCGACCTGCTAATTCCGGAGCGAATCCATGCGCTGACCTTTTTTCTGCAGTCGGTATTCAGAAAAACATCATTTCGGCCGGGGCAGTTACCGATCATAGACCAGGCCTTACAGCGGCAGAATGTCATTGGGCTTTTGCCCACCGGCGGCGGCAAATCGCTGACGTATCAGTTGCCCGCATTGTTACAGCCGGGCGTGTGCATCGTGATTGACCCGATCCGGTCATTGATGAAAGACCAGGTGGATGGCCTTCAGCGCAATCTGATAGATGCGGCGAATTTTATCAATTCCATGCTGAGAAAGCCTGCTGACCGAGAGGCCGCCATGGAGAGCCTGGCGCACGGCGCCCTGTTATTCACATTTATATCGCCGGAGCGCCTGCTCATCCAGAAATTTCGGGATGCCCTCAAGGAAATGAGCCATAAGAACGGACTTGGATTTACGTATGGCGTGGTGGATGAGGCCCACTGCGTATCGGAATGGGGGCATGATTTCCGGACTGCCTACCTCAAATTGGGCGAGAACCTGCGAAAGCATTGTTGGGAAAAAAACGCCGCACCAGACCATCAGAGCAACCAGCCTGTTCCGGCGCTTCCCCTCATTGGCCTCACAGCCACGGCCTCGTATGATGTGCTGGCGGATATTCAGCGCGAGCTCCAGATTGATAGTCGGCGGATCATACAATCTGCGGGTTTAGAGCGCGCGGAATTAAATTACAAGGTCATTCCGATTTCTTTTCCTGTCGCCGGGGGGCGGGACGCCTTGTCGCTTGTGAAACAAGCGAAAATCATGACCTTGCTGAACCACTCGATTTTAAACGATTTGTCACCGCAGGGTGACACGCTGGACGCGCACGATTTTTTTGGAAAAAAAATGGCAAATACCCGAATGCGGGCTTGATCTTTTGTCCGCACCGGAAAAATGCATTTGGTGTTGGACCCATTCATCATGAAATCCGCCTAAAATTCCCCTTAGGTCAATCTGCCACCTTCGCCGGCAGCGATGGCAACAATTCTTGGGGAGCCGCCGAAGAGGATCCGAATATCGCTGCGCAAAATGACTTCATTAACGACAAGTTGAACTTGCTGGTGGCCACCAAGGCGTTCGGAATGGGGATTGATAAAAAGAATGTCCGCTATACCATTCATTTGAACTATCCGAACTCGATTGAAAGTTTCTACCAGGAAGCGGGGCGCGCCGGCCGGGACAGGTCGCCCGCTATGTGTTACATTCTGTTTTCCGGCGCTGATTTAGAAAAGGAGGTGCTTACCAGTTTCCACAATAACTCCTTTAAAGGTTCGGAAAAGGACTTACAGGTTCTAGATGAACTACTGAATGAGATCGAAAGACCGTCCCATAAAGTTCTTGACGATATTTCAGAGATTGTGCGGGAGGAAACCGGAATGGAGGTAAGTCTGCGTTTCGGTACAGATGAACATGAAAATTTACTGTTTGCAAACTATGGTTTCCAAAAGCGGTACGGGCATCTGGATGCAACGACCTTGAAATACTGGATTAAAGCAGTGGACTATCCGGCCGAAACTTGTACTCGGGTAATGGCGACCGTCGTCAGCGTGATCAGGCGCATCTGCCCGGCGGGTTCCGCCTTGCCAGGCTGGCTAAAATTGGAAGAGCCGCCGCAAACCGAACCTGGCATCCTGCAGCGGCTGGGTGGACTGGCGGAGTTCGGCAAGGGCGCATACGTTACCGTGGGCTTCAGCAATACACAATTTGAGCAAATCGCGGCGTTGCTTGATTGTACCACTGCGCAGGTTCGGAAGGCTTATCAATACACCAAATCAGCGACCGATCTAATCGAAAATCTGTCGTTTGCCAACATTGATGTGGATAGTCAGGAGGCGCGCCTGCATGAAATATACCCACGCTTACGCGACGAACAAGATACTTTTAAGGCCATCTACAGGCTGGGCATTTTAGGTATAATTACCGACTACGCAGTGGACTATCACACGAGCACCATTACTTTTTTGCTACAAAAACTACCGGATTCGGAATATATTCAGCATTTACACCAATACATGCTGCGTTATGTATCGGTCGAGCGCGCCAAAGAGGTATTAGAAAAAATAAAACCCGAGCCGGGCAAAACCATCAGGCGGTGTTTGGAGTACCTGATCCATTTCGTTTATGCGGAGATTGCGACCAAACGCGCAAGCGCCATCAATGCGATGGAAGAGGCGTGCCGGATTGGGCAGTCGAAGGGTTCTGCGGAATTCAAAGAACTGTTGAATATACACTTTCACTCCAAGTATTACCTCAAACTGGTGGAGCAGACGAATCGCGGACGGGCATTTGATTTTGAGATTGTGTGGGATTACGCTGATCAAGCCGGCGGCAACATTGACAATCTCAAGCACCTCCGTGGCGCCTGCGTGCGTATATTGAACGAGCAACCGGCCAACGGCGCCTTGTTGTTATTAAAAGCGTATGCGACCCTTTTGCTGGATTACGCTGATGTCCAACTCCAATCCGATGCGCTCCATGAAATCGCGAGCGGATTTGCCGAGTTTTTGCATGCGGATAAATGTCAGATGGAAACCTTAAGTTTATACACATTAAAGTATAAACAAATCATTCAACAGCACAATCCGGAAATTGCACGGTCGGTGGACACCGCCATTGCGAGAATTTATTTGCGCTATCATACTACCTGGCTACAAACTTTTAACCAAAATTTTCTTTCCAACTATGGCTGATTCAAACATTTACAATGAACTCTCCAATCTTCAAACCGAATTGGCGCGTTTATCTTCGGCGGTGACATTGATAGAGAGCGCGAAAAAAACATCGGTTGCTGTTGTGAATACCGGCGAGAAATTGAATGCCCTGTATCAAACCCAAAACGAAAGTACGAAAGCGCTTTCTGACAGACTCGCCGTCCAGATATCGAAATTGGAGAAATTACTAAAAGAACTCGAGGAGGCGCAGGTGGCGCAAAAGTTCAACACATTTGATGAAAAACTCAACGGTATATGGCAAAACACCAATAGCAAACTGGAGTCCATGCAGTTATGGATTTATATTGTCACGATGGTATCCGGGATAACGCTACTTTTTACCGGTGTTTTTTTATTATCGGCTTAGAGCATGTCTAAAATTATATTTCTCGCTAATATGAAAGTCTTTTTTAGCCAACCTTCGTTCCTTTTTTTCGCCGTAATTAGTCCCATTACGACTGCAAAAAGCGCCTTGTCTGGCTAAAAAATCCATTTCATATTAGCAAATAATATAAATTAAGACATGCTCTTAGACAAGTCACTCCATCTTTTCACCCATCCAACTACCAGCAACATGAAATTCGGTTTCCGCGTCCCCAGTTTTAAAAAACGTTTATCGGCCCGTTTATCGGCCAAGCGGTACATTCGGCACAATCTCGGCTTCAAGGCACCCAGAGGCGCCGGTTGGCTCACCAATCCGAAAAAAGCGCTGTACAACCGCGTGTA
>JBEIDF010000298.1:0-3495 GCA_040383605.1 Lewinellaceae bacterium
GTAGAAGGCGTTGCGACGCTTTGTCCGGACGCGGGTTCGACTCCCGCCAGCTCAACAAAAATTACGCGCAATTATCGGTTTATCAGATTTATGCGCGTTTTTTGTTTCTGCGAATAAGATATTTGGCGCCCGGACAACGCACTTGGTAATTTGGTGGTAATTTTTTTAGAAAATTCATTTTCTTTGCCTCATATTTCTCCATCCAAACTTCCTATACTATGCCACTAAGCTGGAACGAAATCAAAAGCCGCGCCCTTGCTTTTTCCAAAACCTGGGAAGACGAAAGCAGTGAAGATGGGGAAGCAAAATCGTTTTGGGACGGATTTTTTGACATATTTGGCATCTCCCGCCGACGGGTAGCCACGTTTGAAACGGCCGTCCGGAAAGTGGACGCTAAACAGGGTTTCATTGACCTGCTCTGGAAAGGGTATCTCCTGGTGGAACACAAGTCGAGGGGTAAAGACCTGGACAAAGCCTTTCAGCAGGCCAAAGACTATTTTCCCGGCCTGAAGGAACACGAACTTCCCAAGTACATTTTAGTATCGGATTTCCAGCGATTCCGGTTGTATGACTTGGAAAACAGCACCAACCATGCATTCGATTTAAAAGACCTGAACGAGAACGTGCACCTGTTCGGCTTCATCGCCGGGTACGAAAAACGCGTCTATAAAGACGAAGATCAGGTAAACATCAAGGCCGCCGAACTGATGGGCCGACTGCACGACCGCCTGGAGGAAATCGGCTACACGGGACACGCCCTGGAGGTCTATCTGGTACGGCTGCTGTTCTGCCTGTTTGCCGATGATACCGGCATTTTTGAACGGGGTGTTTTCTGGCAATACCTGGATCTGCACACCAAGCCCGACGGCTCCGACCTGGCTGCGCACCTTGCCCTGATCTTCCACACGCTGAATACCCCGCCGGAAAAACGGCTGAAAAACCTGGACGAAAACCTGGCCGCTTTCCCGTTTGTAAACGGCAAACTGTTTGAAGAACCACTTCCTCCTGCCGCCTTTGACACCAAAATGCGGGAAATGCTCCTGGAAGCCTGCGGGCTGGACTGGGGCGATATTTCCCCCGCTATTTTCGGTTCTATGTTTCAGGCCGTGATGAACCCCAAGGAACGGCGCAATCTGGGGGCGCACTACACGTCGGAAAAGAATATTCAGAAAGTGATCAAGCCCTTGTTCCTGGATGACTTGTACGCCGAATTTGAGCGGTCCAAAGGCAACAGGAACCGGCTGAACGAGCTGCACCGCAAAATTTCTGCCCTGCATTTTCTCGATCCCGCCTGCGGCTGCGGGAACTTCCTGATTATTTCCTACCGCGAACTCCGCCAGCTGGAAATACGGATCCTGCGCGAGCTCAACAATACCGGTCAGGGCTTCCTGGACGTCCGGCAGATCATTCAGGTGGACGTTGACCAGTTTGCGGGGATAGAAATAGACGAATTCGCCGTCCGTGTTGCAGAGGTAGCCATGTGGCTGATAGATCACCAGATGAACATGAAGGTCTCGGAGGAATTCGGGCAGTATTTTGTGCGTTTGCCCTTGCAGAAATCGGTGAAAATCGTGCACGGAAACGCCCTGAGGTTAGATTGGCGTGCTGCTTTTGGCTCCTTAGGCGGCTACAATGTCCGGGCAGATCGCGTGAATATCATCCAAACTGGCGAGCCGGAATCTTCTTACGATACGCTGAATGTGTTTACTAACCAGGTAAACGTTTATACCGCCGGCCAGGCGCCTCCAAAAACATTTTCGGGCAATGGTGAACGATGGTTCGATTACGTACTCGGCAATCCCCCGTTTATCGGTTCAAAAATGATGACCGCGGAGCAGCGCGATGATCTTTTAGCCGTTGTTCCAAACCTGGATAGTGCCGGAATTTTAGACTATGTATCCGGATGGTATTTAAAAGCCGCGCAACATATTCAGAACACCGACACACGGGTTGCTTTTGTAAGCACAAACAGCATTACCCAGGGGGAGCAAGTTAGCGTCTTGTGGAATGTGCTGCTGAACTACTACAAAGTTAAAATATACTTTGCGCACAGAACTTTCAAATGGACGAACGAGGCGCGCGGGAATGCGGCGGTACATTGCGTGATTATCGGATTTTCAAAAAGTGATTTGAAACCAAAATTTATTTACGACTATCAGGAAATTAAGGGGGAACCCAGCCTGGTAAGCGCGAAAAACATCAATCCGTATCTGGTTGATGCAGCGGACCTTGTTATTCCCCGCCGATCCAAGCCACTTTGTCCCGTTCCTGAAATGGGCATCGGTAATAAGCCGATTGACGGCGGAAACTACCTGTTTACGACGGAAGAAAAAGAAACATTTCTGGAAAAAGAACCACAAGCAGCGCCCTATTTCCGCCGTTGGATCGGCTCGGATGAATTTATTAATCATTGGGAGCGCTGGTGCCTTTGGCTGGGGGATTGTCCGCCGGATATAATACGCCGTATGCCAGAGGCCATGAAAAGAGTGCAGGCAGTTAAAGAATTTCGTTTGGCAAGTAAAAGCGCTCCGACCCGAAAGCTTGCCGATACCCCAACCCGATTTCATGTGGAAAATATGCCGTCCGATCCCTTCCTGATTATTCCGGAGACCTCCTCTGAAAAACGACAGTTCATCCCGGTAGGTTTCATCACACCGGATACGCTGGTTAGCAATGCCGTAAAAATTATTCCCAAGGCATCCTTGTATCTATTCGGTATGTTGAATTCCACTATGCAGATGGCTTGGGTAAGATATATTGGTGGCAGGCTTGAAAGCCGTTACCGCTACTCCAAAGACATTGTGTACAACAATTTTCCCTTCCCGCTTTCCCCTGCCGACGCCCAAAAGCAAAAAGTCGAAACTGCCGCCCAAGCCGTCCTGGACGCCCGCGCCCGCTTCCCGAATAGCAGCCTGGCTGATTTGTACGACCCCGTGACCATGCCGCCCGAATTGGTGAGGGCACACCAGACGCTGGACAAAGCGGTTGATCTTTGCTACCGGCCGCAGCCCTTTGCCGGCGAATTAAGCCGGATTGAGTTTTTGTTTGGATTGTATGAACAGTATTCGGCGGGTCTGTTTGCATCCAAGCCTACCAAGGGGCGCACCAAGAAGCAGTAGTGAGACCGTGGCGCCACGTCTGATCTCCTCGTGCATTTTCCACGAACACCCCCTACCCGATCGCCATTGGGCGAAATCTGCAAAAAAATATATACTTTTCGCCTAGGTTTTGTAATTTCACAGCGAAAAGCACATAATTTTGCCTATATTTCGCCAAAAAATAGGTCTATATGACACCCATATTAATCGGCAGAGCCCAAGAACAAGAAATACTGAAGGCCGCCCTGGCCTCCGAGGAGGCAGAAATGGTCGCCGTAATCGGTCGGCGACGTGTTGGAAAAACCTTCTTGGTGAAAACCGCGTACGGCCCCCGGATGGCCTTTGAAATTACGGGGCTGCAAAATGCTCCGGCCAAACAGCAGTTGGAGCACTTTCA
>JBEIDF010000299.1:0-3447 GCA_040383605.1 Lewinellaceae bacterium
AGCAGAAGAGCGCGCGCATATCCTGGAGGGCTTGCTGATCGCCCTGGATCATCTGGACGCCGTGATCGCCCTAATCCGAAGTTCTAAAGACCCGGAAGCGGCCCGCGAGGGGCTGATGAGCCAATTCGGGCTGTCGGAAATCCAGGCGCGCGCGATCCTGGCCATGCGCCTGCAACAACTCACCGGCCTGGAACGAGACAAGGTGCGGGATGAATACCAGGAATTGCAGAAAAAAATCGAACGCTACAAAGCAATTCTCGCAGATGAGAGCCTTCAACGCGATATCGTAAAAGAGGAACTGCAGGAGGTAAAAACCCGCCACAACGATGAGCGCCGTACCTCCATCGAACTCGAAGAGGCGGATATCAGCATGGAAGACCTGATCGAGGACGAGGAAGTCGTCATCACCATCAGCCACCTCGGATACGTCAAACGTACGCCGATTACGGAATATCGCGCGCAAGGCCGCGGCGGCCGCGGCGCGCAGGGCGTGCGCACCCGCGGCGAGGACTATGTGGAGCATATGTTCACGGCGACCAACCACCAAACGCTGCTGCTCTTCACGGAAAGCGGCCGCTGTTTCTGGATCAAAGTGTATGAACTGCCAGAAGGCGCGAAAAATACCGCCGGCCGCGTTATTCAAAACCTGCTCAATATCCCTAAAGAAGACCGCGTGCGGGCATATATCCTGCTCAAAAACCTGGAAGACGAAACCTTCATCAACAGCCACTATATCATCTTCTGCACGCGCCGCGGCCAAATCAAGAAAACCCTGCTGGAAGAATACTCCAGACCGCGCCAAGGCGGCATCAACGCCATCGGCATTAACGAGGGCGATGCGCTGATTGAGGCCAAACTGACGAACGGCAAAAACGAAATCGTCCTGGCCGTCCGCAACGGCAACGCCATCCGTTTCAATGAAGCCGATGTACGCCCCATGGGCCGAACTGCCGCTGGTGTGCGGGGTATTTTGGTGGACGAAAATCGCGACGACGCCGTGGTCGGCATGATCTGCGTAGATCCGGAAGATCAAAAAACCGGCATCCTCGTCGTCTCCGAAAATGGGATGGGCAAACGCTCCGCACTCGAAGACTACCGCACGCAGGGCCGGGGTGGAAAAGGCATCAAAACGATGCAGATGACGGAAAAAACCGGCCACTTGGTCGCAATCAAAGCCGTTACCGATGATAATGATCTGATGATCACCACCACCTCGGGCATCACCATCCGCACTTCCGCTTCTGAATTGCGCGTGATGGGTAGGGCCACGCAGGGCGTGCGATTAATCCGTCTGGAAACCGCCGACCATATCGCCGATGTGACGGTGGTGCAATCGGAGCAGGAAGAGCCGGAGGCCGCCACAGATACCGCAAGCAGTCCGGATTAACACCTTGTTTATACTACCACCCCTCAACCCGCTGTTATTACGACCGATCGCTATTGTCAAATTTTTCACTAAATCAGATATCTATGAAAAATTCGCTTATAACGCTGCTCGCCGTCCTGTTCCTTACCGGTGTGGCAAACGCTCAAGAGGACGGACTGAAGCTGGCCAAATCCGCCGGCCGCGCCCTCACCACCTATAATATGGATCCGGCAAACAGCGCCGGTAAATTGGATGAGGCGATAGATAAAATCAACCAAGCCGTTGAAAAACCGGAAGCACAAGCGCTGGGAACTACCTGGATCACCCGCGGCGATATCTACAATACCCGCCTGCAACGGGATGTGAACCGCCGCATGATTGATCCCAAGTCGCCGCTAACCGGCGATAATGACGCGCTGGTCGCGTTTGAAGCCTACCAAAAAGGATTCGAGGTGACCGACAAAAAATTCGAGAAAAAAGATGCGCTGAAAGGCATCTCGCAAGTCCAAGGCCAACTCATCAACATCGGCGCCATGAAATATGACGCCGGGGACTACTCTAAATCCTTCGACTCCTGGAAAGCCGCACTTTCCAGCCATAAAATCCTGAAAGACAATGGCGAACCCAGTGTTTTGGACGCGCCGGAACAACTCGAAGAGCAAACCTACTACACCGCCGTGTGCGCTATGATGGCGAAGAGAAATCAGGAAGCTGCCGCGATTTACGAGGGTATGATTAAAAATGGTACCAATCGCGCCGCCGTCTATGAAGGCCTCTACGCCGTCAAAAATGAACTGAACGACAAAGCCGGCGCCGAGGCGGTACTGGCAGAAGGCCGGAAACGCTTCCCGGACGACCCGGGACTGCTCTTCTCCGAAATCAATCTCTACCTGACAAAAGGCAACCTGAACGAACTGACCGACCGACTGAAGCAGGCCATCGCGCAGGAACCCAATAACGTCAGCCTGTACGTAACCCTGGGCAGCGTATATGACAACCTGTATCAGCGCGCCCTGAACGATAAAAAAGACGCGGAGGCGAATGCAAATTTCGAAGAAGCAAAGAAATACTACGACAAAGCGGTGCAGGTGGATAAAAAAAGCATGGATGCCTACTACGCCATGGGCACGCTGTACTATAACAAAGCTGCCTTGTTGACCCAGGAAATGAATGCGATGGCCGAGGATTTTACCCCGGCGGGCATCAAGAAATACGATGCGAAGAAAAAGGAAATCCTCGATCTGTTTGAAAAAGCGCTACCCTATTTCCAAAACGCGGAAGCCCTGGACGCAAACGATGTCAATACGCTGATCGCACTCAAGGAAATCTACGCCCGCAAAGAAGATCCGCTGTACACGGAGTTCAAAACGCGTTTGGATAATGCGCAGTCTCCTAATAATAAAAATAAAGGATCGCATTTTAAAATGTAATCCCAGATTGGATTTGGGGGAGACGGCGGTGGGCGCCGTCCCCCCCACGCTTTTTTCAAAAAGCCGCCTGCGCAATCAGCCAATAATCGTCCACCCCATTTTTAATCCCATACCCAGAAACAACAACCCGATCCCGTAATTCGCCCAGCGGGCCACTACCTCGAATCGGCGCATGATAACCTGGCCCAACCATGCGTATAAACTAAGCGCCGCCTGCGCGCCAATCGTCACGCCGGCCGCAAAACGAAGCGTCGGCCACAGGCCGTCTTCCCAGTAACCACTGACTTGCATCCAACCGCAATACGCAATCCAGTACGGAATCGCCAGCAAATTAAACAGGCTCAACGCAACACCCTGGAAAAATAACCCGCGCCCCCGAACCGGCGCCTCCTTCCGTACCCCCCCCGGCGGCTTCGCCCAAAATAAATAATACACGCCCAAACCCAGAAAAACAGGTGCGGAAACCCAACGAAATCCCACCTCAACTGCCGGATTCGCCAAAAACCAGTTTGCAAATCCAATCGCCGCCAAAGCCTGCAAATACTCGGTCACAGCCGCCCCCAAAGCCAAAATCCACGCCGCCCGAAACCCGCGCCGCATGGCGGTCCGAACAACCGTCAAACTGATGAGCCCAGGGGGAAGGGAGCCGAG
>JBEIDF010000300.1:0-3443 GCA_040383605.1 Lewinellaceae bacterium
AATTGCTACCTGTTCCGCAATTTCTACAACGGCGGCGGCGTGGGCATCGGCGATCTGAATAACGATGGCCTACCGGATATCTTTTTCTGCGGCAACCTGGTCAGCAACCGCCTATACCTTAATAAAGGCGGCTTTTCCTTCGAGGATATCACAGAAAAAAGCGGAATCGGCACGGCGGTTTGCTGGACAACCGGCGTATCCATCGCCGACGTCAATGGCGATGGCTGGCTCGATCTCTACCTGTGCAAGTCCGGCCCGCCCGGCGGAAAACGGCGTTACAACGAATTGTTTATCAATAACGGCCAGACCGGATTGCAAAACGGCATGCCGACTTTCCGGGAAGAAGCGGCCGCCTGGGGACTGGATTTTGAGGGCCTCAGCGTGCATGCCGCGTTTTTCGACTACGACCGCGACGGCGACCTCGACTGCTACCTGCTCAATAACTCGTTCCGCAGCGTGGGCGGGTATGATCTCCGGCCCGGCCAGCGCGATCTCCCCGACCCCGAGGGCGGAAACCGGCTGCTCCGCAATGATGGCAAGCAATTCACCGACCAAAGCGCCCAGGCCGGCATCTACCGTTCTGCCATCGGATTCGGACTGGGGGTGACGGTCGGCGACTACGACCGCGACGGGTGGCTGGATTTGTTCGTCTCCAACGATTTTTTCGAGCGGGATTATCTGTATCGAAATAAAGGCAATGGAACGTTTGAGGAAATACTGCCGGCCGCAATGCCGGAAATCAGCAAAGGCTCGATGGGGGCGGATATGGCCGACCTCGACAACGATGGATTCCCGGAAATCTTCGTGACGGAAATGACCCCGGAGGACGAGCGCCGGTACAAAACCAAAAGCGCGTTCGACGACTGGAATACCTACCAAAACATGATTCAAACCGGCTATCACCGCCAGTTCGGTCGCAATGTGCTGCAACACAACAACCGAGACGGCTCATTTTCCGAAATTGGCCGGCAGGCCGGCGTGTGGGCCACCGACTGGAGCTGGGGAGCCCTGTTGGCTGATTTTGACAACGATGGACTAAAGGATATCTTCGTCGCCAATGGCATCGGCAAGGATCTGCTCGACCAGGATTATCTCAATTTCTACGCCGATCCCGCTGCCATCTCAAAAATACTCCGGGAAAACCCCGGACAAGGCATCCGGAAATTGCTGGATGAAATGCCCTCAGAACCGGTTCCGAATTACCTGTTTCAGAACCGGGGTGCGCTGCAGTTCCAAAATGTCTCCGCGCGATGGGGACTCGATACGCCCTCCTTCTCCAACGGCGCCGCGTACGGCGACTTGGACAACGACGGCGACCTCGACCTGGTGGTCAACAATGTCAATATGCCCTGTTTCGTGTACCGAAACGAAACCATCGCCCCAGGCGCCACAGCCGATCACGCCCATTGGCTCCGGATTACCTTTCAAAGTGAACAAGGCGCCAACACGGCCTGCCTGGGTGCAAAAGCAACGGTGTTTGCCGGTGACAAACAGTTTTACCAGGAATTGGCGCCGATGCGCGGATTCCAATCCACTGCCGACGCCCGCCTGCATTTCGGATTGGGCCAAGTGCAAAAAATAGACTCCCTGCGCGTCGAATTCCTCTCCGGCCGCGTCTGGCAAACCGCCAACCTACCCGTAAACCAGGAAATCCGTATCCGGGAAAGCGCTGAGACCGCCGCAGTGCCTGCCACCGCGCCCGCCACGCCCAAACGCCTACTCTCCCCTACCCCCTGGCAACCAGATTTTGAGCACCGCGAAACCAATTTTAGCGATTTCGACCGCGAACCCCTGCAATTCCGCATGTGCTCTGCCGAGGGCCCCTGCCTCGCCACCGCCGACGTAAACGGGGACGGACTGGACGATGCGTATATCGGCGGCGCGGCCGGACAGCCGGGCGCACTGTTTCTCCAAACCGCCCGCGGGGACTTCCAGCGCGCGCCGCAAGCGGATTTTGAGCGCGATAAAGCCGGCGAGGATGTTGCAGCCGCCTTCTTCGACGCAGATGGCGACGGCGATGCCGATTTGTACGTCGGCAGCGGATCAAGCGAGTTTCAACCTGGCGAGCCCGCGCTGCAGGATCGCTTGTACCTCAACAACGGCCGGGGAAAATTTACCAGAAAAAAAGACGCGCTCCCCGATGGCAAGCCCTTCGCTACCGCCTGCGCCGCGCCCGCCGATGTGGACGGGGACGGCGATGTCGATATATTTGTGGGCATGCGCCTGATACCCGGCCATTACGGGCAGTCGCCGACGTCCTTCATCCTCGAAAACGACGGCAAAGCGCATTTTATCCCCAATTTGCAGAAGTATCCCGCCCTGCAACAACTCGGCATGGTGACCGATGCGCTGTGGACGGATTTAAACGGCGATCGGCTGCCGGACCTAGTGACTTGCGGTGATTGGGAACCAGTGCGTATTTTTTTAAATAAAAATGGCACGCTGGAAGACGGTTCGGAAAAAGCGGGACTGAAAAATACCGAGGGCTGGTGGAATTGCCTCCAGGCGGCCGACCTCGATGGCGATGGCGATACTGATTTCGTACTTGGCAACGAAGGCCTGAACAGCCGATTTAAAGCTTCGGTCGAGCACCCACTCGAATTGTATGCCGGAGATTTTGACCAAAATGGCCAAGATGAAGCCATCTTGTGCCAATACAACGGGGATACCGCCTATCCGCTTGTGTTGCGGGGCGATATGGCCAAGCGGCTGCCGCTTGTAAAAAAACGCTTTCTCAAATATGCAGATTACGCCGGAAAAACGATGTCCGATTTGTTCGAACCGGTTGTTTTGGGCGAGGCCACTGTCCGAAGAACCCGCATACTGACATCCTGCCTGCTGTTGAACCAGGGAGATGGACAATTTAAACTACAAGCGCTGCCGCCAGAGGCCCAGCGCGCGCCTGTGCACGCGATCGCGATCCGCGATTTTAGCGGCGATGGCAAGCCGGATATGCTACTGGCCGGAAACGACGAGCGGCGCAAACCGGAGGCGGGCGCCCAACTGGGCAGTCAGGGCATGCTGTTGGTACAGAAAAACGACAACACTTTTGAGCTGGCGCCGCACGCCTGCAAACTGCAGGGCGTGACCCGCGCACTGGCGGTTACAGGCAATCGGCTCTGGGTAGGAAAAAACAACGGCAGGCTGGAAGTGCTGTCGTTTTAAGCGTATGCCTAAAATGTACCTGGTTAGCAGGATCGCTGTCTGGCCCAAAAAGTCCCATTTTCCGCCATACTTCGCATTTTTTTTTGACCATAGCGCGCTGCTATGGCCTGCAAAAAATCGCTTCGTCTGGCGAAAAATGGATCCTTTTTTGGCTCATACGCAACCTGCTAACCAGTTACTCTAAAATTATATTTTATGCTAATATGAAATGGATTTTTTAGTCAGACAAGGCGCTTTTTGCAGGCGTAATGGGACTAATTACGGCGAAAAAAAGGAAC
>JBEIDF010000301.1:0-3390 GCA_040383605.1 Lewinellaceae bacterium
ACAACAACGCTAGTCTGGACAGCGACGACGTTGCTGGATTTTTCCTGCACACCGGAGCCGGCCCTGTACTGGCTACTGTAATCGCGCAGAATAGTACAGGCGATTTTACCTTCCAGGCCGGTATGAGTTTTGGCGTAACCTCTTTCATCTCTCCGGCCGCCGGCAATAACCTGAACGGTGCGCCCGATCCATCCGACCCTTGTTTTTCCATCGCTGCGGGCCGACCGGTCGTTTTCTATGATTTTCCATTGGCCGAAGCCGGGACTTACCCCGGCGTTTGCGGTAATACGCTGAGCTTGAGCGGGAATGCGGGCGCCGGTTTCTGGACGGTGCTTTCCGCCCCGCCTACCGGCGTGTTGACGCTGGCTAATGTACAAAATCCGGCTTCCGGCATACAAGCAAACATACCGGGCGATTATGAAATCACCTGGACGCGCACAGAAAACGGCTGCATCGCATCGGATACCGCCACCCTGCGTTTCTTCGAGGTTCCGGTCATTACCGACGTCCAGGAAATCTGCAACAGCACCGGAACGGCCTACACCCTGCAGCTGGAATTCGCAGGCGGCACAGCGCCCTACCTTATTAATGGGCAATCAGTAGCCGCCTCACCCTTTATTTCCGCACCCATCAACAGCGGCGCAACATATCTTTTCCAAATTTCAGACGCAAACGGCTGCACAACGGCCAATGTGAGCGGCGTTTTCACCTGCGACTGCGTCACCGACGCCGGCTCAATGTCTGCAAACCTGCTCCAAGCCTGCATCGGTACATCCGTTACTGCCACAGCCAATGCTGATTTGCAGTTGGACGGCAATGATGTGGTCGCGTTTGTCCTGCACAGCGGAAACGGCGCGAGCCTGGGTCAAATTTTTGACCAAAACAGCAGCGGCGTTTTCGGCTGGGTTGCGGGTATGACACCTGGCGCGACCTACTACATTAGCCGGGTCGTTGGGAATAATACCGGCGGCGTGCCGGATTTAAACGACCCCTGCCTGTCCGTTGCCCCGGGCCAACCCGTCGTCTTTCTGACCGTACCCACGCCGGACGCCGGTTCGGATGCAGCATTTTGCGGTATGCAAGGACAATTGAACGCAACGCCCGGTCCGAACACGGGACAATGGAGCGCGATCAGCGGCCCGGGATTGGCCGTAATCACTGCGCCGACGAATTCGACGAGCGCTGTAATGGTTCCTGCCCCCGGAACGTATCGCTTCAGTTGGACGCAGACAAACGCTGCCTGCTCCGCAGCCGATACCGTCACCCTGCGCTTCAATAACATACCCGACCTCAACGGGCTGCAGGAAATCTGCGATAGCGTGAATACCGCTTACCGTGTCGTGGTACAAATTTTGAACGGCGCCGCCCCCTTTACTGTGTCGGGCATCAGCGGCATCTTTACCGGCAACAGCTTTACCAGCGCCCCCATCCCGAGCGGGGGCGGCTACGCCTTTATTATAACGGATGCGAATGGCTGTAGTGCGACGCCTGTCAGTGGCCAGCGAAACTGTGATTGCGCCACCGATGCCGGCTCCATGTCCGGCACGCTGCGACTTTTCTGCGCCGGCGATCCGGCGACGGGCGGTTGGAACAACAATGCCACGACTGACGCAAACGACCTCGTGCAGTTCGTCTTGCACGATCAGCCGGGCGCGACGCTCGGCGCCGTCCTGGCGACCTCCAACACGCCCAACTTCGCTTTCGGGCCGAACCTGCAAACTGGCGTTACCTATTATATATCTGCTATTGCCGGTAACAACGTAAATGGAAACGTCAGCACCAGCGATCCCTGCTTCTCTGTGGCGCCCGGCACGCCGGTGCGCTGGAAAGCCCTGCCGACGGCCGCGCTGACCGGTTCGACCACGATTTGTGCCGGCGATACGGCAGTACTCCGTTTCAGCGGCACAGGCGCTTACCCACTCACCGTTTCCTGGTCAAATCCGGGCGGTGGCGTACAGAATATACAAATACCGGGTATGGCGCCCGTTCAGGTGCCGGTAAGTCCGGGCGTTACCGGCGCTTATCAACTTATCCAGGTGCTCGACGGCACGCTGCCGACCTGCTCGAACGTAGCCGGGGACGCGGCAGTGATTACCGTAAACCAACCTGTGCAGGCCGGCCAGCCACTGCCGACGCCAGCGCTATGCGCAGACAGTATCGCTATTTTTTCCCTTCGCGACCTGCTTGTTGGGGAAGACAGTGGTGGTGTGTGGACTGACATTTCCGCTGTGCCCGCTACCGGCGGGGCATTCAATCCGGCAACCGGTGTGTTTCAGACTGGCGGGCAGCCGGCCGGGCTCTACCGTTTCCGGTACGCACTTGATGCAGTAGCCCCCTGTCCGGATACCTCCGTAATAGTTTCCGTGCTGATCCATCCCAATCCTGTTGCCGATGCCGGCCCCGACCGCGCGATCAGTTGCGACAATCCGGAGGCGCAGCTCGGAGGCCCGGGCGCCCCGGGTGTTTCGTATGCATGGCAGTTGAACAACATCCCCCTGCCGAATGCGTCTGAAGCGCAAATCCAGGTAAGCACAGAAGGGCTATATACCCAAATTGCACAGAACACATTTGGCTGCTCAGATCGCGATGAGGTTTTGGTTACAACTACCGCCACCACGCTGTCTGCGACGCCTGTGGCAGAAGACATCTCCTGTTTTGGGCGGCAGGACGGACGGATTATCCTGGACGCCCTTTCCGGGGGCACGCCGCCTTTGCGGTTTTCACTGAACGGCGGCCCCTTCGGCGCTTCGCCTATTTTCGACAATCTCGGGCCGGGCTGGTATCAGCTTACCATCCAGGACGCCCAGGGCTGCGAGTGGACGTCTGATTCGCTGGCGCTGTCGGAACCGCCGTTGCTGACGGCAGACGCCGGGCCTGACCTGAATATCCGGCTTGGAGAAGCAGCGAACATCCGGCTGACCGTATCTATTCCGTTATCAAACCTGGATACGATCATTTGGACGCCGCTGCCGGATTCCAGCGCCGTTGATGCTACCGACATTCAGTTTACCCCCCTGAGATCGCAAACATTCCAGGTCACCGTGTTGGATAGTCGAGGTTGCAGCGCGCGCGACGAGATATATGTTCAGGTGGATCGGCGCAAGAATATTTACGTGCCGAACATTTTTAATCCCGATTTGGGCGGACTGACTGTGTACGGCGGCGCGGATGTGCTTGAAATTGAACAATTCGCAATATATGATCGCTGGGGCAGCGCTATTTTTGAACGCAGCGGATTTGAACCCAACAATCCGGCGGACGGCTGGCAGGGCGCATTCCGGGGAAAACCCGTGACGCCGGGTGTTTATGCCTGGTATGCGGTTATAAAATTTCTAGATGGCGCCACGGAAATATTCTCCGGAGACGTTACTGTATTTAAATAATTATTAA
>JBEIDF010000302.1:0-3385 GCA_040383605.1 Lewinellaceae bacterium
CATATTGCCAGTGAAGTAAATATCCGGCAGGCCGTCGTTGTTTACATCGCCGATGGCGACGCCTCCGCCGTTGTAGAAATTGCGATAGCGGTAGATATTGAATTCCCGGTCGTATTCCAGGTCGTTTCGAAATCGGATGCCGGTGCTGTCTGCGGAAAGCAGTTCAAATAGCGGTTTTGCCGCGGCGTTATCGGGCGATTGCGCGTCCTGGCAGGAAAACAGCGTCAAAGCGGCCAGCGATCCGGCCGCGAAGAGGGTAGCGTATTGCATAGAATCAAAATCAATCTGCGAAGATAGGGACGCCGGCGGGATTCTCGGGCGATATTTTAAAATATGCTTGTTTGTCTGAAAAAGGGATGCAATGAATTGACCGAATCTGGATATTTTTTAACAAAAAAAGACTGTCTCATAATTACTCAACGGAATCAAATGGCAAAATAAAATTTTTATTGAGTGCGGTGTCGGCATGAATTCGAGTCGCTCCGACACTTATCCGGCCGGTTTTGCAAATTATATTTTGATAATTTCGTGGCACGGTAGCTTATGCGACAGCCTCTAGAAATTAAACTGCATATATCCCCGAATACCCCATTTCGGCGCCCCGGGATGATCGAGATAAGAAAAGCGTCGAACATAGTCCAGACGCAGCACTTTGAAAATATTGCTGATCCCGGCGCCCGCCTCGATATAGGGTTTGCGTTCGAGGGTGTAGGTGATCGGCGTGCCGTCCGGATACCGCGGGAAGTACAACAGCCCAGAGCCGGCCTCTGGCAGATTTGTGTTGGAAACAGCCCCGTAGAGTAGTTTCACGGAGGCCTGCTCCCGGAGTTTGAGTTTGCGCACGAGCGGTATTTTGTTCAGGAAGAAACCGTAAAAATTGTGCTCCATATTCATGCCCACATAGCGATCGCTGATAAATTCCATGAAATTCATTAAATTGTAGGCATTCGTTTGATAAAAATAGGTTTGGTTGGCGCGATGGATAGTGAGCAGGGGATACGGCGCTCTGCCGAGAATCATACCGGCCTCCAGGTTGAAATAGTTGTATCCGATGGGCGGCATTTTGGTATATTTTCGGAACGTCAGGTTGACTTCCTGGAAACTGTACTGCCCGCCAAGCAGGCCGCTGAAGTTTTTGGTGTATTTGAGCAGGGTCATAAACTTGTAGTCTATGATGGAGCGGGTAGTGGACGACTGGAAGAAGCTTTCGCCGGGCGCATACCGGAGTTGCATACTCAGGTTGCTGGTAATCACCGGTCGGCCGGCGCCCGCATTGCCGTCGGAGGGTAGAAAAGCGAGCGCGCCGGCCGGGCTAAGTTGCTGACGATCCGCGCCGACAATCCACGAAAAGTGGTTTCGAAATTCCCGTTGATACTGGAATGAAAGTCGTTCGGTGTATAAAAAACGATCGTTGGCGCCGCGCACGAAGGACGTAAATACACTGTTGGGATTTACCGTGGCCAGCACCTGTCCGGGTATCCGAAGGTCGTTCAAATAGTTTATTCGGACGAGGTGGAGGGGAAATTCGTGGTGTTTGGTTCCTTTCAACGCATAGATCGCACTGCCGCCGAACTTCCAGCGTTCGTCTTGGAATCCGTAGGCGGCGAAGCCTTCCAATCGGAATTTCGAGCTCCAGGCGGTGGACGTACGCCCCCCGAAGCGAATCCGGTTGCCCTCGACCGGGCTGAAGGCGTAAAACGTGGCCAGCGGCCCGATTTCGAAGGTTTTGTTGATCGGTACATACCCTTGCACACCCACCAGGATGGCTTTAGCCACCCCTTTGAAGAGTTTGGTTTCCTGCAGGCTGTCCATGGTAGCGTAAGTACCCGACTCGCTCGTGCTCAGGGGCGCATGGCGGGCTTTGTCCCAAAAAGCGGCGTCCTGTTGGGTAGCCCTGGGCAGCGATTCCGAGGTTTCCGACTTCCGAAAAATGGAGTCGGGCAGCGACAGTCCGGTCTGCGTGCCCGTATGCGAGACAAAACGTTCGGCATACATACCCAGACCGTTTTTGCGCATTCCGAAATCCAGGCGGTATTTTTCGATCGCCGGCGCCCATTTTCCGTTTGGAAGTTTTTGGAAATGCTGCTCCACTTCCAAGGTATTGACCCAGTTCAGGTTGATCTCCGGGTTCACCGTAAAAACCGCTTTGGTCACCGGGTAGGTACTGTCGAGCGCGATGTAGAGATCGCCCTGGAGCAGCATATCGGTTTTGTTTCTTGGAAAAAAAGCCAGTCGGACAATTTTCGAACCGGCCTCTTCCAGGGTATCCATAGGATAATATCGGTAAAACAGCGGCGCATTATTGGCGATCGGGCTCAGGAAATGGTCGGTGAGCAATTTCACATAATTATCATACAGATTGACCTCCTGATTGACATATTGCAATCCCTGGTTCAGGCCTTCGGAATCGAGGTAACCGGGAAATTTGACCATCTGTCGGCCCTTCACGTAATTTTGCGCTGCCGGCGGCTCCGCGCGGCTGTAGAAATCCGAAAGCGTTTCTTCCAAATAGACGGGCGTTACAGGTCGGCCTTGCAGCAGGGTTGTGTCGGCGTTTTCCAACACAAAGCGCCAGCTCGCCAGGATTTTTCCGTTTTGAATTTTTTGAGGAATTTTACTCAGTCCCAGCATCACCTTTTCATAACGCTCCTCCTTAAACCCTGCAATATTTTCTACCTGATTCAGATCGCGGTGTTCAATAGCCAGCCGGATCAATTCCACCGCCGGATTATTTTTATTGCGGTATTTAGCAGGCCTAATGGTAACCTCCTTTATTTGTTGTGCTTCCGGGCGGAGTTCCAAAAGAAGAAATCGCGTTGTATCCGAGGGGATTTCGACGACTTTGGTGCGGTAGCCCAAGGCAGTAATTTGGAATTTTTGGGCGCTTTGGGGTATCCGAAACTGAAATTTGCCCTGCTCGTCTGTGCGCGTTCTGATAGCAAAATCGGGGATGGTAAGTCCGGCAAGCGGGATTCCGGCGCCCGTTTCCACATCCCGGACTTCCCCCTGCAGGAGGCGCGTATTCGTTTGGCCGCCGGCCATGGCCGCGAACAGGAGGAGCGTGGCGACCGGTATCAGGCGGCGCCGAATAAAACTGGGTTTTAGGCTTCGAAACATACAACTTATCGGGCGTGGGTACCAGACCCGGTTCGCAAAGGTAAGCGGGGGGCGGCAACGGTATTGTTAACGCAATGGTAATAGGCAGTTGTGGGCAATAAATGCCCTGTTCTTCCGGCGATTATCCTTTTTTTTCCGCAATTTTCCGCAGCTCATTGAGTTTCCAGAGCGCGTCAATTGGCGTCATCGTATTCAAGTCCAGTCCCAGGAGTTCCTGTTTTATTTGCACGGTATAAGGGTCTGTTTCAAAAATCTGAAGTTGCATGGG
>JBEIDF010000303.1:0-3383 GCA_040383605.1 Lewinellaceae bacterium
CGGGATGCTGATTCAGGTCTGCCGACAGCAAACTGCGTCGGTGTTCGGGGTTTCGTTTGCGCTTATAGGGTAGCGGATCGGAGGTGAACCAGTAGTAGTCGTCCACATCCAAGTGCACGCACCCCAAGCGCGCCGCCAGTGCCCTGCCCAGCGTGCTAACCCCGGCGCCCGGCGCGCCGAGGAGGTGAATTTTTTTATAAGAAAACATGCTGGTTATTCCCGTTTTCGGAAGCGATAGGAGTACAAATCCTCTTCGCCCTCATAATATCCGTCGAGTATGACGCTGTTCACGGCGTCCCGGATAGATTCGATCGTTTCTGCGGCACTGGTCACCCGTTTTCCGTTTACGGAGATAATCACAAAGCCGGGCTGCATATTGGTAGCGTACACCACACTGCCGCGTTGGATAGCCGTCACCAGCGCGCCGTTTAATCCCATGCGGCGCTCCTCCTCGCCGTCCAGGTCGCGGAGTTCAAAGCCCAGCGCCTCGCGGAGTTCATCGCCCTGCAATCGCGCGATGCTCGTAGAATTTCGAGCGTCTTTCAGCAACAGGCGGGCGCGTTGTTTGGCGCCTTTTCGCCAGTAGTCGAGATTGATATTGTCGCCCGGCCGCAAACGGCCGATATATTCCTGCAATTCCGGGGTGCTGCGCACCCGCACGTTGTTGACGCTGATAATAACGTCTCCTGCCTGGAGGCCAGCGTCTGCGGCTGCACTGCCGGGCGTGATGCGGTTGATATAGACGCCTTCTGCATTGGGGAGGCCCACTGTCCGGGCCGTTTCGCTATCGAGGTCTTCGATTCCAACACCGAGAAAAGCGCGTTGCACGCGGCCGAATTCGCGCAGGTCGCGGATTATTTTTTGCACAAGATTGGAGGGTACGGCGAAGGAGTATCCTTCATAGCTGCCCGTTTCCGTGATGATGGCCGTATTGATGCCGATGAGTTCGCCGACCGTATTGACCAGGGCGCCGCCGCTGTTGCCTGGATTGACGGCTGCATCCGTTTGAATGAACGATTCGATACTGGCGCCGCCGCCGAGGATATTGATATTGCGGCCTTTGGCGCTGACGATCCCAGCCGTCACCGTACTTTCCAGGTTAAAGGGGTTGCCTACGGCGAGTACCCATTCGCCGACCCGCACGGAGTCGCTGTTTCCAAACAGCAAAAATGGCAGGCCGACCTCATCTACTTTCAGCAGCGCGATGTCTGTAGAAGGGTCGGATCCGATCAATTCGGCGTAAAACGTGCGCTTGTCGGCCATCGTAACCCGAATTTCCGTACTATTTTCCACCACGTGGCGGTTGGTGACCACGTAGCCGTCGGGGCTGAGGATCACCCCGGAGCCGGAAGAGCCGGCCGGCGCGCTGCGGCTCCATATCCCGCCGCCTGTTTGTTGTACGGCCCGAATATTCACCACGGCCGGCGTGGCGATATCTGCCGCATCAGTGAAATTCGTCGGCGCCGCCGCGGCAAAAGCGCTGTTCGAGCGAGCATGGAAAAGCCGGTCTACCAAGCCGGCATAGCGCGCAGCACCGGTTTCGTCCGGTATCCGCTGCACTTTCCGCACAGATCCAAATTGGTAAAACAGGAAAAAGGAACACAGCGAGCTGGCAAAAGCGACCAGCGTGAGTTGGAGGTATTTATTCATAGACAAGACAAGATGGGTTGGGGGCATCGAAACTGAATGACTGCACCTTCTTCAAAACGCCGACAAATTGCATATAAAACAACTAAAAAACAAATTTGTGGCTGCAATAAACGGCACTTTAACAAAATAGTAACGAGGCAACAGATTCGAGCCGATACCGATACCCTGAAAAATTTGCCTTTTCTTTTTCCGTCGTTTCCGCGTTATTGGCTTATTTTGCCTCCATGAACCTGACATTTCACAAATACCAGGGCGCAGGCAATGACTTTATCCTGATTGACCAGCGCCAACAGCAATGGCTGAAAGTCGAAGACCAGGCCTTGATTGAACGTTTGTGCGACCGACATTTTGGCGTGGGCGCCGACGGGCTGATTCTGCTCGAAGCACTTGCAGGATACGATTTTGCGATGACCTACTTCAACGCCGACGGCTGCGAGAGCACGATGTGCGGCAACGGAGGCCGTTGCCTGGCCGCCTTCGCCAAAGACTTGGGTATGGCAGGCGATCGGTTCCGCTTTCTTGCTGCAGACGGGCCGCACGAGGCAACACTGCAACAAAAAACAGACGGTGCGTATTGGGTTGAGTTAAAAATGGGCGATGTGCAGATCATCGAGCGGCGACAGGACGATTTTGTGTTAAATACCGGTTCGCCCCATTTCATCCGCTTCACCCCGTCCGTGGAATCGGCAGACCTCCTGTCTGAAGGCCGTGCGGTGCGCTACGGCGCGGAATTCGGCGCGGAAGGCATCAATGTCAACCTCGTTGAATGCGCTGGAGGCCGCCTGCTGATCCGCACCTACGAACGCGGCGTCGAAGATGAAACCCTGGCCTGCGGCACGGGCGTCACCGCCGCAGCGCTGGCCTTTGCCTTCCGCGAGGGATTTGCGGAGGGGCCCGCCGAAATACACGTGCAGGCACGGGGAGGCGAACTTTCCGTGCGGTTCCGGCGGACTGACAGCGGTTTTTCGGATATCTGGCTTTGCGGGCCGGCAAAATATGTTTTTCACGGACAAATTCCCTTGTGATGCGCACGATCATCCAATTTTCGCTTTTAGGTCTGTTCGTTTTGGGTATGTGGGGCAATTCAAAGGCCCAAACCGACACCCTGCCGCCCGCCGGAGCGGAAAAAATCAAGCCCGGCGACCGCCTGGAGGAAATCGAAGCGGGCCGGATTGAATTGCGTGTGGCTTTTCTGCGACAAGACAGCGCCGGCGTTGGTTTTTGGCTGGACTCCCTGGGACGCGCCGGCAATGACGCATTCGCCGCCACGCTTTGGGATGAACGATGGCTGCTCTACCACTGGCTGGGGCGATACCCGCAACTCCTGGAGGAAGTCGCAGGCTATACAAACCGCAAAACGCCCGAGGGTTGGCTGGCCCGCCCGCCCCAGGACAGCCTATTCGAATTGATAGACGAAATATTGTACGCACAACGCTTCGATCTGTTCGAGCGCATCAGTCAGCGCGATTTAAGTACAGAAGATCGGCTATTTGCCCTCCTGCACCTGGAGTTCCTGCTGCGCACCGAGGCGGGCGAAACAGGCCGACAGGAACAGGATAAGAAATTAGAAGAATTTGTGGCGCAGTACCCGGAATCCCGTTACCGCGACTATATCCGCGCGTACATGTACGATGGCATAAAATCTGGCGCATACGCACTGGGCATTGATTTTGCTTTTTCTTACGGCAATTGGACCGATCAGTTGGCGCGAAGCCTGACGCCCCAATTTGGCC
>JBEIDF010000304.1:0-3379 GCA_040383605.1 Lewinellaceae bacterium
AGGGGTATATTTGTCCAGGACAAAAGCAAAGCGTTTGTCAGAAGTATGGTAGATAACCGCTCCTTCACCCACTTCTACCTGCTGAATCTTTTCGGTAAGCGGTACACCGTTTTTGATAAGCAGCTCCCAAAGGATGTTCTCCGATTGTGCATTGGCTCTTTGAGGGGTGACAAAGAGTTCCATTTGTTTGGTGAGTTCGGCTTCGTTTTCGATGAGGTCGCCACGCCAGATTTTGAAGTTGGAGGGGGAAAGGGTGTACTTACGGAAACCAAATTGTTGGCTGATGATTAAAAATTAGGTGCAGCACCTACACCTATATTATATGGTCGCCGGTGATCCGCTCACCAACTCCGCTTTTTTTGTTTTGTACGTTGCAAAGATACTTTCAAAATCCGGCTTATGACTTGTCATAATACCAGTTTGATTCGTATTTAGAGCGTGTCTAAAATTATATTATCTGCTAATATGAAAAGGATTTTTTAGCCAGACAAGGCGCTTTTTGCAGTCGTAATGGGACTAATTACGGCGAAAAAAAGGAACGAAGTATGGCTGAAAAAGACTTTCATATTAGCGAGAAATATAATTTTAGACATGCTCTTAGAGAACAGCCATTAAAACACCCAATATTTTCTACCTTTGCGCTGCTTTAAAAAAAAACCCCGCAAGCTGCTCAACTTTATCAATATTCAACCATGCCGTATCTCTTTACCTCCGAATCTGTATCTGAAGGCCACCCCGACAAAGTAGCCGATCAAATCAGCGATGCAATCCTCGACGAATTCCTCCGGCAGGATCCTAACTCCAAGGTTGCCTGCGAAACCCTGGTAACTACCGGCCTGGTTGTGGTAGCCGGCGAGGTGCGCTCCAAGGCGTATGTAGATATCCAAGACGTCGCCCGCCGTACGATCGAGCGCATCGGCTATAACAAGGCGGAATACCAATTTGACGCCAAAAGCTGCGGCGTCATCAGCGCCATCCACGAACAAAGTGCAGATATCGCTCAGGGCGTGGATGTGGGTCGCCACGAAGACGAACAAGGCGCCGGCGACCAGGGTATGATGTTCGGATATGCAACGAATGAAACGGATAATTATATGCCGCTGGCACTGGACCTGGCGCACCGCCTGCTCTACGAACTGTCGTTGATCCGCAAGGAAGGCAAACAAATGAAATACCTCCGTCCGGACGCCAAGAGCCAGGTGACGATCGAATATACAGACAAGCATGTTCCGAAAAAAATTGATACGATTGTGGTGAGCACCCAGCACGACGAATGGGCATCGCAGGAGAAAATCGCTACGGATATTCAGAAAATCCTGATTCCGCGCGTAAAAAAGGGCTTGCCGGTGCGTCTGCAGCGCTTGTTTACAAAAGATATCAAGTTCTTTATCAATCCCACCGGCAAGTTTGTGATCGGCGGCCCGCACGGCGACACCGGCCTTACCGGCCGTAAGATTATCGTGGACACTTACGGCGGCAAAGGCGCGCACGGCGGCGGCGCGTTCTCGGGCAAAGACCCCTCCAAAGTGGACCGCTCGGCGGCTTACGCCACCCGCCATATCGCTAAAAACGTAGTGGCTGCCGGTCTGGCCGATCAGTGCCTGGTGCAGGTGGCCTACGCCATCGGGGTAGCCAAACCGGTAGGTCTGTACGTGACCACCTACGGTACCTGCAAGATCAAAGGCTTGTCGGACGGCGAAATCGCCCAGCGCCTGCAAAAGATTTTCGACCTTCGTCCGGCTGCCATCGTGCGCCGCTTCGGTCTGAAAAACCCGATCTTCTCGCCGACGGCTGCTTATGGCCACTTCGGCCGCATGCCGGCGCATATCACGGAACATATCGGCCTGAACGGCCACGCGCAGCCTAAGATGGTGGAAACGTTCACCTGGGAAAAACTGGACGCCGTGGACGAAATTAAGAAGGCGTTTGGGCTTTGATTTGCTCCGCGTTCAAAACATCAGGGGTGTTACCTGCGAGGCACGAGCAGGTAACACCCCTATTCATTTTACAAAGCCCTGGATGGGTTGATCAAGGACTTACTAATTGGAAAATGTGGAAGGGTTGGATACAAAAATCCCGGCGCCGCGTGTTGTGAGCGGCGCCGGGGGGGCTATTTGTAAATCTTGATACTACCGCTGCTCCGGGTAGAGAATAGTGAGTGGAGATTAACGGGCCGAAAGCCAAAATTTGTGTTTTTCCTGCGCAAAATAATGTAATCTCATCCTCCTCTGCATGCGTTACATGGTTGTTGCGCAACAAAAACAAAGCCGGCTCTGAAACTATCAGATACAACCCATTGAAGCCGGCATTTACCACTCACTCAACCACCCGAGGCGGTGTCACGCTATAATCATTGACCACGAACTTGTGCCCCTGCGCCGGCTCGAACTGAACCCCTGTGATGTTGTGAGCCTCAATGGCCTCTTTGAGCCGAGCAGAAACCACGTAGTGAACTACCATCGGCAGCCTGAACCAATCCAAAGTTTCTTGTGGCGGCTTCATATAAAGTTCGAGAAACCGGACTACCCGTATATTACCTGTCGCTTCCCGCTCTTTCTGCAAGCGGCGCGTGATTGCTTGGTATTCCTCAAGTGAGCCTATTTTGACATCTTCTTCCCATCCTCTTGATGTGCCGATATAGGATCGAGTCCTGCTGAAATCAATAAACTGGGGATAGTTGTCCGGGAAATACAAAAACTTGTACGGAAAGGTTTTACCATGGTGCTCTACTTCGCTGTCCACACAAAGCAACTTCATACAATTGTATTGTTGAACAAGGTCATATAATCGGTCGCTTATGAGCACCGCGCCGAAACCAAGTGCCACGAAACTAATCCAATCGGTTACTTTACTATGATATTTCAACCGAAAACCGGTGACTTTAGTCATCGGGTTGGGGCACCATTCCGGATCTAAGCCCCATGGAGCGTACAAATGTTTGGCATGAAACCCGTCATGCATCTTTTCCAGCTGCGGATAGTTTTTCCCAATTATTTTCAAATCGGTTGAGGCTTTCATGAAATAGTAGTCCATAAACCATAGGATTGAATGAAGAGGCCGGAAATCTGGCCTCTCCGGGTTAATTATTATCGTTGGCAAACTTACCAGCCAGATACGTCATTGATGGAGCCGCCCGGCGTAGATCGAATTTTTGCGTCAATGTCTTGAATTAGACTTCTCAATCTTTGAGCGGCAACAGTAGGAGACATATTATTCCCAAGATCATCCGCTATTGCATTAAGAGCGTGTCTAAAATTATATTCTCTGCTAATATGAAAAGGATTTTTTAGCCAGACAAGGCGCTTTTTGCAGGCGTAATGGGACTAATTACGGCGAAAAAAAGGAACGAAGTATGGCTGAAAAAGACTTTCATATTAGC
>JBEIDF010000305.1:0-3319 GCA_040383605.1 Lewinellaceae bacterium
AAAAGGTGTTGTATGTGCATACCGGCTATTCGGAGGAAATGAAAAGTACATTGGAGCCGGTGATTAAGGCGGGGTTGAAGTAAGGGGTGCTTTGATACGTTGTTGTTAGTTTTTATAAAACCGTAACGTCGGCGAACCGTATAACGTCGGCGAGGTTAAAGACCTCGCCGACGTTTGTCTAACGCCGACGAACCGTATAACGTCGGCGAGGTTAAAGACCTCGCCGACGTTTGTCTAACGCCGACGAACCGCAACATCGGCGAGGTTCAAAACCTCGCCAACGTCTGCCATTTTTTGGTACCCAGATACCGCCCATCCTGCCACAACTCCAGCCAATACAATCCTGCCGGCAGGGTAGCGGCATCCACACGGAGGATCGGGCCGGCGGTTTCCATTTGTCTTAAGGCAGTACCTTGCGCATTGCGCACCACAATCCGGGTCGCACCGCTGCCGGCCGGGCATTCCCTGCATTCGATCCAGGTATATTCCGAAGAGGGGTTGGGACGGATCGTCCACTCGGTCAGCGGGGCCTTGTCCTGGGTGCTCGTACTCAGTTGCACCAGTACCTCCTCTTCGATCTTACAACCAGTGGCGGCAGTGACCGTGACGGTATAAATACCCGGCTGGTTGATGGTAATACCGGAAGCATTCGCACCATTCGACCATTGGTACGCCAGCGCACCCGGGATATCGGCGTTCAGCGTCAAACTTTGTCCGGGCTGGAGCGTCAGTACCTGGCCTAAATCGGGCAGGGCATCAAGGGCGCCGGCGCCGTTCCAGGTGCGGATTTGTTCCAGGGTGGGGTGGACTTCGGAGGGGATGTCCGGACAAGGATGCGGGATATCAGGATGTATGGTAAAACCGATCCGGATGTTGAAGGTGTCGCCGGCCGACAGATCAAAGGGGCCGTGCGTGCCGATCATGCGCGGATCTGCCTGCGGCGGGGGCGCTGTGCACATCGTCCAGCCTTGCGGACTGCCGGGGTTTCCCGGGAATGCAAATTCAACTTCATTGGTGTTGCCAGGATTGTAACCGTTGCCCGTGCCGGTGAGCGGCGTGCCGTCGCGCCAGCGTCCTTGCAGGTAGTAGTAGTATTCCTGCGGAGCGGCCGGATCCGCCATGGCAGGCAAAACCGTGCCGACGGAGTTGTTGAGGCAGTGGATCGCGCGGTCTAAGGAGCGGTCGAAAAATTGCACGGTTTGTACCGGTATGGCAGCACCGAATCCGGTTCTCCCTTGGCAATCATCATCCATCGCCGTTGCATTGTACGCGTAATAGGCGTCGTGATCCGGAAGGCTGCCCATGTAATCATCCACATGACACCCAATGTCAAAATCGGTGAAAAAACCCAGGTAGGAGTCTGCATAATCCTCGGGGCTGCGATTAATCACCTTATAATCGGCAAGCAGCGACCCCCCGATCGCGTCGTTCTCCGGACAATTAAAGGCATATACGGATATTTGCATTTCCACGCCGAGGCCCGAGGCGCCGGCATAAGAAGATCCGTCATTCATGACCGACCAAATCATTTGGTCGCCTTTTATTTCAGGATAATCGCCTTTGTACGGGTCATACGCGCCGTCTCCGTCCACATCAGTAAATGGCGCCGTAAAAAGGTTCGGAACGGTGCTGACGGGCATAAAGTCCATGTTGTATTGATAATGCGCATTCCCTTTCGCCGGCCAAGTCAGGATATCGTATGGCAACGGATGATCCAAACCCTGATCGGCGCCGAAATCTCTTCGAAGTGCCCGGACTTGATCGCGCGTAACCCGCCAGACTTTATTGAAATCGGCTGCCTGACCGCCGAACGGGCCGGTTTGATAATTTGAATTACTGTCATTTCGATAGGTGGTGGCGGCCGTACGCAAGTTGCCTGCGGCATCCAGTCCGCCGATCAAAGGGGCAAAAGCGAAAATCGTGGCAGCGGAATCCGGCGCGCTGCGGAAAGTGGCGCCATTCTCATCGGAAAACATCGAGGCGCCGGGGCGAACAGTTACGTCCAGGTCATCGTTTCGGATGCGCCGGTTCCGGATCATCGCCGGTTCGCGCCCGGGCGCGAGGCCATTCGGGTCTGTCCGGATCAAGACCGGATTTGCCGGGTTGATCCTGCTTCCGGACACTACAAGGTAGCCTGCATCGTCTTCCAGTACCCGCATGCCGGCGCCGGCGCCGTACTCTTTTTGCCAAAGCAGATTTCCGTTTGCATCAAAGCGCGCCAGTGTGATTTGGTTGTTTTCGGATGTGCCCGCGGCGACGAAACCGCCGTCCTGGGTCGTTGTAATGCCTTGGTAAATCTTATCAGAAGTTTCTACCCGCCAGAGTTCGTCTCCGTTTTCATCCAGCCGAAGAATGAGCGCTTTAGCAGATGCCAGATTTTGACCGCAAACCAGCAGTCCGTTTGGCACAGGCGCTAGACGCCACAAGGCTGCATCAGCAACATTTTGCGTCCAGATGGCGATGCCGGTCTCGTCCAGTAGAGCAACTTTTCCGGAAACTTCGCAGATTGCGAGTTGATCTCCGTATAAAATGGCATGGCTTGCCAGGTATCCGAACGGGCGTACCCATTCTTCTGTAAAACCCTGATCGGGCGAATATCGCATCTTTCGATAAAATTGCCTGCCCACTACCAGAAAGGCGCCATCCGGCTGCTCCAGTAAAACGGGGCGAAGGCCTGAAAAGGATCCTATACTGTCAGCGAAGGTGATTTCATGCACAAACCCGATACCCGGGCGATATTCCGCCAATCTATAACCGGTATTGGAGCCGGGGACTCTGCGCGCCAAAATGAAATAAGGATGACCGCTCGCAGGATCAGATCGTTTGATCACACTCGTCTGTACAACGGGCGCCAGTTGGTTGAAGGTATTCAGTTCGCCCGTAGCCGTCCCGGCCTGATCTACCTCCAAGACATTCCAGTTCGTATGCAAAAGATACTGACCGTTTTCTTCTGCGAGACCTTGAAAATCCAGGGTCAGGGAAGTGAAAGGCATTTGTAGGTTCCAAGTATTCTGGCCGGACAGGCTGCATGTCCAGAGTAGTCCGCAAAAAAGGAAGAGCGATTTCATAGGCAGGTTTTTACTTGAGGTCAAAGATAGCTGTTTCGATCAATCGCCGGTTTCCATTTTTTTTGAAAAATCAGGTTTCTGAAAATAGCCGAATGGAGCAGATCAATGCTGTAACTGATATTTGTCATCAGGCAGCCGGCCTTACCTGCCGATTTTTGCGCCTGTTATCTGACAATATACCATGCTCCGTACCTTTTTTATCTTGTTTGTGCTCATTCACGGGCTGATCCATTTGATGGGATTTGTAAAGG
>JBEIDF010000306.1:0-3237 GCA_040383605.1 Lewinellaceae bacterium
CCGACCTTGTACCAGGTCACCATTACCGAGGGGTTGTGTTCGGTGGTGCAGTCCGTCTATGTACTCCCCGAGCCGGGCGATGTGATAGTCGCGGTGGGGGACACCCTGGTGTGCGCCGGTTCGGCGGTCGTATTGAAAGTCATTTCCACGACCAACCCGAACATTCAGTGGTCTGATTCTCCGTTATTTGTAAATATTTTGGGCACGGATACCCTGTTGACGGTGACGCCGGGTTCCGGCGACCGTTGGTACTATGTGCGCACGGCGGACACCCTGTGTCCGGGGATAGATTCCGTGTTGGTGCGCAACCGGCAGCTTGCGTTGGATTACGATCCGTTGCGGATCGTGTGCGATGATGCGCCCATTCAGTTGCAGATCGGCAATTTGAATCCGGGTGATACGCTTACGTACAGTTGGAACCCGGATTTGCCGCCGGTTGCCGATCCGGTGATTACCCCGGCGGGGAATGCGATCTACACCGTTACGGTGACCAATCAGGATGGTTGCACGGAGGTAGCGGCGATTCAGGTATTGGCGGCCAATTTATCAGTCAACGTTTCGATCGCCAGTTCGGACACCCTGGTGTTGGGTGACACGGCGGTTTTGGTTGCGCTGGCTTCTGGCGGAACCGGGTACAGTTATCAGTGGTCGCCGGAGGTTTTGCCGCCGGCCGACAACGACACCGTGCGGGTCGTTCCGTCGGTTTCCACGACCTATTCGGTGACCGTGACCGATTTGGCGACGGGTTGCACGGCCGAGGCCTCTACGCGCTTGACTGTGCTGGAGATACCCTGCGGGCCGCCCTATATTTTTCTGCCGACCTCCTTTTCGCCGAATGGGGACGGTTTCAACGATTTTTTCCGTGCGCGCACCGTAAACGTGACCGAGTTGTACTTTTTCGTGTTCAATCGTTGGGGCGAAAAAATGTACGAGACCGAGGAAGTCCAGCACACCGGTTGGGACGGGCAGTTTGGGGGCAGTCCGGCCTCCCCCGATAGTTACGGTTGGTATATTCGGGCTGTTTGTCCGGGTCAGGAGGTGTACGAGGCCAAGGGGAACGTGACGTTGTTGCGGTGAGGTAATTTCCAAGTAGGGTTTATGTAAATTCAAAATTGGGTTTATGTAATTTCAAAGTAGCGGCTATGTAATTTCAAAATATGATTTATGTAAATTCAAAGTAGCGGCTGTGTATCTTAGAGCGTGTCTAAAATTATATTCTCTGCTAATATGAAAGGATTTTTTAGGCAGACAAGGCGCTTTTTGCAGGCGTAATGGGACTAATTACGGCGAAAAAAAGGAACGAAGTATGGCTGAAAAAGACTTTCATATTAGCGAGAAATATAATTTTAGACATGCTCTCTTACGAGCAGTCGCTCAGGTAGTCCCGTCTGAGCCTCAAAAGTTCCCTGGAACCCAGCGGTAGTTACCACAACTGTTAAATTCCGTTAAAACCCCATCCGGGACGGATGGGCGCGACAAATGCACATGCTTTTGATTCCAATTTATATGCCCCTCGGCGGGTAGTGCTTGCACTTTTGCGTTGACAAAGTAGTCACAATCAGCGCGCAACGCTACTATCCGGCGCGCTTACAGCAGCGTAAGTTGGTATATACAAGGCTATACTCTACGAAGCGTCGGCCTCGAAAGAGCGGCCGGCGCTTTTCTTTTTTTTGGTGCGGTGATTCTTAGATCGGGTAAAGCCCAGTTTCAGGGCAAATCAACAAGGAATCTGGGCTGAGAAATAGGCAAAAATGAGCGAAATTGGAGCTGTTTTGTTCCGTATTTGTACCGCAAAAACAAAAACGCCTTACAATCAGCTGACTGTAAGGCGTATCGAAGTAGCCCGTACGGGAATCGAACCCGTGTTTCATCCGTGAAAGGGATGCGTCCTAACCCCTAGACGAACGGGCCATCTTTTTATGCTCCTCTTGCGAAGCGGGTGCAAAGATAATAGGGGCTGCACCATTTATGCAAGTGGTTTTAAAAAAAAATTTGTGTGCGTTAAAATTTATACGCGGACAGCAATTGATCCACCCGTTTTACGACCTCCGGATCTGGCAGGAGTTCCGGTGCGTGGTGCGGTTTTTTGCGGGCGTCAATCACCAGCGGGCCGCGGCAGCCCCAGTGTTTGAATTCGGTGAAGCTGTGTACGCCATAGACATCGTGGCTGGGATTGGCGCGTGTGAAGGTCGCCCAGAGGAAATTATTGAGCGTAGCGGCGGTGAAACGGCTGTCATCTACGATCAGGAGGAGGGGCACGTTGGATAAGTCGAGGCCTTCCAGCGCGGCACACAGGCTTTCGGCCTCGGCGGCGCCCGTTGTTTGGCTTTGGTAGCGCGGCCCTTGGACTGCGAGGATGCCTGGCAGGCAGAACGTAGGTTCAGAAAACCCGCTCGGCAGTCTGAAATTGGCGGGTAGATCGGTTGCCAGGGTGCGTTTTTTATCGCCGCGGCACGCGATTACGAGTTTAGAGCCTGCGTTCCAGCCATCGCCGGAGTAATCGAGCGTGTCCATTGTGGTGCGCGTTTGGAAATGCAGGTCGCGCGTCCAATCCACCCGTTCCAGCACGTGTTGGAAGAAATGCGCGATATCGTGCGTATCCAGATTCGGATCATCGTCGCTGGCGGCAATGACGAGAAATTTGGCCAGTGAGGTTTGGCCGGAGCCGAGAATTCTGTTCGCGATGGTGAGGATTTCCTCGGGCACGCGCGCGCGAAAGGGCATATAGCGCTCGTGGCCGATTGCGAGCAGCAGGGGGTGCACGCCGGCGGCGTCCACGGCGTGGAGTTCTTTGAGGCCCGGGAATTCCTGGGGCGTCAGTGGCGCGACCAGTTCGTGGATCAGCCAACCAAAGCTGCTGTCCTCGGCAGGCGGGCGGCCAACGACGGTAAAATGCCAGAGCGGATCTTTCCGGTGATAAACCTGATGCACCTTCATGACCGGGAAATCGTGCGTCAGGGAATAATACCCCAAGTGGTCGCCGAAGGGGCCCTCCGGTTTTTTCATCCCTTTTAGAATTTCGCCGGTGATGACGAAATCGGCGTCGGCGCTCAGCGTATAGCCGTCGCGTTTGGCGGTTCGGAAGCGACGTCCGGCGAGCATGCCGGCGAAGGTGAGTTCGCTCAGGCCTTCCGGGAGCGGCATGATCGCGCTGAACGCGTGGCTCGGCGGGCCGCCCACGAAGATGCTGCAGCGGAACGGTTGGTCGAGCCGGTTATATTTTTCATGATGGACGCC
>JBEIDF010000307.1:0-3157 GCA_040383605.1 Lewinellaceae bacterium
AACTGGCTGATCGCGACCTCCTGAATACTGCCCGCACGGCTCCCCACCACTTCTTCGTATCCGAGTTTACGCAGTCCTTCGAAGAAACGACCCGGATCTTTTACGGGGAAGATATCCACTTGGAGCATTGTCCGATTTGGAAGACGGATGGAAGATGAGGGGATTGGGAGGGTTCCCCCAGATTACGCGAAATACGCGGGTTTGCCACACGCCCCTCAAAAGCCCTTCAGGGCGTTAATAGGTAGTTCGCGTATTTCGCGCATTCTGCGGGAACCCTATTCTGCGCCCCCCCTTAATCAGAATTTCGGGCAAAGAATTTCTTCCGACTCGTACTCCCCGAGATAAGCGATCGAAATTTCGAAGGCCCCTTGGCGGACATTCGCACTGAGGGCGCGGAGATTGAGATCGTAGCTCAGTCCGAGGAGGACATTATTGAGTTCGAAGCCGACGAGCGCCACGATGGCATCCATTCCGAAACTGTCATTATTGCGCACCGGGCGCACCCAGGTTCCGAGGTGGAATGCGCCCGTGCCATATTTTCCGACCACTGTGCGGACGTTTGCGCCGGTATTGATCTGGAGGTGCGGCCCTTGTTGGGCGATCAGGAAGCGCGGCAGCAGCGACACCCGGTTGGTGATCGGCAGGTTGGCGGCGAACTGGCCGGAGAGTTTGCGGCTGAGCTTGTCGCCGGGCAGTCCGGAGCTGAAAAACGAAATATTCGGCTCGAGGAAGTGGTGCATTGCCACGCCGACGTACACGGCGGCGGCGCGGCCGAGGCGGGCGCTGTAGTTGAGGCCGACGTTGTAGTCGGGGTATGCGAAGTTATTTTCGGGCAAATTTTCCAGCGTAGGCAGATTGTAGCCGGTCAGCCCGTCAAATTCATCGTGAAAATTCAGCGAGGCGTAGTTCACACTCCGTTGCGTGACGCCGCCCTGGATGCCCAGCGACAGAAACTGCCGTTCGGCGGCATCCAGCGCTTTGTGGTATGCGAGGGAGACGGCGATTTGGGTTGTATTAAAATCAATCACATTGATCCGGTCGTTGACAAATACCAGTCCGAGGCCGATCGCATCATTGAACGCTTTTTTAGGCGCCACATTGAACCGGAAATCGCCTGCCACGGCGAAACTCGTGATCGGATTATCCAGCGCGCGCCGCCACTGGTCGCGGTAAATAGACGCCACGCGGTACTTGCCCTCCATATTGGCGGTAAGGGCAGGATTGAGCGTCAGGGGCGTAGCGTAAAACTGCGTAAATTCTTTATCTTGAGCGACCGCCACGGCGGGGCGGCCGGCAACGAGCGCGACGAAGAGCAGCAGCGGGAGAATGGAAAATTTTGTCATGTGCGGCATGATGATCGGAAAATGGGTACAAGCGGAAAAATTCCGGCTCAAAGGTAGTGAAAAACGATTTCCTTGTGGGATTCATTGCGCGGCAATTTGCACAATCTTACTACCTTTCGGGCTGAACCAGCGAAACGCGGCAGTTGCGACCGGCTGTGGCGTTTGCAAACACCTATTCATTGTATGGAGCAACAACCTTCCTCCGCATTCAAGCCCTATATTGATCCGGCAAATACCGGCGTAAAAGAATTCACCTTGCGCGCCGTGCTACTGGGCGCAGCATTTGGCGTGCTTTTTGGCGCGGCCACCGTTTATTTAGCGTTAAAAGCGGGGCTTACCGTGTCTGCCTCCATTCCGATTGCCGTATTGGCGATTTCGCTCGGGCAGCGATTTTTGCGCACCTCCATTTTAGAGAACAACATCATCCAGACCACCGGTTCGGCAGGTGAGTCGGTGGCGGCGGGGGTAGTATTCACCCTGCCGGCTTTTTTATTTTTGAGCGACGGCGTGGGGAAGGGGTATTTTAACTATTGGACGATCCTCATGCTCGCCATATTTGGCGGCGTGCTCGGCGTTTTAATGATGATCCCGCTGCGGCGTTCCCTGATTGTCAAGGAGCACGACACCCTCCCCTACCCCGAAGGCACGGCCTGCGCGCAGGTGCTGATTGCCGGCGACAAGGGTGGAGATTTTGCTAAAACAGCCTACCACGGGCTCGGATTTGCATTTTTGTACGCGCTTTTGCAGAAAGTATTCCACGTGATCGCGGAAGCGCCGACGGCCACGGCTTCGAATACCGATAAATACATGCCTGCCGCTCGCATCAGCGGCGAGATTACGCCGGAGTACCTGGGGGTTGGTTACATCATTGGCCCCCGCATCGCGGGCGTGCTGGTAGCCGGGGGCGTCCTGGCCTGGTTTGGGCTCATCCCCCTGCTGGCGACGCTGGTTCAACCGGAAGTCATAGCAGCCCAGCTCACCAAACTCGATCTCCTGCGGGCGATTACCGGCGCCGACGGCTCGGTGCGGTATTCCTTCGGCTGGAACCCGGAAACGAAGACCTTTTCCGACCTGACCGAGGCGGTCTATCGCGCGTATGTGCGCCAAATCGGCGCCGGGGCGGTAGCAGGCGCCGGTTTTATCACCCTCATCAAGACCCTGCCCACCATCGTCTCCTCCTTCAAAGAAAGCCTCGGCGCGCTGCGCAACCGCAGCGCTTCCCAGGCCGTAGCGCGCACCGACAACGACCTGTCCGTCAAAATCGTCGGTCTGGGCAGCCTGGCGCTTATCCTGCTCATGGCCGTTTTGCCGGGCATTCCGGGCGAGAGCATTGGCGGCAAACTGCTGCTGGGCCTGCTGGTGATTGTCTTCGGTTTCTTTTTTGTGACCGTTTCAAGCCGGATTGTGGGCATTATCGGTTCCAGCAACAATCCGATTTCCGGCATGACCATCGCCACCATCATGGGCACGGCCCTGGTATTCATCGGCGTGGGTTGGACGGGCAAAGTATTTGAACCGATGGCCCTGGTGGTCGGTTCCATGATCTGCATTGCCGCGGCCAATGCCGGCGCCACCTCGCAAGACCTCAAAACCGGGCACCTCATCGGCGCCACGCCGCGCTACCAGCAACTGGCTTTATTTATCGGTGTAATCGTCTCCTCCCTGGTGATCGGGTTCACCGTATTGTACCTCGATACCCCCACCGCCGCGATGCGCGCCGACGGGATCGAGCATGCGATTGGAGAAAAATTCAACGCGCCGCAAGCCACCCTGATGGCTACCCTCATCAAGGGCTTGTTGTCGTTCAACCTCGA
>JBEIDF010000308.1:0-3156 GCA_040383605.1 Lewinellaceae bacterium
CGTAGTCTGGTCAATACCGAGTATCCGCGCAGCATTTTGCGTGATGCACTGCACGGCGGCCTCTGCAGGGAGCCCGTATCCCACGGCATGGCCCGCCTGGAAGGGCAGGTTGCGCTGCCGCCAGCCGCCGTCTTCGCTGATACAGAATAATACCCCGGCGGCATGAAGCGCGCCGGCGGTAGTGTAGGGCTGATCCACCGGGTCGTCCTCCCTGCTCGGCAGCCGGTGCGTTTTACTCAGAATGACCGGCGTGTTGTGCGCTTTCAGGAAATCGGCCACTTGCCAGGCGTCGGCGCCGCCGACGATCACTGGTTTCAGGCCATACTGTTCGGCAAACAGCACCGCCTCCTGGATCGTGCGGGCCTGGTTCACATGCATGTACAGGTTCTTTTTTCCCGAAAACAAGGCGCGCATGGCCTCAAAACGCAGGTTTGCCGGTTCCGGACTGGTTTTTTGTGCATAGGTTTTTGCCTCCTCAAAATACCGGCGGAGTTCCTGCACAGCCTTCTCGTAGCCGTCTTCCTGTTCGCCGCTGTCCGATTGCGGGCCGCGGCGGGAAGTCCGGGCGCCGGGTCTGCGCGCTTGCGGCCAATTAAGGTGCACCCCGTCGTCGGTGCGGTAAGCAGCGTCCTCCCAGTTCCAGGCGTCGAGTTGCACTACGGAGGAACTGCCCGATACCAAACCGCCGGCGGGCACGACTTGCGCCAGCAGGACCCCGTTGGCGCGGACGGTGGGAATTAACTCCGAATCGGTGTTGTAGGCGATCAGGGCGCGGGCGTTGGGATTGACGGCGCCGACCTCGGAAAAATCCTGCGTGGCGCGCACGGCGTCAATCTCAACCAGACCCAGTCGCGTATCCGGCGCAATAAAACCCGGATAGACGTGCTTGCCGCTCGCATCAAAAATTTTATCGAACCGGCTGCGGTCAATCCGAATCGTGGTTGCATCGGCGACCAGCGTAATTTTTCCCTTTTCAAAGGCAATGGCACTGTTGGGCAGTACCTGCCCATTGCCCAGGTGAGCAGTCGCGCCCACAATCAGGATTGGGCCGGCCTGCGGCGGCGCCGGAGCGGGCGGCTGGGCAGCGAGCAGGAAGGGAAGCAGGATAAACAGGAGCGTGACGCGCATGATTGGATGAATTGTAACGTGAATGTGCGAGTTCGTGGTTTTTTGGCCGGTCAGCGCATGTCCGGGATTGTCTCGTTGAGACAATCCGAGGCTTGCGCTTATTTTATCGCGCAGCGCAGCAGCGTTTTGCCTTCAATGGCGCCTTCCAGCACATCGCCGATTTGTACCGGGCCGACGCCCACCGGCGTACCGGTAAACACAAAATCCCCTTTTTGCAGGGTAAAGAAGCGCGAAAGATACACAATTAAGGTATCAAAACTAAAAATCAGGTCGCGGGTATGGCCGTCTTGTACCAATTCCCCGTTTTTCCGCAGTTGGAAATGGATATCGGCCGGGTTCGGCAGTTCCGACAGCGGCACGAAGGCGCTGAGCGGCGCCGAGCGGTCGAACGCTTTGGCAATTTCCCAAGGCTGGCCTTTTTTCTTCAGCTGATCCTGCACGTCGCGCGCGGTAAAATCAATCCCGAAAGCGACGGCGTCGTAGTAGCGCGCGGCGAATTCGGGTTGCACCGAGCGGCCGTTTTTGCAGATCCGCAGCACGATTTCGCCTTCATAGTGCAGGTCTTTCGTGAAATCGGGGTAGTAAAACGGCTTATCGTTTACCACCAGCGCCGTGGGCGGTTTCATGAACACCAGCGGTTCGGTGGGAACCGGGTTGTTCAGTTCCTTCGCGTGGTCTGCGTAGTTTCGTCCGATACAGAATATTTTCATAATCCGAGCGTCAAAGGCTGTCGCGGCCAAAAGCTTTCCAGGCTTCTTCCGCAATTTGCTGCGTGAGTGTTTCGATATAATAACTGCCGGCAGCCGGATCCTGCGTTTCGTGCAGAAAACTCTCCATTTTTAGCAAGTGCTGCACATTGCGGGCGATGCGGCGGGCAAACACGCGCCCTTGCGGCGCTTCGCTTTCCCGGCCTGCGTCGTAGGGCAGTACGGTCAGCCGGCCGGCGCCACCCAGGACGGCAGACATGGCCATCGTGGTGGCGCGGATCATGTTCGTATATAAGTCCGGCGTGTAGGTCTGCGGATGAAAATGCGCCGCCAGTACCGGATCTTGGAGCGGCGCGCCCCACGATTGTAGCACGTTGATCCAAAGCAGCCTGAAGGCGCGCAATTTGGCGATTTCCACAAAATACGCCGGGCCGATCGCGAGGTCGAAATGGAGCTGCGCCGCCGCGTCCGCAGCCGACAAGCCGCGCGCAGTAAGCGCCTCCAGATATTGATTGCCGCGTTTCAGCAGCGCGGCAAGTTCTGCTGCGACCGCCGCCGCGCCGTTCCAGTGCCGATCGCCGTCAATACCGATGATCCGGAAGCCGGGCAGGTACGCCTGTGCGTGCGCGATCAGGTCGGTCAGGTAGCGCCAGTCCCGCACGCCCGCAAGCGACAGGGGATCGAAGGCCAGGGCGCCCCGCAATTGGGCGGCAGATACGCCGGTTTCGGCTGCTTTTTTTTCTAAAAGCGCCACTACCGCGCCCGGATTCGCCTGCAACGCGCTGCCGGCAAAGTGCAGCTCGATGAAATCGAGGTGAATTCCCTCAAGCGCCGGTTCGAGTGCAGCCTGGCTTTCCAGCCGGAAACAAAGCGCCTCGGCGCCGAATTGCAGCGCGCCCAGCGCCAGGGCGTTCGCATCGGCAGCCTCCGCCGGAATGTCCTCGCAAATCGCCCAATTGCTCGAGCCGGCCCGCAACAGCGCCGGCGCCGCCGGCTGATCGTCGGCATGCCTAAATGGATCCACCGTGATCGTCGGACTCAGCCGCCAGTACAAGTCCTCCAAAGGCTTCCCTTTCAAGTCCCTGGCAATGCGTTCTAACCATGCCGCTTTGGGCACAGGCGGAAATTCAGCGAAGAATTGCTCGATGTCTTGCATAACTCGGCAAATGTACAAAGTTTTGTCAAGCGCAAATAGGCTTGAATCCCGCCGACAATGCGCTGCGCGCAACTTTTTTCATTTTTGCAAAACCATTTTTTGCAAAACCTGTTATATTTGCATTCAAAATTTCACTTAGATTAAATCTAAATAACAATAACCATC
>JBEIDF010000309.1:0-3149 GCA_040383605.1 Lewinellaceae bacterium
AGCCGGACGGCCAGCAACTCATCGTGGCGAATCAGCGCCTGGCCGGTTTGAAGCGTGCGGAACAGCGAATAAGCGGCCTGATCCGGCACGATACAGGCATTAATAACCAAGTTATCGCTTCCGATGTGAATGGGATAGCGAGCCTGCAGATAATCCTGCGTGATATAAGAAACCGGCGCGCGAAACAGGCGCTCCCATTTTTCGCGCAGGGTCAGAATGCCCAGCCGGAATTCGCCGACCGGGCGGGTTGCGGCGAGCGGAAGCAGGTGTTTGCGCGCCTCTGGATCGAATAAAATGATATTTTGCATTGGTTGGCGTTTAGCGCGGGATGCGCGCAGGTGCGGAACTGGTGCAGGTGCAAAACAAAAAAAAAGTCCCAATTTGCAGGTGCGAATCGGGACTTTTCTTTAAAAAAACGACGAAATTATTTTGCGAATTTCGTGTTGGCGAATTTTTTATTGAACTTGTCAATACGGCCCGCCGTATCTACAAATTTCATTTTACCTGTAAAAAACGGATGGCTGTAGGCCGAAATCTCCATTTTCACCAACGGATAGTCTTTGCCATCTTCCCAAGTGATCGTATCCTTAGAAGAAACGCAGGAACGGCAAAGGAATGCGTCATCCGTGGAAATGTCTTTGAAAACGACCATGCGGAAACTGGACGGATGAATATCTTTTTTCATATAAAAAACAATGAATGAATGACTTAAATTAAATTCTTATGTTATTCGGGCGGCAAAGGTATAAAAGCCGGGGTAATTTTCCAAATAAAATTTCAAAATATTGTTTCAAGGGGTATGCGGCGGTCGCAGCGCCAGGTACACCTTCCAGACTTGTGGCGCCAGCAGGTGCGCGCCGTCATTGACGATCAAAAAATCTGCTGCTGCTACTTTTTCTGCCTCCGGCATTTGGTTTCGGATACGCGCCCGCACGGCTTCTTCGGATATGCCATCGCGTTGGACTACCCGTTGAATGCGCAGCGGTTCCGGGGCCGTCACGACAATCAGCGCGTCCAGATACCGATGGCTGCCGCTTTCAATCATCAGAGCGGCTTCTTTGAGGGTGTAAGGCGCGCCTGCCCGGCATTGTGCGTCGTGCCATTGACGGCTGTGCGCTTCGACGACCGGATGGACCCTTGCGTTTAGTACGGCCAGTTTTTCCGTATCGTTAAACACGATATTGGCCACATATTCCCGGTTGTAGAGGCCGTCGGCATCGTAGGCGTTTGGCCCGAGGAGTTCGACGATCCGTTGCCGCAGCGCTTCGTTGTGTTGGATGAGCCACCGCGCCCAATAATCTGCATCGTACACCGGCACGCCGAGCGCGGCAAACATCCGCGCCACGGTACTTTTTCCGCTGCCGATCCCGCCGGTGATGCCGATGCGCAGGCACTTTTGTGGTTCAGAACCGGCCATACTTAGGAAATTGTAAGAGTGCGGCCCGGGTAAATTCGTGTAACTGCGTGACAGACATCAGTTTTAGATCTTCTTTAAAATTGGTATCCTCATCCAGGAAACGCAACACGTGCGCGGCGGGCAGGCGATGAAACAGTCGTTCAAACACCCGGGCGCCGGGCGTTCTGCCCTCCTCCAGCACGCGCAGCAGAATACTGTCATATAGCCGGAACCTGCGCACAGACTGGAGCATGTCGGGGTTTGGCGCGCCGGTGGCCTCCCAGTCGTCGGCCAGGCGGCGGATTTTCCGCTGCGTGCGCTTGAAAGCGTACCCGCTGGAGGCTTTCACAAAGCCGCCTGGTGTGCCGATATTGATTACGGAAGGGCCCATTTGCGCTGGAAACGGGTAGTCGCTCATAGGGATTACCCCGAATTCTTCTCCAGTGATATGGTAATTCGCGATCCCCAGTTGCTCCCAGAGATAATCCTTCAGCGCTTCGTAATAAGCAGATTCGGGGAGCAGCGACGGGGAGAAAACGGTAAATTCCACCAGTGCGCGGTGTTCGGAGAAAGGCAGGACATAGACAAAACGCGTTTCACCGTGTTGTTCGATTCTGAAATCCATAAACGTTACGGTTTCCGGGTCGAAACAAGGCTCCGGAGTTTCCACCTCCCAGCCCTTAAAATGTTGCAGCAACCAGGAGTACCCTTTCGGGCGTCCGCCGGTTTGCGTGTGCGGGTGTGCGAAGGGGACCGAGCGGGTGTCCGTCAGCGCAGCGACCGGCACGAACGCGCTGTTAAAAATCCATGTTGCGGTAAATCGGCCCAAATCCGTCAGTACCGCTGATTCCTCGGGAATGATTTGTCGGATCGTGGTTTGAAGCCAGGTGAGATTAGGATTTTTGGCGATTTCCTGGCGCGCGTAGTCGTAAAAATCCTGTCCGCGCACCATACAATATCGGTAGCCTTCCATTTCCATGGGAATATCAAAGGATGGCCCATAAAAGCAGGCGGAGGCCCAGGAATGATGAATTACTGGCGGCAGGGGCTCGTCTGATTTTGCCCAGAAGCACCAGGTGCGGTCGTTTTGCTGTTTGGCATCGCGATCGAGCAGGAGGATACGATATTCGGAAAAGGCCGGCCTGCGGGAGAGTTCTACCGCCAGGGTGAGACCGGCTAGGCCGGCGCCGGCCAGGATAATATCGTAGTTGTGTGTCATTGGTGGGGGCAAAAATAGGGAATGCTGGGCATTATATTCGATTCAGCGGAACGGATTAGATTATGCCTAGGCATGATTGCGCGCATTACTCTCTGATCGTTTTTTCCGCATAAAATAGATCTATTACGATTGGCTTGAGTACTTTTTCTATTTTCTCCCTGTTTTTTGCTATCCAGTCGTCTATTTCGGGTTTTTGTGTTGATAAATCTAAGACCACCACAGTGTCTTTTTTGCTAAATTCTTTGGCTCGCCTGGCTTTCTCTTCCCAGGAAAGATTAACTACGCCGCTCGTTATGAACAATTCGTCTATGTCTTCATCATATTCGATTTCATCGTCTTTATAGTAGATATTTTGTTCTGGAATGACAATTCCTCCTCTGGCTAAAACCAGGGCATCTCGCACATTCACCTGTTTGATTGTGCTTTCATCGAGCACAACTCCTTCCAGGTTTTTCCCCTTGTTAACCATTTCAACCGCTTCTTTAACCGTTAGAACTTTCATCGCTATGATTTTTAAATTTATGCTCAAGATAA
>JBEIDF010000310.1:0-3125 GCA_040383605.1 Lewinellaceae bacterium
CAGATCGTAATGCACGTTGGCGAGGGGCTCCCCGGGCAATCGCGGCGGCCCGAACCGGCGGATCATTTTTTCTGCGTAAAGGGGCGCTACGATAGGAACGCCGGCCGGATCACTAACAAGTATGTTTCCACCGGTAATTCGGAACCAGGATAAATCGAGTGAAAATAACCCGTTGCGCTTTAATTGCAGGATGCGCATCAACGCATCCGTGTAGATCGGACGTCCGAAAGCTGCCAAGCCCATCAGTTTATACTCGTCGCCGTAGTGGGGGAAGCCGAGCAGTTGGGTAAATGCGGTGTAAAAGAGTCCGGCAGAATGCGGAAAATCCACCGAAGCGTGTACGTGGATGTCCAGGTTTTGACCGATGCCGGTCATGGCGGTGGTAAAATCTCCTGATCCGTCAATAGACAACAAGGCTGCCGCTTCGAAGGGCGATGCATAGAAAGCGGAGGCCAGGTGGGCGCGGTGGTGTTCCACGCGGTGAATTTTGGATCTAAGGGCAGACAGCGGAAGGCCGGGGTGCAGGCGGCTTAGTTCCTGTTCCAGCCGGTGTAATTGTCGGACATGTTGCAGCGCCAACCGACCGAGTCCGGGATGCCCCAGTAGGAAGGCCACTTTTTGTCCCAGTTTGGCTGTTTGATTGCGGCCAACTGCAATATAATCCACCTGACTTAACCGGATGCCGGCTTCCCGCAGGCAAAATTGAACGGCTTCGGTTGGAAATCCGGCGCGGTGCTTAATCCGACAAAAACGTTCTTCTTCGGCAGCGACTAAGAGACAGCCATCGGTGTATAAAGCAGCGGCGGCGTCTGCATGATAGGCATTGAGACCGAGGATGATCATTGGACGCGGCGTTCTATGATTTTTGCATCCACTAAAAAACGAAACCAAAAGCCTTGGAGAACGTGAAAAATAAGTCCTCTGCGGCCATCCAGAAATCCGAAACGGATGACATAGCGAAAAAAGAAGTATAAAAACGGGCGCAACAGGAGTGGCAGCCGTTCGTATTGGCATTTAAAATAACGCCGTCTTTGTTGCGGATTACCGAATATGCGGGGTTGGATTTGTCCTTCCGGCAGAGAATGCTTTTTTTTTACCTGTTGGACGGCTTCTAAGTCTGACCATCTATTGTGCCGGTCGGTGAACCGCGCTAAGGAGTTTGTCCATATATCCTCGATATCTCCGTTTAGTTTTTCGAGTTTGCCGGATACGTGGAAGTGTTGGTCATACAGCCTGTCTTCGCATCGCCCGGCCTGCCGTTGGAACAATACGGCATGATATACCGGATAATGTCCGCCAAAACGTATCCACTTTCCCAGAAAAATGGTGCGTCGGCGGATTAAAAAACCTTGAACACTGTTCGGTGCGCCGTTTTGAAAATGTCGTTGCAGTTCCTTGCGCAGCGCCGGCGTCAATCGGTGGTCGGCGTCCAGATGAAGTATCCATTCCTGGGTAAACGGCAGGTTGTCGAGCGCCCAGTTTCGCTGTTGACTATAATTTTTGAAGGCATGCACCATCACCACAGCGCCAAATTTTCGAGCAATTTCGAGGGTGCTGTCGGTGGAACCGGAATCCACAACGAATGTTTCTGCTGCCAGATCGCCCAGGGAGGACAGGCAGGCGGGGAGGTTGCTTTCTTCATTTAAGGTGAGCACGACGACAGAAATGGGTAAGGGCATGCCAGAGGAGGGTGAGGGTGGCGGCAACCAGGGCCGATTTGCAGATATGATTGAGTACAATACCCAGATCGCTTTCAACGATTACGGCGGGCAGAAAGAGGTAGGGACGCCAGTGGGGGCCTGGAAAGCGGTTGCTGATGTTCCACAGCAACCCAAGGATCCAGCCGTAGGCAAGAAGCAGCGCCCAACCGCCCTCGGCGCCGAAATTGATATAGGCCTCTCCATAAATTCCAATATTGGCGCTAATGCGGTATTGATTCAGACCGGCAAATCGCCGTAAATTTTCCTTGCCGCCTGCTCGGGGTTTTTGGGGGTCCAGCAGGCGCGGGACGAGCGCGCCCCAAAGGTCGTGTCGGAGGGTCTCGCCGCGCACAAAAGGCGTCCGGGACGGCACGTAGGCCATGGCCTGCGCCGTATGAAAACCCTGATTGAAGCGGCTGATCGCGCGAGATAGCGCTTCCGGTTGGAATATCTCTATCGGTCGGCGGAGCTGATTCGAGGCTAAATTCAAAAACAAGCCGACATCCATCGTATTAGGCTTTTTCTGTTCGCGGTAAGTGTACTTGAAAGACAGCAGGAAGAGTATTAGTACGCCAATTCCGAGCAGGAATGCAAGGGGGCGCCAAAGCGGCATTGGTTTCGACTGCCCGGCAGACAACCACAAAACAAGAACCCAGCAGCTGGTTGCGCCAAAATAAGTTGAATGGAGCGCCAAGGCTAAGGCGTAAATCGAACCGGCTAAGGCGATCATCCGGCGTTGGGCCGGCCAAACGCGCATCGCCAGCAGCAATCCCGGCCAAACCAACCAACTCCCCAGGTGTACGGGGTACTGAAGATAGTCTGCAGTTGGAGGCGCCAGGGCCTGCAGGCTCGAACCGACGGCCAGCAAAAAACAGACGAACACCCGTGGCTTATGCGGTAAGGCCGCCGCCGCGGGTTTGTGCAGCCTTTCGGCCCCTTGCAGGCCTAGCAATAAGGCGGCCGTACCCGGCCCGGCAAAATAGAAATAGTCCACAGCCGGTATCCAAAGCCGGTAACCGGTGTATTCAGCCGAATTGGTTAGTACATAGGATATGGCCGGCGCGACCCACATGGTCAATATGGCGATTGGTCGCAGGCATTGCAGCACACCGGAAGTACAATTTTTTAGGCATTGCAGGGCCTCCCAAACCAACCACAGCGCACCGATTATCAACAGTATACCGGGTTGGGCCGAGAATCCGACAGATGAACCGCCCAGTATCAGGTATGCGGCATCAGTGCGCGCGCGGGGCGACGCGCCGATACATTGCAACATATTGCGCAAGGATTCCATCGGGAGAAAAATCGGTTCGCGCTTGTTGCGCTATTTGCTGCCGGTCGAATGCGTGCCGGCGTATTTTCCAGTGCACCGCTTCCAGGGCCGCCGCGATTGCTTTCGCTGTAGGCGCGCATACCTGACCGGCG
>JBEIDF010000311.1:0-3118 GCA_040383605.1 Lewinellaceae bacterium
AGAGCATGTCTAAAATTATATTTCTCGCTAATATGAAAGTCTTTTTTAGCCATACTTCGTTCCTTTTTTTCGCCGTAATTAGTCCCATTACGTCTGCAAAAAGCGCCTTGTCTGGCTAAAAAATCCTTTTCATATTAGCAAAGAATATAAATTAGACATGCTCTAACGCAGCACCCTAAGTCTTATTAAAATAATTTTTTATCAACATGGCAGATACTTCTGTAGCGCACGCGCACGAATCGCACGCACACACCGAAGAACATAACTGGGAAGGCGCCAATGAGCCGTTTAAGGCCAGTTATGGCAAACTGATGATGTGGTACTTTCTGGTATCCGATGCTTTCACCTTCGCCGGCTTCCTGATTGCTTACGGCGCTTTGCGTTTTAGCATGCCCACCTGGCCGGAGGCAGACTTTGTGTTTGCATCCCTCCCGTTCCTGTCCGGGCACTATCCCCTGATTTTCGTAACGATCATGACTTTCGTGCTGATTTTCAGTTCGGTAACGATGGTGCGCGCCGTACAAGAGGGCCAGCGGGAAAACCAGAAGGGCGTCGTTTTCTGGATGTTTCTAACGGTGTTGGGCGGCGCCGGCTTCCTGGGTTGCCAAGCTTACGAATGGACGACCCTGATTGCAAAAGAAAACATGTCGCTGACAGTCAACCCGTTCGGCCGACACGTGGCAGACGGCGAATACCTCTCGGCGGATGGCAAGCCGATGCTGAACGAAGACGGCTCGGTAAAAACCTTTGCCAAAGGAGACAATTACCTGCTGCACAAGCACGATGGCAAATTTGATGTGCCGACGGTTAAATACACCTCCGGCGCTTACGCAGGCCAGGTGCAAGAAGCCGGCTTCGGCCCCCGCGCTTTCGGCGCTTTGTTCTTCTTTATCACCGGTTTCCACGGTTTCCACGTATTCTCCGGCGTGCTTTTCCTGTCTATTATTGCAATTAACGCGGCCGGCGGCGTGTACGCAGGCCGAAAGAACGGCTATGAAATGGTAGAAAAGATCGGGTTGTACTGGCACTTCGTAGACTTGGTATGGGTTTTCGTATTCCTCGTATTTTACCTGCTTTAAAAAATAGGTCGTAGGGAAATCGCACCGCGTTTTGCCCTTGATTTTAAAAAATATTTGTCGAACTTTTGAATTTCTGCTGCTATGGCTGGACATCAAACTTATGAAGAACAAAAAGCCCTCGTGTTTCGCGGGTTGATGATTTTGGGTGTAATTACCATCGTAGAGGTGGTTGTAGCGCTCTTGGCAAAAGGACACCTGATTCACGGGATCAAATTCAGCACGGGCTTCGGCCACTACCTGTATATGCTCCTGATGGTCGGCTTTTCCCTGTACAAAGCCTATTTTATCGTATTTTATTTTATGCACATGGCATACGAAATGCGCGGCCTGATGCTCAGCGTGTTGCTGCCGACTACCTTGCTGATTTGGGCGATTATCGCCTTTTTCCAGGAGGGCAGTTCCTGGGGCGCCCGCCGCGACCAGATCAAAGAAAAGAACGAGGAAACGGTGAAACCCGCCCCGGCTAAGCAGCCGCAGGGTTACCTGATCCCCGGCGCGCCGGTTTTCCCGGCCCGCGGCTAAGAGCATGTCTAAAATTATATTTCTCGCTAATATGAAAGTCTTTTTCAGCCAACCTTCGTTCCTTTTTTCGCCGTAATTAGTCCCATTACGACTACAAAAAGCGCCTTGTCTGGCTAAAAAATCCTTTTCATATTAGCAGCGAATATAATTTTAGACACGCTCTAATTTCTATCGCTGCCTTGCGCGGAATCGTGTTTACTGAAAAATGAAAGTGGCGGGGCAACCAACCCTCGCCACTTTTGTTTTATCCAACAATTAAGAGCAGAAATGCCCTAAGCGCAAATCTAGTCTGTTTACGTGTCAATAAAACTGCCGGATTTCCGGCGTCTTTGTAGGATCTTCTCTATGGAAAACAACCCACAGCCGGTACAAAATCGGCGCAAATTTTTGATCACCGCTTTTCTAATGCTCGTGCTCGTCGTGTTCCCGGCACTATCCTGGCTGTACTTGCGCGGCGGCCTCAACTGGCGCAAGGAAGCGCTGGCCGAACTCGGCAATTACGGCAAAATCCGCGCCGTGAATATGATTTTTCCCGGCAACGATAAAGTAAATCGCGTGGAAAGCGCCGTCTGCGTGGTGCATAGTTTCGGCGCCGATCCAGATCTGAGCGGAGAAAATAAGTTTATCCTGGATACCGGACAGCGCCTTTTCGAGCAATTCGGCTCGAATATGAACTTCCGCCTGGTGATGATCGCCCAGGGCGGGACGGCAGAATTTAAGACCCACGCGCAAACCCTGCCGAGCGCCGATTACGCCACCTGGGTGTGGACGGGCGCGCTGGGCTCCTGGAGTACAATCCTGAATAACGGGTATGAAAGTTACTGTATCGCTACGGGTAATAAAGGTTATAAGGAGTTTTACGCCCTGACCGACACTTCCGGCACGATCCGCCGCTTTTACAACGCGCTGGATGAAAAGGAAGTGGGTCGAATGGTTGAACAAATCGCTATTTTATTGCCAAAAGAATAAAACAAATTAGGTATGTCTGCAAATACGCCGGAACAGTTGCTTGAAAAAAGACTCAATATCGTCGCCTACATCGTCTCGGCAGTCGTGCTGCTTTTGGTCGGACTGATGCGCCGGGTGAAAATTGACTTGGGGATGGATTTTAGTTTTCTTCCCCCGTTTCACGCCTCGCTGAACGCGCTGACCGCCGTTATCCTGGTGTATGCTTTCTACCAAATCAAACAGAAAAATGTGGAGGCGCACCGCAGGGCCATATACGCGGCTATGGGCACCTCGGCCCTGTTTCTACTCTCTTACGTACTCTACCACTTTACGACCCCGGAAACCCGCTTCGGCGGCGAAGGCGCCATCCGGGTCGCTTACTTTTTCCTGCTCATCACGCATGTCGTGCTGGCGGCCCTCATATTGCCGTTCATTTTGCTGACCTTCAACCGCGCGTTTACCGGGCAATATGCCCGCCATCGGAAAATGGCACGCTGGGTTTTCCCGCTCTGGCTCTATGTCGCTATCACCGGCCCGGTTTGTTATCTGATGCTCAAACCGTATTATTA
>JBEIDF010000312.1:0-3105 GCA_040383605.1 Lewinellaceae bacterium
CCGCAGACTGGGTACAGAGAAAATATTCGGCGGCGCAGCAAATGGATGCGATAGCACGGTGCAAATCCGGCTGACAATCCTGCAAAACGCCGTCCTGAACAGAACAGATACCCTGTGCCCAAACGAATTTTTGGTGGTCAATGGAACGCAATACGACCAGACACGGCCAGAGGGCACGGAAATCCTGCCGGCCGCCGCCGCAAACGGCTGCGACTCTACCGTGCAAATTAAACTGTTTTTCAGACAATTGGACATCCATTTGGGCGGCGACCGAACGCTAGGACTGGGAGACACGCTCTGCCTGCATGCAGATTTAAATTTTGTACCGACCGAAATTGAATGGACGCCCGACCTGGCCTGCGCCGACCAGCCTTGCGAACAGGTCTGCCTGCAGCCTTTGACAAATCTAACAGTGACGATCGAAGTAACCAGCGCGGACGGATGCAAGGTCCGTGATACCGCACGCATCCAGGTGGAACCTACCTCCGATATCTATATTCCAAATGCCTTTATGCCGGACGCCGAAGCACCCAACAACCGCTTTTTTATTCAGTCGGACCCGAGCGTACGAATCGTACGCCGCCTGGCACTCGCAGATCGCTGGGGCAATCTGGTTTTTGACAAGGAATCTATGACGCCAAACGATGCCGATGCGGGATGGGATGGCCATTACCGTGGCCGTCCGATGCCAGCCGGAACTTACGTGTGGGTCGCCGAAATGGAAACGCTGGACGGCCGAATACTGACCCGGACAGGCAGTGTGGCGCTTATCCGATGAGTGCCCGCTGTGACATACCCGGGATCGCGCGTTTTTCGCTGCCGCCAGCCTTTTCTCCGGCTGCCGCCCGCCGGCTATGTGCAGATTAATTACTACATTTGCGACCTAAATACTCAATAAGTGAATTTTCTAAAACGCAGCTTACGCCGTTGGTACTGGACAATTCCAAGGGACGCAACCGGCAAAATGCGCTGGGGACTTTATTTGCGCCGAATACTGCTTGGATTAGCCGGGCTTTTTTTTATCGTTTCGTTTAGCCTGGTAATGCTGTATGCAATCCTTCCCGTTCCCATAACCCCCTTGATGGTGATTCGCTGCGTCCAACAATCCAACGATCCAAAGCGGGAAGTGCGACTGGAAAAAGATTGGGTGTCGCGTAGTGAACTGCCAAACAATCTTCAACTCGCCGTTGTCTGTGCGGAAGATCAATACTATTTAAGGCATGACGGGTTTGACTTTGAGTCTATTGAAAAAGCGGTTGAGCATAACAAAACGCACAAGCGGAAACGGGGCGCCAGTACAATCAGTCAGCAGACTGCGAAAAACGCGTTTTTATGGCCCGCGCGTTCGTGGGTACGCAAAGGACTGGAAGTCTATTTTACCTTTTTAATTGAAATGGTATGGAGTAAGAAACGGATCATGACCGTTTATCTAAACGTCATCGAGTTCGGCGACGGAATTTATGGCGCAGAAGCGGCAGCCCGACACTATTATAAAAAGAGCGCAAAGGATCTCACCCGGGAACAGGCGGCCATGCTCGCGGCCGTGCTGCCCAATCCGCTAAAATATAAAGTCAAAAATCCGTCCAGGTATATCCTGCGCAGGCAACAGTGGATACTCGACCAAATGCGCATGTGGGGAAACAGATTAGATTTAGATAACCCAAACACACCGGGGATTCCTAATAACAAGTAACAATCCACATGGCAAAGAAAAAAAAATCGCCCGCACCGGAAGACCGCGCGCCAGAAATTCGAGCCACCGAAACCCACACGCCACAGCCGTGGTGGACCGCCGGCTGGACGCCTTTTTTCCTGCCCGCCCTCGCCGCAGTGGCGGCCTATTTTGGCGTAGTGCAAAACGGATTTGTGTTTTTTGACGACGATAAGGCGATCCTGTACAATCAAGCCCTTTTTCAACCCTCGCTTTCCGGTTTTTTCACCGGACAAAACCTCGGTATGTACGCACCCGCCACTTGGATCGTGTACTGGCTTGGCGCGCAACTTTCCGGACAAGAAGCCTGGGGACATCACCTGATCAGCCTCCTCCTGCACGCCGGCAACGCCGTACTGCTCTTCGCCACACTCTTCCAATTGTTTCAAAGACCGTGGCCAGCCCTTTTTGCCTCGGTGCTGTTTGCCGTGCATCCGGTGCAAGCCGAAGCCGTCAGCTGGGCTGCCGCAACCAGTACCGTACTTTTCGCTTTCTTCTACCTTGCCGCCTGGCACTGCTATGTCCGCTGGCTACGTACCGCCACCCTACCCTTCCTGCCCGCCTCCCTCGGACTGTTCCTGCTGGCCGCCTTGTCTAAATCCGCAGCCGTAACCCTGCCCTTACTCCTACTCGCCACAGATTATTTTTTGAACAAAAAAATAACGAGAAAAGATTGGCTGAGTAAAATTCCATATTTTCTGATTAGTTTAGGTTTTGGGCTTTATACCTTCAGCACGCGGGCACAGGAGGGGCATGATATCGAGGCGAGCTCTGCCGCTTTCGCGGCCCTGGATCGCTTTTGGATGGTTTCGCAAACAATCTGGTTCTACCCTTTCAAAATATTGGCGCCGATCGGCTTTTCGATTGCCTATCCTTTTGCCAAATCAGACGGATTGTGGCCTTGGACCTACTACGCTGCGCCGATCGCTTTGGCGGTGGCCGGCTTCTTGGTCTGGCGTTATTGGCGCAACTTGCCGGAGCGCTTATTTGCGCTGAGCCTGTACCTGCTGCCATTGGCAGTGATGCTGCCGTTTCGGACAGTGGGGAGCTTTGAACTGCGTTCTGACCGCTACGTGTACCTGTCCTGTGCCGGGATATTCCTGCTGGCCGCACTGTTGCTGGAAAAATTGGAAATAACCGTGCGCGGACTGGTCTTGGCGTCCCTGGCAGGCGGACTGGCGGTGCTCGGGTTTATGCAAAGCCAGGTTTGGTCAGACGGGGTATCGCTGTTCCGAAATTGTGTGCAAAAAACGCCGGAGGCCGCGCTCTGCCAGTGTAACCTGGCCTACAACGAACTGGTACGCCTCGATTACGAGAACGCCATACGCCACTACTCAGAAACCTTGAGATTGGACTCCAGCTACGTAGAGGCGTTTAACGGACGCGGACAAGCG
>JBEIDF010000313.1:0-3099 GCA_040383605.1 Lewinellaceae bacterium
CATCTCGCACATTCACCTGTTTGATTGTGCTTTCATCGAGCACAACTCCTTCCAGGTTTTTCCCCTTGTTAACCATTTCAACCGCTTCTTTAACCGTTAGAACTTTCATCGCTATGATTTTTAAATTTATGCTCAAGATAAAGGTTTCGTTCGTCAATATTGGCTTGTCTGGCGGATATGAGCCGGACAGCCAACCCTCTGATTGTATAAACAACAAGAAGTATAAATTTAGTTGCAGTTTTGCCGATTCTGATAATTCGGTATTCGCCATCACAACTCGCTTCTAATTCAATCGCATCCGGATCGTCAAATATCGTTTTTGCTTCATCAAAAGTAACTTTATGCTTTAGCGTATTTTTCCAATTTTTATTTTCATCCCATTCAAATATCATATTTCTTTCATTTTATCTTTTTTTTCGCAAAACCTCAGCACGCATACGGGATTTTTTGCAAAGCTAATCTTGATTTAGCTCAACAAGGCGAATACTCATTTTTCTGCGCTTAAAGTAACGACTTTCGCTCGACCTGGCCAAGCAATCACGCATTTTTTTCGGGGCTTTACGTCGTTTACAGCGGCTTTTCGTATCTTCGCATCGCAATATGGATGCTACCGCCCACACGCCTTCCGATGATGCCCTGCCGATACCCGGCCGGCCGGGCGTGCTGCATGAAGATGCGATCAAAAAGGCTTTTATTCCCTTCTTGAAGTCGTTTTACCGGTACCGCTATGAATTCCATCCAGAAACCATGGAAACGGCGCTGGACAATGTGGGTGCAGACGGCCTGGTAGCGGACGGCATGCTGCGATTCAAAAAAAAAGACGGCGCCTACTTTACCTGCACGTACGAGGCAACCTCGCTGGATAAATCCGGCGAAGTGAAATACACGCTGAATGTGGTCTATTTTTTGTGGGACTGCCTGGCTTTCGGAGCCCTGGTGGCTGCGCTGATGTACGCCTGGTTTTATAATAGCCGACTACCCTGGCTATCGAATCTTCAATTGGCCGGCAACATCGGCCTGCTGCTGGGCGTCAGCGCCATGGGATTTTTAGGTTGGTACTTTACAATGCAAAAATGGCGTAAGTATCGGTATATCTATGCGATCGAACAGTTTAAACGCTATTTCGCCGACGAGCAGTGGGTCGCGCTGGGCGCCGATGTGTTCATCGCGCCGCACGACCCGTATATGGAGGAACTCAAACGGCAGTGTATCTTTCACGGATTCGGGCTTGCGCTGGTGCACTGGGACGGCACGGTGCGTACGATTGCTACGCCTTCCCGACTGGGCGTTTTCGGCAAAGACCGGCGAATGATCCATTGGGTGACCCGCAGTGAATGGTACCGGATTATGTCGAAAAATGTGGCGGTGGCAGCGAGTACCCGCCCTCCCCTACCCGATCGTTATAAGATCATCTGGAATAACATCTGGAAACCAATCCATTATTACGTCCTGCAACCTGCGCGCAATTTCGTCTGGAGCGCCCTGCGTCAGCCCTTGCAAGCCGGCGCCGGCGGTTTTGAACGCTACATGCAAGGGCAGTATATGCAAAAATGGATATTCGGTCTCAGTATTACCCTGATCGGCCTACTCGGATACCGCGTATCTACCTACTCGGAAGAACATTACGCTGATCCCGATACACTGATCCGGCAAACGCAACAACCGAATCCGGAGGAGGAACCGGGATATCTGCTGGATCAGGAGCCGCCGCCGTATAAAGGCGGCGTACCCAAACAATATCCCGTGCGCAAAAAATCAAAACCTTCCAAAAATCAGGAACAGAGCAACCTGTCCGGTGACGAGTAATCATGCGCAGGTTGTACCGGCACGCACCTATTTAATGTACAAAAATTGGCACAAACCGATAGCACGTCCCTGGCATGGGTAAACCGAATCAGCGCGCTGGCGCTGATCGGGCAGATAGCGCTTTCCTGGCCGCTTTGGTCGGGCGTTAACCGTTCTTTCCCACAAATTCCGCTTTGGGGCGCGCCGGGATTGCCGGAGGTTGCAAGCAGCCTGCCGCTCGCCGGCATCGGGCTGCTTTTGCTGCTACTGTTGCTCTGGAAGCCTGCCGCGCGGCCGATCATACGGGGGGTTCTTGTATGGTTTACGCTGCTGGCGCTATTGGATCTCAACCGGTTACAACCTTGGCTGTATTGTTATCTCATACTCTGGGCGCTCAGCCTGCTCGATTCGACCGAGGCGCTCAAGGGGCAGCAATGGGCAATCGCCGCAATCTATGTGTGGGGCGGCATTTGGAAATGTACGCCGTATTTTGCAGAAGATAATTTTACCTGGTTTTGTCAGGCTTTTTCGTGGACGAAGCCGCTCGGGCAATTCCCGGCGCTGGGTTATGTAGCCGCCGTTTTGGAGACCCTCCTCGGCCTGGGCCTGTTGTGGGCGCGCACACGCCGGCCGGCACAAATTGTCTGCTGGGCATTTCATGGATTTATCCTATTGGTCATCAGTCCGTTGGGATTAAATTGGAATACCGTGGTACTTCCTTGGAATCTGGCGATGATTGCATTGGTCTGGACTGTTTTCCGGTATCCAGGCGCCATTAATCTGCCGCGGCGCCTGCCGGCTTTCTTCCTGACTGCCTGGATTTGGGTAGCGCCGCTTTTAGCAACCATCGGCTGGGCGCCGCTTGCTATGGCATGGACGATGTACAGTAATACGCAACCGGAATGGAATCTGTATGTGGAGCAGGGACTTGTATGCGACCAGCTCAAACCGATCTGGAGCCAATATGCCTACGATCGGAAAAGCAAGCTGCTGCTCGACGACTGGGCGATGAACGAGCTGCATACACCCGCATTCAACAGCGCGTTCGCGATGGGAAAATTAGGGCGACACTGGTGCGATTGCCTGGAGGAGCAAAACAACGGGGGCATCTTCCGCCTGCGCGTGCATCCTTTTAAAAAAGATCGGGTGCAAATAGACACTATTCGCTGCGCGCGCTGAGAGTTTGTTGGGATTTTTTTTTGTGTGGGGAAGGCGCCCACCAGTCAAAAAAATAAAAAAAAAAAAAAAAAAAAAAAAACAGAGGACACAAAACCGGGAGGCAACAGAGGGGGGGGGGGGGGGGGAGGAAAAACG
>JBEIDF010000314.1:0-3082 GCA_040383605.1 Lewinellaceae bacterium
ATTAATTTAAAGTACGAAGGACAGGTGGTAGCAAGGCGATAAATTATGTTTTAAATAAAAATGATAATGCAAGCTAAAAGTTTTAAAAATATCTTTGTTCCCGAAAATGGAAAAATGGACGGGAGGCAAAATGCTGTTAACCAAACTCTCATTCTCTAATCTTCGAACATTATGACCGAATTAGTGACTCAACCTCATGATGTAGTCGTCGCGCTGGATATCGGAACGACCAAAGTATGCTGTCTCGCAGGCCGCAAAGATGAACACGGCAAAGTGGAAATCCTCGGCGTCGGCAAGGTGGAAAGCGTCGGGGTGCTCCGCGGCGTCGTCTCCAATATCGAAAAAACTGTCAACGCTATCCGCGATGCCGTGGATATCGCCGAGCGGCAAGCCGGTATGAAATTCCGCGTCGTGCATGTCGGTATCGCCGGCCAGCACATCAAAAGCCTGCAGCACCGCGGCATTCTCACCCGCGACAGCGACCATATCGAAATCGGCGGGAAGGACATTGACCGCTTGGTGAACGATATGTTCAAACTGGTGCTCCCGCCCGGCGATAAGATTATCCACGTGTTCCCACAGGAATTTACCGTGGACAACGAGCAGGGCATCACCGATCCGATCGGGATGTGCGGCGTCCGCCTCGAAGCAAATTTCCATATCATCACCGGACAAATCACCGCGATCAATAATATCTATCGCTGTATCGAAAAAGCCGGACTGAAGGTGGCCGAACTGACGCTCGAACCCATCGCCAGCGCGGATGCGGTGCTCTATGAAGAGGAAAAACAAGCCGGCGTCGCCCTCGTGGATATGGGCGGCGGCACCACGGATATTACCATCTTCCACGATGGAATTATCCGGCATACGGCAGTCATCCCCTTCGGCGGCAATGTCATCACCGCCGATATCAAAGAGGGCTGCTCCGTATTGCAAACGCAGGCGGAAAAACTGAAGGTGAAGTTCGGATCAGCCATGACCGAGGAGGTCTTCGACAACCGCATCATCACCATCCCAGGCCTGCGCGGCCGCGATCACAAGGAAATCAGCGAGAAAAACCTCTCCCGGATTATCCAGGCCCGCATGGAAGAAGTGCTCGATTATGTGCTCTGGGAAATCCGCCGCAGCGGCTACGAACGCAAACTCATCGGCGGTATCGTCTATACCGGCGGGGGCGCGTTGCTCCAACACGTGGACAAACTCACGGAATACCACACCGGCATGACCTGCCGCGTGGGTATCCCGAACGAGATGCTGGCCCACGGATACCGCGAAAATATCTGCAGTCCCATCTTTAGCACGGCCATTGGCCTGCTGTTGCGCGGACTCCAGGACGTGGAGGCCGCCCCGGCGCCCGCCGCTACCGCGCAGGATCAACCGCCTTCCAATGTGTCGGAAGAAAAATCCAGCTCCTGGCTGGACAACCTGTTCCAACGCACCAAAGAGTGGTTCGAAGCAGAACCGGATGTGGATTTTAATAAGTGAAAATCGGATGGCGCCCGGTGAATCGTGCTGCGCTTGCGCCTCGCGCCTGTTTTTCACGAATACTTGTTCATTTTAAACCTTTACGATTATGTTGTTCGATCTTCCAAAGGATGAACCCTCCATCATAAAAATTATCGGCGTGGGCGGCGGCGGCTCTAACGCAGTCACGCACATGTACAAACAAGGCATCGTCGGGGTGGACTATGCCATCTGCAATACCGACGCCCAAGCGATGGAGTTTTCTCCGGTGCCGGTCAAAATCCAACTTGGATACGGACTGACCGAGGGCCGCGGCGCCGGCAGTAAACCCGACGTCGGCAAGCGCGCCTGCCTGGAAAGCCTCGATGAAATTAAAACCTTCCTCGAAGACGGCACCAAAATGGTGTTCATTACCGCCGGTATGGGCGGCGGCACCGGCACGGGCGCTGCGCCCATCCTCGCGAAAACCGCCCAGGAAATGGGCATCCTGACGGTCGGGATCGTCACCCTGCCGTTTACGTTTGAAGGCCGCGTGCGCGTCACCAACGGCTATGACGGCCTGGACGAACTGCGCAGGAATGTGGATTGCCTGGTGGTCATCAGCAATGATAAATTGCGCCAAATTCACGGTAACCTCAGCATCTCGCAGGCCTTCTCGCAGGCGGATAATATCCTCTGCACGGCCGCCAAAGGCATCGCGGAAATCATCACGGTACCCGGATATGTAAACGTGGATTTTGAAGATGTGAATACGGTCATGCGCGATTCCGGCGTCGCCATCATGGGCACAGCCGCCGTGGAAGGCGAAGGCCGCGCGCGCCGCGCGGTGGACGAAGCCCTCAACTCGCCGCTGCTGGAGGACAACAACATCCATGGCGCGCAAAATATCCTCGTCAATATCACCTCCGGGGTGAAAGAAGCCACTATGGACGAGATTTTTGAGGTCACGGAGTTCGTTCAACGCGAAGCAGGCGAAAATGCCAACCTGATCTGGGGTAATTGTTACGACGAACGCCTCGGCGAAAAACTCAGCGTCACCATCATCGCCACGGGCTTCGAAGCCTCGCGCAAAACAGCCCCCCTGCAGGCGCAAAAACAAGGCTTTGCGAAGCCGGAAACGCCGCGCCAAAACGTGCACCTGGAGGATGAAACGCCAACGCGCCCGCCCTCCCTGTTCACCGTCACGGAGGAGGACGCCTACCGGCCGCCGGAAGAAAAACCAGCAAACGTGATTGAGTTCGAGGTCGGAAATATGCGCAAGCATACCGGCACAAACGATCCGTACGTGCAGGCCGAACCGCCGAAGCTCAGTCCGGAAGAACACCGCCGCCGGATGGAAAATGCCGCCCGCCGCCGGGAGGAGGTGCGCAACCGCCAAATCCAGGTGGTAAAGCTGAATTCCCCGCAGACGATTATCGAACTGGAAAACCAGCCGGCCTACCTGCGCAAAAATATCCGGCTGGACGACGTCCCCGACGCCGCCGACCAGCCGATGTCGAACTGGACGATCTCCCTGGAGGACGAGCCGGAGCTGCGCATGGGCGGCAACGCTTACCTGCACGATAACGTGGATTGATCGGGTGGGGAAGCACCCTGTATTGCACTAATTCGGGTATCC
>JBEIDF010000315.1:0-3065 GCA_040383605.1 Lewinellaceae bacterium
AGCCCCGACCGTTCCCCGCGGCTGTCCAGTCCATAAGGCCGGCCGTTTTCGATCAGCAGCGTTTTGGCGAAGCCGTTGCGCAGATTTTGGTCGTGGTACAGATCCACGCACAGCACCCGGCCGTTGTAGAGCGAGGTGATTTCCGGCATCAGCGTATGCCCCACCACCATGCGCGTTGCCCCGGCGTATGCCAGCACCTGTTGCAGTTGTGCCTCCGGCATCCGGTTTCGGGCGGCCATGCGAAACCAAAAAACGCCCTTTTCCACATCAAAAATCAGTCGGGCACGCGGATCGCTGATGTCGCTCAACGGCACGCCATAGTACCGGCGCGCAAGCGTGTTAATTTCCTCCAGGCTCATGCCGGCAGCAGCGACTTCCGCGCTGATTCCGCCGTGGCAGAAGACAAAATCGCCGATTTTCTCCACGGCATTTTTGGTGCGCAGCCAGCGGCCCAGTTCTGATTGCCGGCCGAACCAGTCCCGATAGTCCTCGCCCAGCAGGGCGGCATTTTCCAGGTATTTCCTGCGAACATAATAGGTGTTTCCCTCCAAATTGAGCACCTCGTGGTTGCCGATGATAAAATGCACCTGCCCACCGGCCGCTTCCGCTTCGGTTTCCAATTTGTAAATCAGCCACAGCACCTCCGTGACATACAGTCCGCGATCGAAAAAATCGCCCAGAAAAACCACGTGGCCGGCGCCGTAGGTCCAGTTAAAACTCGAATCAATCACCCCGGCGCTGTGGAGCATCAGGTTGAAAGCCTGAAAATTACCTTCAATGTCAGATAACACCAGCATTTTATCCGGCAGCGGGTAGGTGGAGGGGGAGGGTTCCAGTTTTTCTTTGAGCCTAAATGAAAATTGCCGCGTAGACTCCGGAACCGGGCAGTGCAGTTCCACCGACTGCCGGTCGGGAAATACATCCGATTGCAGCCTCAGGATGCTGTCCTGTCGCACCAGCGATTTCACGATGACCTGTCGGCCGCGGTAAAATACGTGCGGCCCGTCGGCGCCCGCCCCGGAGAGATCCGTCGTCGGGTCACCGCAGGCAAACACTGCGGCGGGCAGCAGGCAGCAGAGCGCCGCGAGGCTTCGTATGTGCAACAGACAGGTGCTCATATTTTATCGGAACGAAGATACGGCGTTTTTGGCGCCCGGGCCGTGGGGTTGGGTGGAACATTAACTTTTCGGTAACGCGATTGCGGGTCCGCCGGTCCTTTAGGCCGGCCCGTCCGCCGTGCTTCAGCGCGGCGCCACTCCGCGTACAGGAAGGCAATGCTAAAGCACGGCGGACGGATCGGCCTAAAGGCGCGGGATACCCGATCCTGTGAGGAAAAAACAGTCGTTCATTTAATTAAAGAGTACAATGCACCTCAAAATTCAAAAAAAACGCGTAAGATTTGAACAAAAATTAATTTTATGTAAAATTTTTTCTTGCAATATAATTTTTGCCTTTTACCTTTAGCGCCGATTTTAATCCGACTGTTTACTTCCTTTACGTGGAATACCTAAACCCATCTTATTTTACTCATCTGTAGGCTTACAGCATCCGCTGTGCCTGTAGATGAGTTTTTTTTTGTGCAAAACCGGAAGGCTGCATGGAAACAGATAATCATTTTTTTTTCACCAAATTCATCTTTACGTATGAAGCAAGTTTTAAGCATCCTCATGCTGCTGTTGCTTTCCGTGGGCATCGCCACCGCCCAACGCACGGTAGTCGGCACAGTGACCGGCGATGACGGCGAAGCGCTGATCGGCGCCTCCGTCCGGGTCGCCGGCGCCTCCGCAGGCGCCCGCACGGACGTCAATGGAAAGTACAAGGTGGACGTGCCCGCAGGCGCAACTACCTTGGTTTTTTCTTACACAGGCTATTCAACCCAGGAAGTGACGCTGGGCGCTTCCAACACGGTGGACGTGATCCTCGCAGCCGGACAGGTGCTGCAGGAGGCGGTCGTCACCGCACTCGGTGTGACGCGGGAACAAAAATCGCTGGCGTATGCCGTCCAACAACTGGATGGCAGCCAACTCGTGCAAGCGCGCGACGCCAACGTGGTCAACTCGCTGTCCGGCAAAATCGCCGGCGTCAATGTCGTCAGCTCCTCCGGTAACGTAGGCGCATCCTCCCGGATCGTGATCCGCGGAAATACCTCTATCACGGGCGATAACCAACCGCTCTTCGTCGTGAACGGTATTCCCATGGACAACCGCGCGCAGGGCGCAGGCAACTCGCAATTCGGCGGGGTGGACTTCGGCAACGCGATTCAGGACATTAACCCGGACGATATCGCCTCGGTGACGGTGCTCAAAGGCCCGAACGCCTCGGCACTCTATGGCGCCCGCGGCGCCAACGGGGTGATCCTGATCACCACCAAATCCGGAAAAGGCGCCCAAAAAGGCCTCGGCGTCACCTACACAGGCGATATCGGCTTCGCCTCGCCGTTCCGCCTCCCGACCTACCAAAATAAGTTTGGGCAAGGCATCGGCTTCGAGTTCAATTACGTGGATGGTACCGGAAATGGTCTGTGGGACGGTGTGGACGAAAGCTGGGGCCCCGCTTTCGACGCCAGCCTGAGCCAACAGGACGGTATTGACAACAACGGCAACGGCCAAACGGATGAAGCCGGCGAAGGCCAGCGCTTCGACCAGTTTACCGGCAAAGACCAGCCTTGGGTCGCACAACCGGATAATGTGAAAAGTATCTTCGAAACCGGCGTGACATTCACCAATAACGTGGCCATCACCGCCGGCGGCGATAAATCGCATGCCCGCTTCTCTTTTACCAATATGGATCAAAAGGGGATGGTGCCCAATACCGAATTGCAGCGCAATACCTTTAACCTGGGCTTCGGAATCAAAATGAGCCCGAAATTGTCGCTGGACGGCAACGCCACCTACACCGCGCTCCGTTCGGACAACCGCCCTGGTATCGGCTACGCAGGCGATAATATCATTCAGCAAACAATCTGGGCCGGCCGTCAGGTGGACTGGACGTACCTGCGCGATAACTACCAGAACCGCGACGAGTTCGGTAATATCGTCAACTGGAACCACAACTACCAAAATAAC
>JBEIDF010000316.1:0-3021 GCA_040383605.1 Lewinellaceae bacterium
ACTGCGTGCTGTACTGCGATACGGACGAACTGGGCAATAACATCGCCATCAAATGCTGGGACAACCGCCGCGAAGACGGCTCCGGCGCCGACCTCTCCCGGGTGCACGAATTCCTGCCGCTCTATAGCACCATCTTTATCACGGACGTGAAACCCTACGACGGCCGTGAAGGAGAATACTACGCCGGCGAGCGCAGCCTGATCGTGCTGGAACCCGACTACCTGCTCGAAGCCAAAGAACTGGCCGAATGCAGCCAGTACGACGGCGATAACCCGCTGCTGCATCTGCTAAAACGCTTCGCAAAAACAGAAGTAACCGACAGTATGCTGCTGGGTAACCTGGCCGGACAAATGCTCGACGCCATCGCAACCGACCCAGACTTCGAATATGATGCCTGCTTCAACCGCATGATGCGCGAGAATTCTTTTAGTATGCTCTGCCTCGCCTGCAAAGAGGGCCTGTATGTGCGCGAACCGATTAAAAAACTGCACGCGGACGGCAAAGCGCTCGAACCCAATCTGCGCCTGGCCCTGCACCACTTTAAAGGCAAACGCCTCACGCTCGAACCTACCTTCATCTCCGCCCAATATGGCATCCAAGGCCGCCTGGATCTGCTGCTCGAAGACCCCGCAGACCCCAGCCGCAAAGATGTGGTGGAAATGAAGGCGGGCAAGGCCCCCAACCGCGGACTGTATCCCAACCACGAGGCGCAAGCGCTGCTGTACAGCCTGCTGCTGGAATCTACCTTCCCGGGCCGACAAGGTACCAGCGCCATCCTCTACGCCAAAACCGCCCCGGAACAGTCGCCCCTGCGCGACGCACGCGACGACAACCCCACCCGCAAACAAGCACTCCTGATGCTCCGCAACCGCATCGTAGCCAATGAACTCCGCTTGGCCGCCGGCGATACCGGACCGATAGACGCGCTGCTGTCCGACCCGACCGGGCCGCTGCCCAAATTCAGTGAAGGCAATTTGGCCGATTTCCGCCAAGCGATGACCGCCGCCTCGCCCCTGCTGCGCGACTGGTTTTACGAGTACGCGCGGTTCATTTTCCGGGAAATGCAAACCGGCAAAACCGGCAATCCGGACAACCAAGAAGACATCGGCGGATTCGCCGCGCTCTGGCACGCCTCCAAATGGGACAAACTCAACAACTACAGCGCACGCACCGACCTGAAACTGGATCGGATCGGCGCAGATTTTACCATCACCCTGCAAATCCCGCAGGATCAGGCCGGCGCCGGCGTCACCAGCTTCCGCGAAAACGAAACGGTGATCCTCTACCCTACCCCGAATCCGGACGACCTGCGCCCGCTCGACCAGCAAATCCTGAAATGCTCGATCGTGTCGCTCGGCAAAACCGAGATCACCGTCCGCCTGGCCAATAAACAACTCGACCTATCGTATTTTAACCGCTGCGACTACTGGGCCATCGAACGCGATTTCCGCGAATCAGGGTACAAAACGATGCTGAGCTTGCTCGCCCGCTTCCTGCAGGCGCCCGCCGAAGCCCAAAACCGCATCCTCGGCCTGCTGGAACCCCGCCTCCAGCCCCTCGAAACCACCAGCGCTGTCCAGCAGCACCCGCTGGTGACCCGCGCGCTGTCCGCCCGCGACTACTTCCTAATCCAAGGCCCGCCAGGCACCGGCAAAACCAGCACGGTGCTCATGGAACTCGCGCGCGCACTCGACGCGCAAGGCCTCAATGTGATGATCATCGCTTTCACCAACCAAGCCGTGCGCATCATCTGCGAAAAACTGCAGGAACTGGGCATCGAATTCATCCAACTCGGCCGACACGACACGCAGAACAGCTGGAAAAGCCTCTCCGAACAGCGCCCGCTCAACGAACTCTATGAAGTGGCCGCCCGCACGCGCATCTTTGTGTCCACCCAAGCCACTTTCGCCAACAGCCTCGAACTGCTGGAATTCAAAAAATTCCACACCCTGATCGTAGATGAAGCCTCCCAACTCCTGGAACCCCAACTGGCCGGTATCCTGCCGAAATTCGAACGCTTCATCCTGATCGGCGACGACAACCAACTGCCCGCCGTAGTGCTGCAAGACGAGACCAGCTCGCGCTGCAGCAGGCCCCAACTGGCCGAAATCGGCCTGCACAACCTTAGAGATTCGCTTTTCACCCGCCTCCTGCAGAACGCCCGCGCGCGCGGCTGGGATCACTGCTATGGCATGCTCACCAAACACTACCGCATGCACGCCGATATTGCGGCGTATCCCAACCAGCATTTTTACGGCGGCCAACTGGAGCCGGCCCTGCCCCACCAGTTCGAACCCCTGTCCTGGCCGCCCAGCGCGCACCCGCTGCACCCCTACTTCCAGCAGCGCGTGGCCTATATCCGCACCCAGCCCGATCCGCGCTCCAAAATCAACGACGAAGAAGCCGAGTTGGTGGTGGAACTCATCCGATACGTGCACCAGCTCTATGGCACGCGCTTCGATCCCGCCACCACCGTCGGCGTGATCACCCCCTTCCGCGCCCAGATCGCCAATATCCGCCAAAAACTCCCGGCCGAATACCAGTCGGTGACCATAGATACCGTCGAGCGCTTCCAGGGCGCCGAGCGCGACGTAATCATCGTGTCCTTCGCCATCAAAAGTCGGCTCCAGCTCCGCGCCATCCAATCCATCAACGAAGCCGGCGTGGATCGGAAACTGAACGTGGCGATGACGCGAGCGAAGGAACATTTGATTATGATGGGCGTGGCGGATTTGGAATTTGGGATTGGAGATTTTGGATTGCGGATTGGGGATTTCGGATTGCGGATTGGGACGGTGGAAAAACCAGAAATTGAAGTACATTTGATTTGATATAGAGAATGCCTTTTTTGCACATCGGTAAGCTACAAAGACCCATCCTGACCACAGCAACAATGTTCATAAATACCAAAAACAAGGAACATGCACGAAATTTTAGACTCCGAGGAACTCCAGGAATCCGCCCCCCGGTCGTATGAATACGCCAGTTCGGGCAAGCGATTCGCGAATTACCTGATTGATC
>JBEIDF010000317.1:0-2986 GCA_040383605.1 Lewinellaceae bacterium
CGGAATATGGCCCTGATCTGTTGACGCTGGCCGGGCAGTTGAAAATGCGGCCGGCGGAACTGGTCGCCCTGCACACTTCGACCGTTTACCAGGTGTACATGCTCGGATTCCTACCCGGTTTTGCATATATGGGCATACTCGACGAGCGGATCGCCGCCCCCCGACTGCCGCGCCCCCGACGCCTGGCCCCCGCCGGCAGTGTGGGCATTGCAGGCCGGCAAACCGGCATCTACCCCTTGGATTCGCCCGGCGGCTGGAACCTGATCGGCCGCACGCCCTTGCGCATGTTCGATGCGGCGCGCGCCGAGCCGGTGTACCTGCGCCCGGGCGATGAAATCACCTTTTACCCGGTCAGTTCGGCAGAATTTGACCACATCGCGCAATCGCGATGAGCCTGCGTGTATTAAAAGCCGGCCTGCTGGACACGGTGCAGGACCTCGGCCGCGTCGGCTACGCGCATCTGGGCATCCACCGGGCCGGCGCCGCCGACAGCCTGGCAGCGCAAATCGCCAATATCGTGATCGGGAATGCGCCCGGAGCCGCCTTAATCGAAATGCATTTTCCAGCGCCTATGCTCCAATTCGAACAGGATACCCTGTTTGCGCTGAGCGGCGCCGATTTCGACGCCCGCCTCGAGGGCAAAGCGATCCCCGTCTGGACGCCCGTCCGCGTAGCAGCCGGCAGCGTTCTGACCTTCCGAAAGCGACTGCAGGGCATGCGGTGCTATCTGGCAGTCCAGGGCGGCCTGCAAACCGCCCCCTGGCTGGATTCCCGCAGCACCAGCCTGGCCGCAGCCGTCGGCGGCTGGCATGGCCGGGCACTGCGCGCAGACGACCGCCTGCCTTTGATTGCCGCAACCGACTTTTCAGCGCCCGAAAACGCGATTTTGCCCTGGCGAGTGAATATCCGGGACGCCTACCCTGCCGCGCCGGTACTCCGATACCTCGCCGGCCCGGAATATGATTTGCTGGATACGGCGGCGCAGCAACTGCTGGAATCCGCTGATTGGCGCGTGGGGCCGCAGAGCAACCGAATGGCCTGCGCGCTGGTCGGGCCGCCGTTGGAGTTGCCGGCGCCCTTCGAACTGGTCTCCTCGGCCGTCCAGCCCGGCCTCCTCCAACTCCTGCCCGGGGGCGATCTGCTCGCGCTCCTGGCCGATTGCCAGACCACCGGCGGCTACCCGCGCATCGCGCAGGTCTTGCAGGCCGATCTGCCCGCGCTGGCGCAAATGCAGCCCGGCACATCCTTCCGGCTTGCGCGCGTACCACTCGAAACGGCTACCGCCGCCGCGCAGGCGCAACGCGCCTGGTTGCGGCGTCTCCGGCACGCCTGCGCGTACCGACTCGCCAAGGAGTCGGGCGGAAAAATACAGGTAACTGGTTAGCAGGTCGCGTTTGAGCCAAAAAAGGATCCATTTTTCGCCAGACGAAGCGATTTTTTGCAGGCCATAGCAGCGCTATGGTCAAAAAAAATTGCGAAGTATGGTGGAAAATGGGACTTTTGGGGCCAGACAGCGATCCTGCTAACCAGTTACAAATACAGTTATCTTGGCCCGATGAGATCTATTGACATCAACTGCGACCTGGGCGAAGGCTTCGCCAACGACGCTGCGCTGATGCCACTGATCAGTTCGGCCAACATCGCCTGCGGATACCACGCCGGGGATGCCGATACCATCCGGCAAACGATAGATTTGGCCCTTCGGCACGGAGTGGCCATCGGCGCCCATCCGGGTTTTGCCGACAAAGCGCACTTTGGACGGCGCGCGCTGCGCCTGGAACCGGCGGCGTATTACGATTTGGTTTCGGCGCAAATAGAAATCCTGTCGAAGGCAGCGCGCGCGGCCGGAGCCAGCCTGCGGCATGTCAAACCCCACGGCGCACTCTACAATATGTCCGCACGCGATCCGGCATTGGCGGCGATCATCGCGCAGGCCGTGCGGGATTTTGATCCGTCCCTCCTGTTGTTTGGATTGAGCGGCAGTGCGGCGATAAAGGCCGGCGAAGCAGCCGGACTGCAAACTGTATCGGAAGTATTTGCCGATCGGACGTATCAGTCCGACGGCGCCCTGACGCCGCGCGAACAAGCCGGCGCGCTTCTGGAAGACGAAGCGGCCTGTCGCGAGCAGGCCTATAACCTGGTACTGCGCGGACACGCGCGCGCAAGCGACGGCGCCGAGCTGGCGGTCTGCGCACAAACTATCTGCCTGCACGGCGATGGCGCGCAGGCCGTGGAATTTGCCCGGATGTTGCGCAATTTTCTGGGCCAATTTGCCGAAATTGCAGCCCCTATTCGAACAAGCGAAGCCTAAAATTACTCCCGGATGCGTATTTTTAAAATCACCCGACCCCCGCAGATTGCCGCCGCATTCAGCGGCGCAGCATTCTTAATGGCTACCTCCGCCATCGGGCCGGGTTTCCTGACCCAAACAGCGGTATTCAGCTGGCAATTAGCCGGCTCCTTTGGATTTGTGATCCTCCTGTCCGTCCTCCTCGACATCGGCGCGCAACTCAACATCTGGCGCATTCTCACCGCATCCGGACAGCAGGCGCAAGACCTGTCCAACCGACTGGCGCCGGGCCTCGGGTACGCGCTTGGGCTCATGGTCGCCTTGGGCGGATTAGCCTTCAACATCGGTAATATCGGCGGCTGCGGCATGGGGCTGCGATTGCTGACCGGCCTCGACACCGCGTATGCGGCGGTGCTGTCAGCCGCCGTATCGCTGGCCATCTTTTGGGCGCCGGAAGCCAATCGCGTGATGGATACCGTGGTAAAAATACTGGGCATTGGCATGCTCTGTTTCACCCTCTATGTGGCGGCCGCGGCAGCGCCCCCGCTCGGCGAGGCCTTGTACCGGAGCATCTGGCCGGCGCAAATAGATGCGTTAGCGATCGTCACCCTCGTCGGCGGCACTGTGGGCGGGTATATCAGCTTTGCCGGCGCGCATCGGTTGCTGGACGCCGGCGTGCAAGGCCCGGAATCGATC
>JBEIDF010000318.1:0-2973 GCA_040383605.1 Lewinellaceae bacterium
AGGGATGACAGTTTTCTAGAAGATGCGCCGGCGGGAGGTAAAAAAACGACCCAAAGCAACAGCAAAAAATCCCGAATAAACAGCAGGATACCGGTGAGGCAACGGCAGTCAGCAGGGCAAATACGGCGGCCATCGCGCCACCAGCGCCGCCAAAAAATCCGGTGATTTCAGGATGGTAAATATCCCAACGTGGACAAAAACGATCCGGCTGACGATTCAAAATTCACAATCGAATGGCAGAAAATTGGTGATGGACGGCTTGTCAGATTGATCGAGATGGTGGGTCATCCGGGTGCCCCCCCCTGATAAATCAGGGGGTTACAGGATGGTAGATGCGCCGGCGGGGTTTTTAAAGCATCAAGACCTATAATACCAAACCCCATTGGACAAAACAACCAGCATGTCGAAACATAGCGATGCCAGGCACAAAAAAATAGCGAATGATGCGAAAAATGGGCCCTACGCCTGTAACGCAGGCGTAGTCAGGCACAAATTTGCGTAATAAGATCAAGCGCAAAAACCAAAAAGGCCGTCTCGAAGAACGAGACGACCCCTTTGGATTTTGTTGGTAATTTCAATCCTGATTATTGCCTTGGCTCGGAAAGCATTTTTCGACTTTGCGTACCATAAGGCGTTGTAAGTTCGTAAATCAATACACCGCGGTTGGTATTCGAATCCAATTGCAGCTCTACGCTATTGTAACCCGCGGGGTAATACGCACCGCGCTCAAGAATCAAACGACCAGTCAGATCAAATACGCGGAGATGCGCATCCATCGGTTCGCTTAAGATAAATCCGATTGTCGTTTTATCGTGGAAAGCATTCGGGCGATTTTGCATCAGAATCACCTTTTGATCTTGATCTGCCTCGACACCTTGCTCTTGGCTGCGCTGATTGCTTACCGGAACACGGGCACGTTGGATGAATTGTAATTCGATCTCGCGTGGTGATAAATCGGTCTGGTATGCCTCGGCAGGAAGAACCTGATCCATCAAGTGCAATACTTCGCTTAAACGAACCTGATCGTCCAACGCTTTGAATCGAATATATATCATCGCATTGCCATCCGGCACATCCAAACCTTGTACAACACTCCAAATGGTGCGAATCTCACCTTCCGCCACATTGAACAGACCAAAATGATCATCATTAAGCGGCGAACCAGGTGCCGTTTTTACTTCCTGGAACTCCAGGCGCGTGAAGTCAAAACCCAGTGCAAACTGCATGGCTGCAATATCCTTGAAATTCAGTACCCGGAGCGTCACGGTCACCTCTTCTCCAGCGCTCAGAACCCTATCGTTTGCCAATAACAGCATCCGTCCATCTTCAGAAGCACGATTGCCAGGGTTCGTGAACGGCGTAATTACATCTCCCACCTTGATACCAATATAGTTTTGATTAAAGGTGTCCCTATCCAAGTTAACATAAGTGCGATGTCTTGGATAGTTCCAGAAACCACTGTTCGGCAACGGCGTCGGGAAGTACGGACCTCCTTGGAAAGTATGACCTTGAGATACAAAGCGCCAGGAAGAGTCAATCTGCATAAACGCTAACTGGTTGCCGCGCAGGGCTTGGAATATCGCTGATGGATCAGCGGCATTAATGAGCTTGTCATTATTCACATCAGATGCCACTACATCGTAGGCATTCGTAAACGGCACGCTACCCACAATATGCTGTTGGATACGCGTTACGTCCGCTGTCGTCAATCCGTTCAGTTTGTTGACGATTTTGTGCGGGCGAATAGTCACACTATGGGACGAACTAGTCACTTCGACACGGTGCGTGTAACGGCCGTTCGCTATGGTCGTAACCGTGCTATCTTCGCTACCGGTCATCCGAACGACAGCCATACCAACTCCAGTTTCAACCGGGGGTGTTTGTAACAAATCTCTTGAATTCAAGAGAACACCGTCAATGATAAAACAGAAAGTCTTGAACAGAACTGTTTGAGTCACCTCTACCGTGTTTCCGGCGGCGTCTGTTACCTTATATGTGCGGGTAAGCGTAAAGTTCGGACTCGTACCAGTCGTATCCTCACTGGTCATTTCCACCAGAAGGTTAGCATCCGTAGTGCAGGCATCAGCGATATCCAAATCGGCATCCTCATCCAATGCTTCCAAGGCATCTACCGTGGTTACCGGAGCCGGGGCATCCGACAATCGGCAGACGGAGATTGTATCCGGGTCGATATCACCCGTTATCATTGGCCCGATATCGTTCACCGTAATGACCACTACGCAACTCGTCGAATTCGACGGCGAGGCGTCATCCGACACCGTGTACGTCACGGTCACTAAATCCCCGTCGGCCGATACCGTGTACGCGCCGGCGGTCACGTCCTGGCTCTCGTTCAGGTCGCCTGCAGCCGTGCAGTTATCCGACGGCGACAGCAGCGTCACGTAATCCGGGATCGTGATTTGGCAACTGGCGCCGTCATTCGTATTAATCTCGGTCGTCGCTGGCGGACAGACCACCGTCGGCTTATCGTTATCGTTGACGGTGATGACTATCGTGCAGGTCGTCGAATTGGCCGGCGAGGCATCATCCGAAACCGTGTACGTGACCGTTACCAGTGCCCCGTCGCCCGACACACTGTAGGAACCGGCTGTTATCGACTGACTCTCGACCAGGTTGGGCGTCGCCGTGCAATTGTCCGAAGGCGTCAGTTGGGATACATAATCCGGAATGGTAATCGTGCAGGTACCAACCGGAATGCCTCTGGGAACTCCCGCATCATCCGTATTCACCGTAATATTCGCCGGGCACGACACCGTCGGCGCAACATTATCCACCACCGTGATTACCACCTGGCAGGTCGTGCTGTTGGCTGGCGAGGCATCGTCCGACACCGTATAGGTTACCGTGACGATGGAGCCGCTCACCGTGTAGGCGCCGGCCGTTATATCCTGGCTCTCGTTCAAGTCGCCCGAGGAGGTGCAATTATCCGAGGGGTTCAGGTCGGCCACATAA
>JBEIDF010000319.1:0-2941 GCA_040383605.1 Lewinellaceae bacterium
ATGTCGGTAATTTTTCATTATTTGAATTGTTTCTTGTTGAAACCAAAAAATTGAATACCAGGGTGCGTTGGGAATTTGCGCGCTAACCCGTCAATTAATCCGGACATAAACCCACAGATTCAAATTGGCCGGGCGGGTTTCCTGTGTGCCGCCTCCGTCGGAGTTCGCATTAATGGTGTGGGTGTGTCCGCCGGCCATTTTACTGTAACTGGTTCCGAAAACAGACTTATCGCTGCTGGTTGCATCGTTATCCCCGTTAACAGCTCCTCCGCTGCCCCGCCGATTTACACTATGGTTGTGCGCGCCGTCATCTGCCACCGTATGCACGTGCGATTTAAACGCGCTGTTTTGTACGGAGCCAATTGCCGTGGATGCCGTGCGATTGGGGTCGTTGTCGCTGTTGTTTTTCGGTTTCCAGTACTCAGAGCCGCTGATGATAGCGAAATCTTGTGCGCGGAGAAACAAACCGCCCGCGTTAGGAAGCATCGTAATACCTTGTTGGTACAAAGCATCCGTAGAAGCCAAGGTTCGGCCATCCAGCGGAACCCAGCAGTCGCCATTGGCGTCCTTGAACTGATCCGGCGGCAAAATGGAATACTTTACATCGCCGACGGCGCCGGAACAAACGACCGTCCGGGAATTGTAAACATAAAAGGAATAAGGGGAGTAGGTAAATTCCGTACGGGGCAACTGGTCTTTTCCGCCCACCCGGATATTCAAATAAACCGGGCCGGTGAAATTATTCGGATTCAGGGGGGTAACGGAACCCAAATTGTGCGAATAGACCCCGCCGGTCACCGTTAGGGTAACGGTCTCTGACCACTGGTTAGCCGGGTCGCTGTTGTCCGTAGCGCCGGTTTTCAGCAATTTATCATCATTCGAGGTACCGGAAGGCGTGCTCCAGAACGAAAACGTAAAGTCGTAATCGCCGTCCGACACCGGTTCGCCCGATACCTTTTTCAAGATACCCTGAAAACTGATATAGGGTGTTTGGTTCTGCGTGAAGGCCAGGCAGCCCCAACATACAAAGCCCAGGATCAGGAGATAATGCCGCGCGATTTTGAGGTATTGATAATGTATCATGACTTAATAGTTTGATATGGAAGCCCAAATGATCAGTTTACAACAGGTGAAATTGCCGCCTTACTTTATCCGGATATACACCCAGAGATTCAGGTTGACCGGGCGGGTTTCGTTGGCATTTCCCCCGTCCGAGTTGGCATTCATGGTGTGCGTATGCGTCCCGTCTGTGGAAGTCGTGCTTGAGCCAATGAGCGACTTATCCGTACTTTTCACGGAAGTGTCGTAGTTGCTCCCGTTATTCTCACCTATAATAACGTTGGCTCGACGGTCAAAAGCGTGTGTGTGGGCGCCGGCCAAGGCGGTGGCATGCGTGTGCGCCTGGAAGTCGCTATTTTGCAGCGTCCCGGGGGCCGTCGCAGCGCTGCGCTCCGGGTCTGCATTGGAGCTGTTTAGTGTGTTCCAGCGTTCGTAGGGGGTTTGCGATGTGGTCCAACTCACCCCGTTCGTACTGGTCATCACGCGGTTGCCCGTACCATCGGTGGACGCGGCGAGAAAGCGGCCGTTGCCGTACGCCACACTGCTCCAACTGTTATCCGCTGCAGAAGTTCGAGACGTCCAGGTGATGCCGTCCGGGCTGGTCATCACACGGTTTCCTGTACCGCTGTATGCCACCGCTGCAAACAATCCGTTGCCGTACGCCACACTGCTCCAGTTATTATCCGTCGCAGAAGGTCGAACCGTCCACCAGATTCCGTTCGGGCTGGTCATCACGCGACCGCCAATACCGCTGGTTGACACCGCCACAAACAGGCCGTTACCGTACGTTACGCTGCGCCAATTGTTATTTAACGGGGTAGTTCGAATCGTCCAGCTGATGCCGTCCGGACTGGTCATCACGCGGTTGCCAATACCGTCGGTTGACACCGCCACAAACAGGCCGTTGCCGTACGTGACGCTGAGCCAAGCGTTATTGGCCGCGGAAGTTCGAATCGTCCAATTGATGCCGTCCGGACTGGTCATTACGCGGTTTCCTGTACCGGAGTTGGCTACGGCCACGAACAGTCCGTTGCCGTACGTGACGCTGAACCAATTGTTATTCGCTGCGGAAGTTCTACTCGTCCAGTCGATTCCATTCGGACTGGTCATCACGCGATTTCCCGAACCGGAGTTGGACACCGCCACAAACAGGCCGTTGCCATACGCGACACTGGTCCAGTTGTTATTTGCCGCGGAGGTTCGATTTGTCCAGTTGATTCCATTCGGGCTGGTCATCACCCGATTTCCCGTTCCGGAGTTGGACACCGCCACAAACAGGCCGTTGCCGTACGCCACGCTGGTCCAGCTATTTTCAGTAAAGGTGGAGGCGGCAAAATCCTGCGTGCGGATGAATGTCCCGCCGGCGTTGGGAAGCGTCGTAACACCTTGCTGGTATAAAGCATCCGTGGAAGACAAGGTGCGGCCGTCGAGCGGCACCCAGCAATCCCCGTTCACGTCTTTAAATTTATCCGGCGGCAACAGCGAATACTTGATGTCGCCCACGGCGCCGGAACAAACTGCCTGGTACGCTTTGCTAACAAACAAGGCGTAGGGAGAGTAGCCAAGCCCGGCGCGGGGTACCAAATCCCGCCCTTGGAAATTGATATTCAGAAATACCGGTTCCAGAAAATTTTGCGGATTCAGGGGGGTAACAGAACCCAAATAGTGGGAATATACCCCCCCACGCACCTGCAGGGTGACCGTCTCCGACCATTGGTTCGAGGGGGTGTTGTAGTCCGTCGCGCCAATTTTTAATAATTTATCGGTATTGGCCGTTCCATTTAAAGAACTCCACAACGTGAAATTAAACGAGTACTCCCCATCCGCCACCGGCGCGCCGGACGCGCTTTTCACGATCCCCTGAAATACGATCGTCGCATCC
>JBEIDF010000320.1:0-2935 GCA_040383605.1 Lewinellaceae bacterium
GCCTTGCTTTGAACAATTCAAATTAAAACACGTTCAATCCCTTACAAAAAAGTAATCAAAACACACGCATTTGTTTATGAAACAGCTAATCTGCTGCGCCCTGCTCCTGTGCCCTGTACTGTCGGCCACCGCGCAAACGAAGGTCATAAAGCCCTATGCCCCGGAAAAAAAGATCATCCCGCCCCCGGTAACCTACAGCGCACCCCAAGCGCCGGTCGCCGCCGAATTGTCCGCGGAAACGCCCGCCGAGGCCGAACTGCGCCGGCGGGCAGCCATCGCAAAAGTGCAAGGCAGCCTGGCCCAACCGGCGATGAGCGCAAAAGGCGAAGCCCCGGCAACCTATAGCACGAACGACCCCGCCCCGGCCGCCGCCGCTTATGCAACGCCCCCCCCGCCGCCGCCGGGCACAACGATGGTGGTGAACGGCAACTATGTGCAGCGCAGCATCGCCAAGGGCGAAGGCCAGGAGGGAAATGCACAGTTTACGCCGGTCGGTGAACTCCATTTCGTCCAATTCGCCGTGTATTGCCGCGATACGCCCGTGGACAAGGCCCCGGCAATAGACGGACTCTACCTCCTCTGGCACCCCGGCAGCAATTGCCCCGACGGCGCAAAAGGCGCCAGCTATATCGTGAAAGGCTATACCACGCCGGAAGAAGCCAAAAACGCCATGGCCAATTTCAAGTCCATGGGCATTGACTGCTGGTACAACCCGGCGCTGTCGGGCGCGGAAGTGGAAATTATTGGAATACGATAAGATGCATGCCGATGTATAAGCGTACCCTTCTCCTCCTCGCCCTGACGCTCGCCACGGCATTCCAAACAGATAAAAAAATGACGAAGGTCGTGTTCTTCGGCGACAGCATCACCGAGGCGGGTGTACAGCCAGGCGGTTATATCGCGCTGATGCGCAGTCGCCTGCAAACGAATCCGCGGGGCGGAGAATACGAACTAATCGGCGCCGGTATCGGCGGCAATAAGGTCTATGACCTCTACCTGCGCCTGGAAAAAGACGTGCTGTCGCAAGCGCCCGACGTGTGTTTTCTCTTCGTCGGCGTGAACGATGTGTGGCATAAACGCAGTTTCGGCACCGGCACCGACGCCGATAAGTTCGAAGGCTTTTATGCCGCCCTAATTGAAAAAATGCAGGGGAAAGGGATCCGCTGTGTGCTGGTAACGCCAGCTTGTATCGGCGAAAAAACGGATTGCACGAACAGCCTCGACGGCGAGCTAAACCAGTACGCCGGTATTATCCGCCGGCTCGCCGCACAATATCGCTGCGATCTGGTGGATCTGCGCCGGGCCTTCCACGAGTACAATATTGCACACAACCCCGATAATAAAGAAAGCGGTATTCTAACAACCGACGGGGTGCACCTCAACGCGGAAGGGAATGCGCTGGTAGCGGATAAGATGATGGAAAAGTTGTAAATCGTATGGAGCGCATATCCGTCTGCATGGCAGCCTATAACGGCTCGAGGTTTATAGACGCGCAAATCGCGTCTATCTTACACCAATTGGGCCCGGAAGACGAACTGATTATCTCCGACGACGGCTCAACGGACGATACCCTGCACAAAATAAAGGCTTGGAATGACGCACGGATCAAGGTGTTTGTCAATTCCGGTAAACGTGGCCCGGTGGGGAATTTTGAAAACGCATTGCGGCAAGCCAATGGGGCGGTCATTTTTTTAGCCGATCAGGACGATATCTGGCAGGAAGATAAAATTCGCGTCCAACGCGCTGCCTTGGCGCAGTACGATCTCGTGCTGTCCGACGCTACCGTTGTGGATGAAGACGGGAATATTCTGTATCCGTCATTTTTTAAAATGAACGGTTCGGGATCTGGTTTCATCCGGAACTGGGTGAACAACTCGTTCATGGGCTGCTGCATGGCATTTAACCGTAGAATACTCGATTACGTGCTGCCATTTCCGGATAATATCGCCATGCACGACAGCTGGATCGGCCTGAACGCCACGCTGATTGGCCGTTGTTACTTTTTGAAAAAACCGCTCGTGTTGTACCGGCGGCATGGTCGCAACACGATGGCCTCCTTCCAAAGAAATCATTTGCCGGTGCTTTATCAGATTCGATACAGGCTGCAAATGATGGCGCATATTTTGAAGCGGCGGATATCAAAAAAAACGGCATAACCGGTAAAAGATATGCATCAGGAGTTGCCGTAGATCGTCGAGCGCACTTATGTAAAGTGGCTCGTAGATGCGTTTTATCATCGCGTCTGTAAAAAACACGTGGTGTTTGGATAAAATGAGGGAGTGGGTGTAGAAGTTCTTTTCATAGTTTTTTCGAAAATCGGTGATCATTGATTGCTGCTTAATGCGATAAAAAAACAAAACCTTGTTTATTCTGTAAAATTGTCCGCCGGCAGAATAAATGCCGATCCACAAGTCCCAATCCTCTTTGCCATATATCAGCCTTTCGTCGTATCCGCCCACTTTATCCAGGGTGTTCTTGCGAATCAGCGCCGAACAAAAAACGATATTGTCTTTCGCCAATCGTTCCGGGCTAAACGCCGGCAGATACCAACGCCGATTGACGGCGCCAAACAGGCGCGCTTTACAATAAACAACCGCAATCTGATCGTTTGATTGAAATACCCGGAGCGCAGCCGCGAGATACTCCGGGTGAATCTTATCATCGGCGTCTAATGGCAGGATAAATGCGCCGCGGGCATGGCGAATACCATAGTTTCGGGCGGATGGCAATCCGCCGTTTTCTTTTTTCAGGTAGATAAAACGGGTGTCTTGTTTTTCAAATTTGATGGCGACCTCCGCGGTATTGTCCGGGCTTCCATCGTCCACAATCAAACACTCCCAATGGTCGTATGTTTGCGCCAGTACAGAATTCAAACATTCTGTCAGGTAGATTGCCTGATTGTAGCAGGGGACGATGATGGAGATTAGGGGGGGCA
>JBEIDF010000321.1:0-2916 GCA_040383605.1 Lewinellaceae bacterium
CCGATTCGGATAATATTCCGGTAGGTAAAGCCTGATATCCAGCCTTTTTCCAGCAGAAAGCCCCGCAGCAGGGCGGTGCGGTACAGCTCGAATGCCGCGCGTATATATTCGCGTTGCCCGGCGTTCATCCGGCGGATACAACCGTTGATGGCCAGCAGGTAGAGGCTCCGCATCTCTTCGGCGTCGAACAGGGCGCTGTTTTTTTCCAGCAGTTCAGTTAGTTGTTGCAAGGCCGCATCGCCTGCTGCCCCGGTGTTTTTTAACATCTGGTAGGCGCAGTGATAGATATTCACGGCAGGCTCTGTGAGGAGGTTTTCTTTTTCCGCCGCCTCCAGCAGCGTATCCAACAGGACAAAGCGGTAGTTTTGTCCTGCAACCGCCTGGTGCATCAGGGCTGCGCAGGCATGTCGAAGCATTTCAGCCAGATAAAATACGGTGAGCGTATCCGGCAAGGGCTGCAGATTGAGTTGGGTCGAGCGCTCCTGTCGGGAGCTGAACTCCAGTTGTTCCTGCAGGAGTTGGTAACGGTGTTCGTAGTAAGCGGCATCCCGCGCGGGCGCAGATTCGAGTGCTTCAAGCGCTTTTTCTGATTCGGATGCAAACAGCGCATCCAGTCCGCGCCGCCGCAGGGCACGCAACCGCCACAAGGCTGGCTCGGGCGTAGCGTTCCATTCCGACCAGGCAAGGTATCCGCGGGCTGCCTCCAGGAGGTAGGAGCTTTCGTGGCGCATCCTGGCGGCGTCGAAGGGTTGTCCGGGAAAAGCCGCAGCAAAAAGCCGCTCCGGCGTACAGGCGCCGGCTTGATCTGCGTATTCGGCCAGGTAGGCGCAAAGCGCGGTCGTGGAGGCGCGCTTGTTCACAAGCGTGCAGCGCGTCCATTCGCAGAGGCGGCGGCGCTCGGAAGCCGAAAGTTGTTTGAAAAGGCGGAGAATGGCCGGCATGGAGGAAAGTTAGACAGGTGCTAATTATTAAACCGTATTCACGAAAAATATTTTCTGACAAATTTATTTCTAAATAACTTTAAATCAATGTTTTAATAAAAATAATTTCTGACAAACTTGTTTTTTTGTGTTTTTCTAATCCGATTGGTCGTTGGATATTTGTTGCGTTCTTCATCCCGGTAATCTCCTGTCCGTTAAAGTAAAAAAACATGCCGATTCATCTCCGTTTTCTGCTGCTGATTGCCCTCGTACTGCATTTCGCTGTACCTGGCGCCTTTGCACAAGCGCCTTTTTGGGAAACCAACATCGCGCCCTACGGCGGGAATGTCGGCGTCTATCCGACGGATGATAGTGTCCTGTATGCCTTTCACGGAGAAAATCGCTATTTCCGCTCGATGGATTACGGCGCGAATTGGACGCCGTTAACCATCACGGAAGCCGAACCCGGCGCATACAGCGAAATCCTCGAAATCGGCCGCTCGGGTATTTTTTATAAAGTCGTCTTGGTGCAGTCGGGCAACAACTGGATTCGGCGTCTGTACTGGTCGCTGGACGAAGGGGCTACTTGGGCGCTGCGCAAGGATAATTTTGAACTGATCGAAGTCTGGGAAACGCCCTCCGCCGCCCTGCTGGGGTATGGCGCTAACCAGAGTCTGTACCGCTCCACAGACGGCGGACTCAACTGGCAGTGGGTTGCTAATTTTGGCATCTCGTTTTCACAGTTCAGTACCAGTATATTCTACGGAGACAACGGTAAGATTCTGATCTCGCCGAGTACCGGCCCTTTGATCTATTCGCTGAACGACGGCCAAACCTGGACAGAAGGCGGTGATTTTGGCGTCCCGATCGGCTGGCTGTCCGCAACCTTGGCGCTGACGCCCGCCGGGACGCTTTTCTCGCTCTTCGGCATACCATTTGGCAACGATACGCTGGTGATGCGCTCGACCGATTGGGGCCTGAGCTGGCAGGGCGCCCAGATTGACCTGGCGCCGGGCGAATACCCCGGTTCCCTGATTCAGCTACCCTCCGGCCGATTGCTGCTTGCCACAGACGATAAACTGTATTTCTCTGACAATGACGGGCTGAACTGGGCCGTTTACGCCGCCGGCAATGAAACGGCAAATTATCTGTATTTCAACAAGCCACTGCCCAATGGCGATCTGTTGGGGTATTATAAAAATGCAATTTATCGCTCCGCAGATGCAGGCATAAACTGGTTTCCGTCCAGTGTTGGCCTGCAAATGGCGGAAACCAAACAACTGGTTTTACTCACGGATTCGCTCCAAATCGCCTCCACGCACAACGGTCTCTGGCGGAGTACAGACGCCGGCGATACCTGGATGCGCCTGCTGGCAGACACCAGCAGCCAATTCGTATATGCGAACCATCCGATTGCGCTCTGCAGCCCCGACAGCCTCGCCGTCGCCATGGGGGCAGAAATTTGGCGTACGACCAACGGCGGCCAAGATTTTACCAAAATAACCCCGCCGGGCGGAGTACCCCGCGGGGATGTGTTTGCCGGGCGCGGCGGCCGACTTTGGACGACCGATACGCTGGGCGTTCTCCAATCCAATGATTTTGGATTAAGTTGGCAGCCCATTTTTGCCGGAAAAAGCCTCTGGGAAATACTGGAACTGCCAGGGGGTATCCTCCTCGCGCTGGTATCCGAAATCAATAACACCAACCAACTGTCGCTCAACCGCAGCTTCGACGGCGGCGCAAACTGGGAAACGCTAAATCTGCCTTATCCGGTAGCCACGTTTGATACCGATCTGGATCTCGGCGCCGACGGCGTCCTGCGCACGATTTGCTGGACGGGCCATTATCTGGCGGTCGCTTCGACCGCCGATGCGGGTGATAGCTGGACCTTGGCGGGTATTCCGGATATCTATGCAATTAGCGACCTGGCGACGAACGCCCTGGGGCATATTTTTGTGCGCGGTGAAGACGATATCTTGACGTCTGTGGACGGCGG
>JBEIDF010000322.1:0-2870 GCA_040383605.1 Lewinellaceae bacterium
GAGCCAAAAAAGGACCCATTTTTCGCCAGACGAAGCGATTTTTTGCAGGCCATAGCAGCGCTATGGTCAAAAAAAATTGCGAAGTATGGCGGAAAATGGGACTTTTTGGGCCAGACAGCGATCCTGCTAACCAGTTACTCTTTTTCAAAATACCGTTTCCGGTATTCCACCGGCGTGCACAGCCGGTATTTTTTAAACAAGCGGTTGAAGTTGGCCAGGTTGTTAAACCCCGATTTAAAACAAATTTGGCTCACCGTTTCATCGGTATTGAGCAGCAGCCGACACGCATGCCCGATGCGCACATCCAGTAAAAACTGCGTAAAACTTCGGAAAGCGACTTTCTGAAAGAAATGGCTGAAGGCGGATTCGCTCATGTTGACCTTCGCCGCCACGTCGCCCAAACGCAGGTTGGGATCCGCAAAATTTTTCAACATATAACTGTAGGCAATCTGAATCCGATTGTTCTCGTATTGCGGCTTTCGGGGGGAAAATCCCTCGCTGGCCAGAAAAGTCGTTTCCGTGGACAGCGACAGCAGGTCTAACAACTGCAAGAACTCAATCACGTTGGTGAAACCCTTGTCCTCCGTCAAACGCACCATCAGGCGCATAGCCTCCTGCAGGGTTTTCCCTTGAAACTGAATCCCGCGGCCCGCATCCTTCAGCAACTTGCGGATATTCGCAAAACGCTCCTTTTGAAACAATTGGCCGCTGCTGAACAAATCCATCGCAAATTGAATCGTGATCACCCGGTACGGCTGCCCGCTGCGCTGCATCTGCTCGTCGCCGTCCCATTTGTGGTATAAATACGGCCCGAGCAAAACCAAATCGAAATCATAGTATCGCTCAATGGAATCCCCCACAATCCGGCTGCCGGATATCCCGGCCACCAGGTTGATCTCGTACTCCGGATGATTGTGCACCGGGTAATCAAATCCGTTGCAAACTGAGTCAATCACGACGAAAACATCCGGCGATTTCAGCGGCGTGATCTCTTTGTACACTTGCATATTCCGAACTTTATTTTTCGATTCTGTTTGAAAACGTTTTGCAAAATTAAATTTTTGTAAAAATTAGACCAAAAATTTGTTTTCACAAAAGTATTATTTTTTTGCATAATAGTATTAGGTCTCCAGTTCTTCAAATGGCCACTTTTGCCTATCACAATTTTTTATGGCGTTTTGAATTCTTTGTTGCGGCAAAAAATCTCAAATACGCGCTCAATCCGGTTTCTATGATACAGTGCATTACCCGAAATTTTATTTGCTCCAGCCGGTTCCTCCAGCTGGCGGGCGCAGATTTAGGAATTTGGTTGCTGGCTTCAGGCTGGTTGAGTACGGCACCGGCCCAGACGTTCGCTGTTTCCGGGCGTGTGATTTCAGCAGACGACCGGCAGCCAATGGTTGGCGTCAGCGTGCAGGAAAAAGGAACAGCGAACGGCGCCGTGACGGATGCCTCGGGGAACTTTCGCATGAATGTATCCTCGCCCTCGGCTGTTTTGACGATCCGGTACCTTGGTTTTGCCGACTTGGAGGAAGCGGTACAAGGCCGCAATACGCTCGAATTTGCGATGCTGCCGAGTTCGAATGTGCTCCAGGATGTGGTTGTAACGGGCTACAAGCGGGAACTTCGCAGCGACGTTTCGGCAGCCATCAGCTCGATCAAATCGAAGGATATTGAAAAATTGGTGGTCGTCGGCCTGGACCAGGCGCTGCAAGGCCAGGCGCCGGGCGTGATGGTCACGCAGGTGACCGGTTCGCCCGGCGACGACATCGCGGTGCGCATTCGCGGCGCAGGCACCCTGGGCAACAACAACCCCTTGTTTATTATTGACGGCATGCCCGTTTCAGGCAATATCAATATGTTCGCGCCGGGCGACATCGAGTCTATCGAAGTCTTGAAAGACGGCGCCGCCGCCGCGATTTACGGCGCCCGCGCGGCAAATGGCGTGGTGCTGATCACCACCAAACGCGGCAAGGCGGGAAAACCCGCCTTCTCGTTCGAAGCCTATTCCGGCACGCAACAGGTTGCTAATCTGCCGGAACTGCTCAACGCGCGGGAATACCTGACAATCCGCAATGAAGCGATCGCCAATGCGAATACCCTGCGCAACCCGGCCAACCAACTGCCCCTCTATGACCCAGCCATCCTCGATACGCTTCCGGATATCAACTGGCTGGATCAGGTGTTTGGCCCGGCGCCCATGCAGCGCTACGCCCTCTCGGCTATGGGCGGCAGCGACAACGGCCGGTACTACCTCTCCGGCGAGTACCAAACGCAGGACGGCATCTTCCAGGGACAGTCTTTCGACAAGTACCAGGTGCGCTTCAACGGCGAAATCGGCAATAAAATACTGAAAATCGGCAATAATTTCTCTTTTTCCCATACCGACCGAAAACTGATCGGCGCCTCTGGCGACGGCTTCGGCCCGGGTAACGAACTCAGCGGCATCCGATACGCCCTGATCGCCGCGCCGGTTTTTCCAGGCCGGTACGCAGACGGCAGCTTCATCAACGTTACTTCGGAACTGGGCGACCCCACCCTCTTCGGCGACGGCAATGCTAATCCGCTTGTTTTTATCCAAAATACCGACTGGACGATCCGCCGCTACCGGGTATTCGGAAACGTATTCGCCGAACTCGAACCGCTCAAAGGACTGAAGTTGCGCACTACGCTCGGCGGTGATTTCCAATTCGACCGGGAAAAATTGTTCAAAGGTAACTGGTTAGTAAGTCGCGTCTGAGCCAAAAAAGGACCCATTTTTCGCCAGACGAAGCGATTTTTTGCAGGCCATAGCAGCGCTATGGTCAAAAAAAATTGCGAAGTATGGCGGAAAATGGGACTTTTTGGGCCAGACAGCGATCCTGCTAACC
>JBEIDF010000323.1:0-2868 GCA_040383605.1 Lewinellaceae bacterium
AGGGGTTTACACACGTGTCCTCTCCCTATCTGTCCCGCGCATATGGGCTCGCCCTGGCCCGCGCCGCACGCGCCGCTAAAAAAGCCGCCGCAGAACCCGCGGTAAAACAACCTGAAAAAGCGGAAAAAGCACCGAAAACGCCCAGGGCCGTAAAACAGCCCGACGCACCCAAACCGTCCCGCGCAGAAGTGCTCGCCCTGGCCCGCGCCGCACGCGCCGCGAAAAAAGCCGCCGCAGAATCCACGGCAAAACAACCGAAAAAAGCATAAAAAGCGCCGAAAACGCCCAAGGCCGTAAAACAGCCCGACGCGCCCAAACTGTCCCGCGCAGAAGTGCTCGCCCTGGCGCGCGCCGCAAAAAAAAGCGGCGCCGAAATGCCGGCCAAAACAAGCGCGAAGAAGGAAACACCGACGTCCGGAGCGCAAAAACAAAAAGGGCCTAAATCAAAAAAATAACCCGCCCGCGTCCGAGCCAAACGGGTTTTGGCTCGGACGCGCAACCGGACAAAGCACACCGATCATCGGATAGCAGGAAAGAGAACGTATGGAACGATTAATAGGCCGCTTCGGCGGCCAACATCCCGGAGCGCTCGTCGTCGTGTTCGCAGCCGTACACGGCAATGAAATCGCCGGCGTGCAAGCGCTGCAGCAAGTATTCGCGTTGCTGGAAGCGGAAGCGAGCTCCCGGCCGACGTTCCGCTTCGAAGGAACGCTGCTGGGCGTCCTGGGCAATAAACAAGCGCTCGAAGCGGGCAAACGGTTTATTCACCGCGACCTGAACCGAATTTGGGAGCCGCACGAAATCGAACGTATCCTGCAAACCAGCCCGGAAGACCGCCAGGCGGAAGACCGCGAAGCAGCGGAAATCCTGTCGCTGGTGCGCGACGCCACCCGCCAACACAACCCGGACGCCCTGATCCTGCTCGACTTGCACACCACCTCGGCAGACGGCGGCGTTTTTTGCATCCCCGCCGCCGACCCGGCCAGCCTCCGACTGGCCAAAGCGCTCCAGGCGCCGGTGATTCTCGGCCTGATGGACGGAGTAAAGGGCGCGCTGCTCCATTTCGGCGTGAATCGCGCTTTTTGCGAAAACGACCGGCCGCCGCATTGCGTGGCCGCCGCATTCGAGGGCGGACGCCACGAAGACCCGCGGTCGGTCAGCCGCTGTGTCGCCGCAGTAATCAATGCCCTGCGCGCCGCAGGATGTATCCAACCTGAGGAAATGCACACCCAACACGAGGAAATCCTGCAGGCCTATTCCAAGGAATTGCCCAAAGTCACCCGACTGCATTACATACACGCCATCCGACCCGAAGACCGGTTCCGAATGCGCCCGGGATACCTCAATTTTCAGGCAATCCGGGAAGGCGAACACTTGGCCGACGACGCGCGCGGCCCCGTACTGGCCCCGCGCGACGGCCTGGTGCTGCTCCCGCTGTACCAGGCGCAAGGCGCAGACGGCTTTTTCGTCGTGGAGGAAGTAGCCGCTTCGTAAGCAAAAACCAACTCAACCGCTTTTGCGCGCCTCCAAAATCCGCTCGTAGGCTTCATTGATTTTTTGAAACTTCTCCTTTGCGTGGCGCATCGCCTCGCTGGAAGCCCCCTTGGCTAACATTTTATCGGGATGCCATTCCATAGCCAACTGACGAAATTTTCGCTTCACCTCCTCTAAAGAGTCCTTGGGCGAAGCGCCCAGCATAGCGTAGTGGGGGTCTAAGGGCGACCACCGCGCGGTTTCCCGCGGCGGCGGCTGAAAATACCGCCCCTTGATGCGGTCATAGTGCATCCTGCTGATTTGAAAAATTCCCGCAGCGCGCAATAACAGCGCTTCCTCGCGCGCGTGCAGGCTGCCGTCTGCGGCAGCCACCGCAAACAGGATGTCCATCACGTTCATCACCTGATATCGGTCTCGCGCAAAATCGCGGTAAAAAGCCCGCGCAAACGCGTCAAATGTCTCCTCCGAATCTTTCGCTGCTGTCCAAATCTGTATCGCTTGCCGCCGCCCGGTCTCCGATAGCCGGAAGTGCTGGGCCATCAGTTTTTCCATCAACAGCACCTCCGCCTGATTCACGCGGCCATCCGATTTGGCAATCTTGGCGCACATCCGGAATACATGAAAAATCACCTCGCCCTGCCGCCGCCGGCTGGCGCGCGCTTCGTCGGCGGCGCTTCGCGCAGCACTTCGCGGAAGATCCATCGCCAAATGCCCGATGATCGTCCCAAAGAAAAATCCCACCAGCCCGCCAAGGGGCATCCCCGCCCAATCGAGCAGGAGCATCCCGATAAGCCCGCCTATAAGTTTGCCTTGCATTTGCATGTGTGGATACCGCCTGAACGGTTTTGCGTGCAAATTTACGACCTTGCAGCGTGATTGCGAAATACGCTATGTTTAGTCAAATTGTATCTTTGCAGCAGCAGCCAATTTCAAGCGACTATGGAAAAGGAAAAAAAACCCAAGCACTTCATCCGTCAACCGGAATTTCCGGGCGGCCCGAAAGCCCTGACGCAATTTATTTACACGCAGCTCCGCTATCCCGCCGCCGCAGAGGCGGAAGGCGTGGAAGGCGCCGTGTATTGCGAAATCACCATCAACCACAAAGGCGTGGTTACGGACGTTCGGATGCTCCAGGGACTCGGATTCGGCTGCGACGAGGAGGCGGCCCGGGTGCTGAAAATGCTGCAGTTTGACGTAGGGAAAAACCGCGGCATCAAGGTGCTGTTTCACAAAAAAATCAAGGTGCAATTTAAAAAGCCGGTCGCACAAACGCCCGCACCGCCGCCGCAAATGCACATGCAGGTGCAGTACGTTGTGACTCCGGCCGCTCCGGAAACGCCGCAGGCGCCGCAGGCGGAACCGGCTACGCAGACG
>JBEIDF010000324.1:0-2837 GCA_040383605.1 Lewinellaceae bacterium
CTGCACGGTAGCGCCCGTGTAGGAACAAATCGAAGCCGCCCCGGCTGCCCACCACACCGTCCGCCAGGGAATCGGCGCCGTCCGACTGTAGTTCCACGCAGCGACGGAGGTACCCACGGCCGAAGCAAGCCGATTTGTGCCGATGACGTTGGGCACAGGCAACTGCGGGTATAACACAAAAAAGGCCGGCACCTGCACCAAGCCGCCGCCACCGACAATGCTGTCAATAAAGCCGGCAAGGAAAGCAAATGCGCAGAGAAGGTAAATTTCCATACTAACCGCAAATGTAACCAGAAATGTGGCTTTGGAGCCCCGTCTGCTGTACAGGCCTTTTTTTCTTGAATAATCCACCCGGGCTAAAAACTATTTCCCCGACTTCGCGCGTTTTGCTACCCGCAGCTATCTCCTAACACAAGAACACATTGATAAGCAGGTGAAAAAAACACCCACTGTTTGAATCCATCCTTGTACTTCCCATGCCGCTTCTGCCCGCCGTCTCCGTACTCTTTTGCCTGTTTGCTGCTGTTTTCCCCCCGGTTGTAATAAAACGCCCGGCGCCCGTTCCGCCCGCGCCCAAAACCAACATCCTCGGAATGATCCTGTTGGAAAATACGGGAAAACCAAATTTTACCCAAATCGCAGATACCCTCCGCGCTCGGTGGCAACTCGACGCCAGACGCATCGCGTCCGGCACAGACGCAACATTCCTGATTTTAGACGGCTACACGGCCGCCATCGCCTACATGCCTTTCCCGATTCCCGGCGATGCCGTGGCGCAAACCGCCGCTTGCAATTATTTCTGGGAAAACGGTGCAACAGAAGCGCCCCTGCATAAAGCCCACATTATTCTCTCTATAAAAGACGCCGGAGAAGACCCCATCGCCGAAAATATCCTGTTCACTAAACTGGCCGACGCTGTGCTCCGAAGCACGCCCGCCACCGGTATCTATCTCGGCGACCGAACGCTCGCGTTGCCAAAAGATTTTTACCTGGATCATGCGGACAATCTGCAAACCGGTGAACTCCCCCTCCTGAATTGGATTTATTTCGGCTTCCGAAAACACAAAAATCGGTTCTCCGCCTTCACCTATGGCATGCAGGATTTTGGCAAACACAATCTGGAAATCCTCGAATCCCACCATTCCCCGGATGATATCCATACCGTGCTCTACAACGCCGCACATTTTATGCTGGCATCGGATACGGATTTAATGCCGGGTAAAAAAATCGCCGTGTCCGATAAACAGCATTGTAAAGTCAACCTGTCCGAAGGCCGTCACTTGAAAGAGGAAACGCTAAAAATAGAGTACTAATACCGCATCCGGCCCCTGAACCGGCTCGTACGGTGGCAAGCCGGCCAGGATGCCAATGGATGCCGCTATTTCATCTGAATCATCGTTTTGACGTCGCTGTCCTTGTCGGTCGCTACCTTGTAGAACAGGGCGCCGGAACCGCTTACCTGGGCGCGATCTACCGTGAAGGCGTTGTAGCCCTTCGCGAAGTCGCCCGTTTGCGTGTACAGCAGGCGGCCCGTTTCGTCGAACACCGTCAGCGTCGCTTCGGCGGCTTCCGGCAGGTGGAAGCCGATCTGCGTGCGGTTGACCCACGGGTTCGGCGTGTTCTGATACAACTCGAAGCCTACGCCCGAGACCGTCGTACCGTTGAAGCGCAGCGCCACATCCAGGCGTTGTCCGTTTCTGTGTGCTTCCGCCTTCGTGATCCGGCTCGACACGCCCAGCAACTTGCTCAGGCGGCCGTCGGTTTCCGCGCGGAAGTGCACCGTGAACTTCGGTGCTGCAACCGAGCCGGCCGGAACGTCGAAGGACGTGGTAATGGCGTCTGCGAACACCGCGAAGTTGTTCGTCTTCATGCCCTCGCCCGGTTCGATATCCAGCACTTCCAGCCCTTTCAGGTTCAGCGTGTACTGGTAACCGATCACCTGCTCGGCGGCCGTGAAGGTCACCGCGAAGGTTTCTCCGGCGCGTACCGTCCGGTCTTCCACATCGAACAGCAGCGTGCCGCTCGTCCGGTCGTCCACCTGCATCAGCGCGTTGGCGATGGCAGAGCCATTCACGTCACCCACTTTCACGCCCACGAAGTTGTCGGCTACCTGGTTCGACTGGATATCTGCTACTGATTTGAATTCGGGGATTTGATCCACGAACGGATTTGTAGCGTTTGTGAAGTTCCAGCCTTTGTCCACGAAGCGCCAGCTTGTGTTGTTCGGCAGTTCCGTGTAGATACCGAGGATCAGTTTGCGCAACTCCACGATATCGAAGGTCGTGATCGAGTTCGACTTGTTCGCGTCGGCGGCGATCATCTTGTACGGGCTGCCCAGTGCTTCCAGACCCAGAATGTGCTTCGAGATCAGCACCAAGTCAAAGGTCGTCACACCATTCAGCGGGTTGTCGTCTTTCAGCGGCGTCACCGTATAGTTCATGCCGAAGGGCACGGCGTTCGGGAACGCGTACACACCCTGATCGTTTGACAGATCGAACATGCTCGCCGGCGGCAGCGCCGGGTGCGTACCCGACAGTTGTACGCTCGATTCTTCCACGCCTTCGTTCACTTCCGTGGCCAGGATACCAGCCACCGTGGCGTTCGTACCCGGCGTACAGAAGAAGTTCGGGTCTTGTACAATCACATACGTCTCGCAGTAGTCCGCATTGCCTGCCGCATCCCGGCTCCACAACTGTACCGTTTGCGTGCCTACTTCCTGGCAGTCGAAGGACACGCTCGGCAGCGGGTTGCCCTGGGCATCCGTCGGGAACACGCCCGTGCTTTCGTCGCTTTCCACGATGGCGTAGTCGAGCAGGTCAGCCGGCGTGCAGTTGTCA
>JBEIDF010000325.1:0-2807 GCA_040383605.1 Lewinellaceae bacterium
TGCAAAACTTGCTGTCCGCCAAAGCCTGGTCAATTGATGCCGGCGTACTCGTATTAAGGATAAGTTGTGCACTCATGCTTTTACACGGTTGGCCGAAGTTCACAGAATTTTCGGAAGGCAGTGCGGATTGGCCCGACCCCTTTCACATAGGCGCCACAGCCTCCTACGCACTGACGGTTTTTGCGGAACTATTCTGCACCATTTTCTTATTAATCGGTCTGTTTACACGATTAGCGCTCATTCCTTTGATCATCCTGATGTTGGTCATCATTTTCGTTATCCACGGCGAAGATCCTTTTGCTGACCGAGAACATGCCCTGATGTACTTATTGTCCTATATCGCCTTGTTTTTTACCGGACCCGGGAAATATTCAGTTGACAACCTTGTTCAGAAAAATTAAACGTATTGCTTTAACAAATTATGAAACAAGCAACTTTAAAATTCAGCATTTCCACCGTACTGCTTACCACCCTGTTGACAACAGGCGTTTTTTCGGCTTTTAGCCAGTCAGCAGACAACCACACCTGCGGCGCAGTAAATGTGCATAACCCCGGTGCAACATATAGTCAGGTTGCTGACATAGACGGAAATACGTACAAAACAGTCATTATTGATGACCTCGTTTGGTTCGCAGAAAACCTGAAAGTAACCCGCTTCCAAAACGGGGATGTGATCCCGAATGTAAGCGAAGCCGCTGTCTGGAGCGGACTGACCGGGCCGGGTATGTGTTCCTACAAAAACGATCCAAGCTATGATTGCCCCTATGGAAAACTGTATAATTACTTTGTTGCGTCCGACGCGCGAAATCCGTGTCCCAATGGATGGCGCGTGCCCTCATTGACAGATCTCTACAAGCTCATCTTCTTTCTAGATCCTAATGCAAATCCCCAGCAACCCGGTAATACGCCCAACAAAGCTGGCGGCGCTTTGAAAAGTGCGGGGTTGACGTACTGGCGGTCGCCCAATACCAACGCTACCAACCTTTCCGGTTTTTCAGCAATTCCCAATGGAGGCCGAAACGACGCCGGTGTGTTCTCATTCAGCAACGATGCGGCGGCGAGCTACTGGCTTTCTACACAGGTAGGCCCCGGCATGGGCTTTTTTCTGGAACTGGCATACCCGCAGGATTATGCCGTTCGCAATGCGTATTTCGCCAAATACGGATGCTGCATACGTTGTGTTGCCGATTTAAGCACCCTGAGTACGGAGGACAATGAAGTCCCGAATTTTACTGTTTTTCCGAATCCTGCTAATGATTATATACAGATCAAATCAGATGACCGGATGAATGGCGAAGAATTCGTGATTACCGACCTGACCGGCCGGCTGGTGCTCCGCGGGATTCTTTCCGACAACTTGACGGTATCTATTGTCGAATGGCCAAGTGGTATGTATTTCCTGCGTTTCCCGACAACCAATTGGGGTGTTTCAAAAATCATCAAAGAGTAATCGCCTGTCCGGGATTTTCTGTCGAAGGCTAAAACAGGCGTGTTGTTGTCTGTTTTTTCCCTTTCGAAGGCGCAAAGCCGCCGCTAGAGAAATAAGAAATGGCAAGAAACAATCCATTTTTGACTCAGCGAGAAAATCCCAGACAGGCGCGCACCTGCCGAATTTTCCAAGGTAAGGCCCAAGCGCCCTCCACCCGGAAATACGCTTGCTGTGTCGCGCCAAATTGCCGGTGCACCTGCTCAATGGGCCGAATCATGCTGCCCATAAAATCAAGCGTCGGCAAACCCAACACCTCGGAAGTCAGCCGGGCCGCCTCCCAAACGGTCAGCAGCCCGGCGCCGGCATGTCGCAGGGCCGGGTCGCCGCCCGACATCAGGTAGTATGCCGCCTGCCGATCGTGAATCAAATAGGCCACCGCGTGCAAAAGCCCGCTTTCCCGGTCTGCAGCATACAAAATATGCCGGGCCTGCCGCGCCGCCAGCGCTGAATCAAGCCGCGCTAAATAATCGAAGGACGCCGGCCCGGGCAAGCCCTGCCGCCGAAAACTCAGGTCGTGCACCCGCTTGAACGCTTCCAGGTCTTCGCCAACCGTCACGACCAAGCGCTGCTGCGCCCGCGGAATTTTTTGATTGCGGTACCCGGCATCCATGTTTTGCCAAACGCGCTGCAAATCGCGCACATCCAACTGGTAAGAATACCGCGTCGTCTGGCGATACCCGCGCCAGTAAAAAGGCAGCCAGTTCTGCGCCGTGTAATTAAAATCCTGAGAAAAAGCGGCCAAAGAAGGCAGCCCGGCAATCAGATCGTTTAATAAACCCGGCTCGTGCCGGTTGCCCCGGTACGCCGGCAGGATATAGGGCCCCAGCAGCCGGCACAAATTCGGCATAACCACATACGAATACCCCCATTTTTTTTTGACGTAAAAAGGAAACACCCCCGCCGGCCGGTCTCCCTTGAACACGACCACGGCGTCCCACACACCGTCCGTACAAACGGCATCCAGGTACCAGTCCTGCATGAAAATCGGAAAATCCGCCGGCGCCGCCGCACAAAATGCCCGGTACGCCTCCTTGTTCGTGGTGGCCATCGCTCGTTTTTAGTATCCGACAACACCGCCGCACCCGCACGCTTCATTTGCGCGCAACCGCAGCCGTGGCGTGCCGAAAGATAGCGGTAATCCGAAATGCGACGGCAAAATTGCCGCCAATTTTATTTTGTAACTGGTTAGCAGGTCGCGTCTGAGCCAAAAAAGGATCCATTTTTCGCCAGACGAAGCGATTTTTTGCAGGCCATAGCAGCGCTATGGTCAAAAAAAATCGCGAAGTATGGCGGAAAATGGGATTTTTTAGGCCAGACA
>JBEIDF010000326.1:0-2766 GCA_040383605.1 Lewinellaceae bacterium
GGCAGGGTTCCGAGGACGACGCCTGCGGCATTCCGGATGGCAATCTCGGTGTTATTCGGATTTATTATTGCTGTGAAACGTTTGTATCGGATTGGAAAAAGCATCATGCAGAATTTAAACACATATAACAAAGGTAGTAATTATTTAAGATAACGCCGCTTTCCGTTTAATTCATCTTTTGCGCGCAGCATTCTTCTTTGTCGGTTTCCTGGAATTCCTGTTACCTTTGCGGCGAATTTTTTAAACAACACATGACCCAACCACGCATTCTCATCACCGGCGCTGCCGGTTTTATCGGCTCGCATCTCTGCGACCGCTTTTTAGCGGAAGGATACCAGGTAATTGGTATGGACAACTTGCTTACCGGCGATTTGACCAATATTGAGCATCTTTTTAAAGAAAAAGATTTTGAGTACTATCATCATGATATAACGAAATTTATCCACATTCCCGGAAAACTGGATTATATCCTGCATTTCGCCTCGCCGGCCAGTCCGATTGATTACCTGCAAATGCCGATCCAAACGCTCAAAGTGGGCGCTCACGGCACGCATAATTGTCTTGGATTAGCCAAAGAAAAGGGTGCGCGGATTTTGGTGGCTTCCACCTCGGAGGTGTACGGCGATCCGCTGGAACACCCGCAGACGGAATCGTACTGGGGAAATGTAAATCCGGTCGGCCCGCGCGGGGTATACGATGAGGCCAAGCGCTTTATGGAAGCCATTACGATGGCGTACCACAATTATCACCAGGTGCAAACCCGGATTGTCCGTATTTTTAACACCTACGGCCCGCGCATGCGCGTGAACGACGGTCGGGTATTGCCGGCATTTTTTAGTCAGGCTATCCGGGGCGAGGGCCTGACGGTTTTTGGCGATGGCTCTCAGACGCGTTCTTTCCAGTATGTGGACGATTTGGTGGAAGGCATCTACCGCCTTCTGCATTCCGACTACCACTTGCCTGTTAATATCGGTAATCCGCAGGAGATTACGGTGCTGCAGTTTGCGCACGAGGTGCTGGAACTGGTGGGCAATCCGAAGGCATACATTGATTATCGGCCGTTGCCGGTGGACGATCCGAAGCAGCGGCAACCAGATATTTCCAAAGCGCGCACGATCCTCGGTTGGGAACCGAAATACGACCGCGCGGCAGGCCTGAAACTGACGTATGATTATTTTAAACGGGTGGTTACGCCTTGATTTTGAATTTAATTTCGGATTTTAGGAACCGGTAAAATATCCACGATGTCCACAACGATCCTCATCACCGGCGGCGCCGGATTTATTGGCTCTCACTTGGTGCGGCTGCTGGTGCAGCGGTATCCCGATTACCGGATTGTCAACCTGGACGCGCTGACTTACGCCGGCAACCTGGAAAATTTGCGCGATGTGGAAACCGCGCCTAATTATGTTTTTGAAAAAGGCGATATCCTGGATCCCCATTTTCTGCAGGGGCTTTTTGAAAAATACGCATTCGACGGGGTCATTCACCTGGCGGCAGAAAGCCATGTGGATCGCTCGATCGCCAATCCGCTGGCATTCGTCGAAACGAATGTGATCGGCACGGTCACCCTGTTAAACGCCGCGCGCGCCGCCTGGAACGGTCGAATGGAAGGGAAACGCTTTTACCATGTTTCCACCGACGAGGTGTACGGCTCTTTGGGCGAAACGGGTTTTTTCACCGAATCCACGCCCTATGATCCGCGCTCGCCGTACGCTGCTTCGAAGGCGTCGAGCGATCACTTCGCGCGGGCGTATCACCATACCTTCGGACTGCCGGTGCTTGTGTCAAATTGCTCCAACAACTACGGCCCCTGCCAGTTTCCGGAAAAACTAATCCCCCTGATGATCAACAATATCCGCGAGGGGAAAACACTGCCGGTGTACGGCGACGGGAAATATACCCGCGATTGGCTCTGGGTGAAAGACCATGCCGAGGCCATTGACGTTATTTATCATCGCGGCAGGGTAGGGGAGACCTACAATATCGGCGGCAACAATGAATGGAAAAATATAGACCTGGTGACGCAGTTGTGCGATATCATGGATGAATTGCTGGGCAATCGCCCTGAAACCTCCAGAAAACTGATTACGTTCGTAAAAGACCGTCCAGGACACGACCGCCGCTACGCCATTGACGCTGGAAAAATAAAAGAAGAACTCGGCTGGACGCCGTCCGTTCAATTTGAAGACGGTTTCCGGGAAACGGCCCGTTGGTACCTGGAAAATACGGAATGGCTGGATCGGGTAGTCTCCGGCGCGTACCGACAATATTACGATCAGCAGTACAGATAGCGGGTACCTGGAAATGGTCTTCAGAAGGGCAAAAAGTTTTGCGTCTGCCTGCCAAACAAACGAACGGTCAGTCCATCGCCTGCGCCTTCCACTCGTCCACGTTTTTGGTTTTGGAAGAGAAGTTGATTCCGAGCCCTATGAGGGGTTTTCCGAGGTTCCAGAAAGCCTGGTGGTATCGTTTGGCGCGGATTTGCGCGAGTGCGGCCTCGGCGCTTTGGTCGAGTTTAAATTCGAGGACATACACTTTTGAGTTGGTTTCCACGACGGCGTCGGCACGGCCTTCCGCAGTGCAGACCTCGCTGTGTACGCGCAGGCCCATGTACTGGAAGAGCAGGTGGATGGCGGCGTGGTAGAAACGCTCGGGGGTTTTTTCATAGAGCAGGTGCGGCAGGCCGCTGAACATACCTTGTAGGACGCGGATGACCTGCTCGAGATCGTCCTGCTCGAAAGCGCGTTCGAGGCGCAGGGCCAC
>JBEIDF010000327.1:0-2739 GCA_040383605.1 Lewinellaceae bacterium
GGTATCGCAAATCTACTGTTCCGCCCTGCCAGTAGCCTACTGCGACGCCGCCCCCGAATCCTGGGAGCCCTTCGCCCGGCTGATCCTCGAGGCCACCTACGAGGCCGCCCTCCATGCCGCCTGGATCAATTTTCAGGAAAACGGTTCCAAGCTCGCGTACCTCACCCGCGTGGGCGGCGGCGCGTTCGGCAATAAAGAGCCCTGGATACTGGAATCGCTGGAAAAAGCGCTGCGACAGTTTGAAAACGCACCGCTGGATGTGCGGATCGTCAGCTATTCGGCGGGGAATGCGGGCGTGGGCCGCCTGGTGGCGGGGTTTGCCCTTCGGAATTAGATTAACAAGTTTAAGCATGTTTTAAAAATAGATTACCAATGAAATGCCATTTTTTGGGATTACCAAGCATCATTTTTTTGTTTATTTTTGGTTTGCATTCGTACTCGAGGCTTTACGCCCAAACAGTTATCGGTGGTACAATACCAAGTGGTTCTGCAGAACTTGAAATTCAGAGTACGCGCAGGGGATTTTTACCTCCTCGTCTGACCCTGGCGGAGCGCAATGCTATTGTAGAACCTGCTACCGGACTCATTATCTTCAACACTACCCTCAGTTGTATTGAAATGAATGTTGGGTCCCCCTCGATGCCTATATGGGTTTGCGTAAGTACCGCGGCCGGTGTTACGACCTATGGCGGGCTTGGTTGTAGTGGCCTGGGTAGCATTCAAGGTTCGATGTTTGTGGGTTCGCCGGTGGATGGTGTGACTATGGCACTTTATGCCAACGTGACTTGGCCGGGTTTTTGGTCACTAACCTCTACGCAAAATGGTGTAACCTTTTCAGGATCGGGAAATTTTACAAGTCCGGGTTGTCAATTAGTAACTTTGGCAGCTTCCGGCACGCCCACAGCTCCCGGTACACATATTTGGACAACGGGGTCGTATCCGTCAGGAAGCGCGGAGGGTACGGTTGCTTGCCTTGTTACGGTTTCGGAATCCTCTTTGTTGCCGATCGTACCGGTCAACACCGTGCTGCCATCTATCACACATACCACAACCGGTGCTACTGGAATTGGTTCTCCAAGCGGACTGCCACCCGGTGTGACGGCCGTCTGGGCCGCAAATAAGATTACCATTAGCGGTACGCCGACCGCCAGCGGCGCCTACAACTACAGCATTCCGCTCTTAGGAAATTGTGGCAACGTGCATGCGATGGGGACGATCACCGTACTGGCCGGCTGCCAGGTATCTGGTGCGGGTGGCACGACCCTGACTTTTAGTTGTTACAATCTGGGAGCTATCGCGACGACCGAACCATACGCCCCACGCTGGGAATTAAATGGCGACTACTATCAATGGGGGAGCGCTAATATTATTGTTAGCGGGCCTACCGGCCCCTCAAACGGGGATGCCAAGGCCGGTGCTATTTCCGGATGGAATACCAACCCCGCGCCCAATGGATCTTGGGCTGACGGTACTAAAACCGCCAACGATCCCTGCCCGCCGGGATACCGGGTGCCCACAGCTGCGCAGTGGGAGGCTGTTATCAATCTCAACCTGAATCCGATTCAAAGTTATGTGGGGAGTTGGTCGTCCAGCGGCACGAATTATAGTTCCGGTTTGCGAATAGGCGCCGGCCCCAACACTGGCTTGTTTTTACCGGCAGCTGGAGTCCGGGATTACGGTGATGGCGGATTGATTAACCGGGGTAATGGAGGGTACTACACATCAAGTACGGAAAGCGGTACCCGCGCCTCGGGCTTAGGCTTTAGCTATGGTTTCGCTGGTATGGAAGGTTACTTCCGCACAAACGGGTTGTCTGTCCGTTGTATTGCGGAGTGAACTGATGATCATCGGATAACGCATAATATTAATTACTTTTTATTTTGTTTTATTATGGAGAAACAGTTAATAGAGGCTCTAGGCTTTTTGCTTTCCTCGTATAGGAAGGATTTGAAATTTTTCTTGGCATTTCAAAAATTTGATGTGGGCGGAGGGAGTATTGAAGCCTACTGTACCGATGATCGCGGATCATTTCAGGATTTCATTAACGCCTATCAAGTCACACGTACACTTAAAAAGGGCGAGACGCAGGCTCTACTCAAAACTTGCCTGGAATGGCATGATACAAAACGCTGGATGGATGTTTCCGGGCTTGCATCAGAGATCGAAAAGCGAGAATTGGTACACGGATTTCCACTTTCGTTGGCTTCGAAGGTTATGTTTTTAATGTGTCCTGAGGAGATACTGCCGTTTGACCGAAGAGCAAAAAATACACTAGGCATGAAAGAGGGCAGACCGCTTTACGCAGATTATTACCATCGTGCATTATCGTTCGGAAAAGAAAACAACATTTTTATAAATGATACATTGTCAGAGTATTCCGACCTTTTAGAGGCCCTGGAGGGTGAATATCAAGATTTAAAAGTATCATTTGAAGTGCTCCGACGAATGCGATTATTAGATAAACTTCTTTGGACAGGAACTGGCGGAATCGTTTCCTGAACTTAACCTTTAATACCATTTTCCGGCTATGCTTTCCCGGTCAAAATACTCATAATATTCGCAGATATGCTCGAACAGGTCGTAACTTTTTAAACATATCCAATTTTCTTTCCCATTTACTAAAAAAAGTTTATTTTTGTGTTCAAATGGCTGATTTTTTAGAACCGCGCGCAAAAAACTGGATGTCGTATCACACACAAGGTGGTATTCCGGCTTGTTGGGTTTTGGGGAGGGTAGCCA
>JBEIDF010000328.1:0-2676 GCA_040383605.1 Lewinellaceae bacterium
GATGTTGGTTAATTGGGATGCGACTGGCAAATTTAGGCAGAAAGTGAAAGATGAACCCTCGATTTTGCGATTTTCAAAATTGGTTAAAAATAGTATTGGAGTATGTTTGTTTGCCGACTGCGGGCGGTTCCTACGGCACAACAGACAGATCAAAAATAAAATTATCGTTAAAAAAAGGGTTATTATTTTGAAAAAATCAAAAAACATAGTAAAATTGCCTGTCTTTTGCTTATTTAATATTTCCTTTTTTACCCTGTCGCGCTGCTTGCCGCTGCGCAAGTCTACCTGATCCATCCGTGATTTATAAAGTCAAACTTAAAAATGCGGACGCCAGCGTCATGCTGGACGATCACGTGTACGAGTGGATCACCTCCGACGCGTACCTGACGGAGATTGACTTTATCCGTCAGCTCCGCCTGCATTCCAGCGGCTGCGCGGTGTTTCAAAAAACCTGGAAAAAGGCGGACGGGCGCTTCAAGACGGAAACGATTTACCTCCATAAATTGATCGCGGAAAAATTCCTGCCGCCCCCAAACGCCGAGGAGCGGCTGCTCGTGGGCGCGCGAAACGGCGATAAACTTGACTGCCGACTGGAAAACCTGATATTCCGCTCCCGTTCTACCGCAAGCCGCCAACGCAAAAGCAGCTCCCAAACCGGCTACACGGGGGTTTACCGGGAACATACCCGATATCGGGCCGTCATTTCGATTGACGGCAAACCGGTTCATATCGGGATGTTCGACACCGCAGAGGAGGCCGCCGCGGCATACAACAAACTCTCCAGGGAAGTGTACGGCGAAGACGGCAAAATCAACCGGATAAAAAACTGAACGCCCCCAGACGCCAAACAGAAATTGCTTGCAACTATTTAACGATTTGCAAATAATCCCCCGGACGCGGCAAACTTCCTATATTTGCCGCCGATTATGACCAAAACGCTGCAACAATATCAGGAAATCGTCAGCCAGTGCCGCGCGCTTTTTTTGAATAAAATCGCCGATTACGGCACCGCTTGGCGCGTACTGCGCCCAAGCAGCCTCACCGATCAGCTCTTCATCAAAGCGCAGCGTATCCGCAGTATTGAAGAAAAAGGCGCGCAAAAAGTAGCCGACAGCGTGGAGTCCGAATTCGTCGGACTGGTCAATTACAGCGTCATCGCACTCATCCAACTCGAACTGCCGCCAGATACGCCGCTGTATCTCGATGCGGATGCGGCCGCCGCACTTTTTGACCAGCAAATCGCGGAAAATATCCGCCTGCTGCAAAACAAGAACCACGACTACGACGAAGCCTGGCGCCAAATGCGCGTCAGCAGCATGACAGATCTGATCCTGCAAAAACTACTCCGCATCAAACAAATCGAAGACAATGCCGGCAAAACCCTCGTTTCGGAAGGTACGCAAGCCAATTACCGCGATATCATCAATTACGCTGTATTTGCGCTGATCAAATTGAAAGAAAATACATCATTTACTGAATAAACGATTGTACTATGACCTCGCTCCCTACCCTGCTTATTTCTTTTGCCCTGATCGGGCTGCTGCTTGCCGCGCTCACAAAGTGGGCCGGAAAAACGGATAACCCGGTGATGACTTTCCTCCAGCATTTCACCGGCGTATGGTTCGTGTTCTCCGGCATCGTAAAAGCCATAGACCCTATTGGTACGGCGTATAAAATGGAGGACTATTTTGCGGCTTTTGAAACGACTTTTGAGGGACTGCAAAACGCGTTCTCCGGATTAGGGCCGCTTTTCCCCTATCTCGCACAGTACAGCGCCGGTTTCTCCATCTTCATGATCGTGCTGGAAATCGCGCTGGGCGTCATGCTGATGCTGGGATACGCAAAACGGGTCACCGCAATCCTGTTTTTCCTGATCGTGGTATTTTTCACCGTGCTGACCGGTTTCACCTACCTGACCGGTTTCGTCCCCATGGAAGCGAACTTTTTTGATTTTTCTAAGTGGGGGCCTTACATCGCGACCCAGATGCGCGTGACCGACTGCGGTTGCTTTGGCGATTTTATCAAACTGGATCCTAAAATTTCGTTTTTAAAAGATATCGGGCTGATGATCCCCGCGATCTATTTTTTGCTGCGCAGCCGGGAAATGCACCAGCTGCTCACCGAGCGCGGCCGCGCGGTATTTAGCGGCCTGGCAACCGTCGGCGCACTGCTTTTCTGTGTCCAAAACACCTACCTGGATTTGCCCGTGGTGGATTTCCGGCCCTTCAAAGTCGGCGCAAATATCCGCGAACAGAAAGCCCTGGAGGAGGAAGCCCGCAGCAATGTGGAAATCATTGGCTGGGTAATGGAAAACACCCAAACGGGCAAAGTGGAAAAAGCCATGATTCCGATGGAGCGCTACAAAGAACTGATGGAAAAATACCCCAAAGACAAAGGATGGAAAGTGAAAGACCAAATTAAAACGGAGCCTTTTATTGAAAAGGACGGCCAACGCGTGATCGTAAAAGAAACCAAAGTCAGCGACTTTGCAATCGAAGACAATAACAATACGGAAGTGACCGAGGAACTGCTGAACGAACCCGGCTACAGCATGATGATCGTCGCGTACAAACTCTCCGATGCGCCGGAATACGCGCAATTATTCAAAGAAAAAATTAACCCGCTGGCCGCAAGCGCCAAAAAAGACGGTTGGAAGGTGTATGCGATCGTTACCTA
>JBEIDF010000329.1:0-2666 GCA_040383605.1 Lewinellaceae bacterium
AATAGCCAAGTCGGCAAATAGCCGGATTATGCTGCGATGCAACGACCAGCCGATTGCAGAAATAAAAAACCGGTGTACGTGCGCATAGCACGCCACCGGCGGCCCCCGGCGCAGTCCGAGGGTGGATTGTTTCCTTTGGTAAAAGCCTTAAAGTCAGGAAAAATAAAAATAGGTCTTGCCCGGTGATACACCGAACAAAACCAACTAAGAACCTGTGCATTGCACATTTAACGCCCCTAATATTGCGCAGGCGCAATAAAAAAAGTGGAAAATTGATTACCACAAGATCAAGAATTGTACGGATTAAAGCGCGAGCCCACGTTGATCTCGTGCTTCCGAAACACGAAAAGGATTAAAATAAAGGCCAAAAGGGTGTTTTTCGCAGCGCAGCCGCATCCCCAATCCGAATTCCCCAATCAATATCCGTTCATCTTCCGGGTCTGCGTTCCATGCTTTGTCGTCAGTTCAACCATCAATATGCCCGGTACTTTTCGTTCATCCAACCGGAAATCCACCGCCTGGTAGCCGGCGGGATACTGCGCGGCCCGCTCGAAAAGCAGGCGGCCGGTGAGGTCGAACACGCGCAAGCGGGCGTGCATCGGCTCACCCAAGACAAATCCGATTGTGGTATGATCGTGGAACGGATTGGGCTGGTTTTGGAGCAGCAGGACGGTCGGCGCGTCGGCATCGCTTTCGTCCGCATCGCGTTGCGAAGCGGCGGTTGTCGGGCGCACGCGCTGGAGGAACTGCAGCTCGACGGGCCGTGGCGACAAGACGGTGTTGTAAGCCTCGCGCGGCAGCATCTCGTCGTCCAGCAAATTCAGCACCTCGCTCAAACGCACGTTGTCCTCGAGCGCGCTGAAGGTAATATTCAACAACACATGGCCATCTTGGATATTCAGGCCTTGCACAACACTCCAGACTGCCCGGATTTCTCCGTTTTCGAGGTCATAGAGCCCAAAATGCTCCGGTACAAACGGCGAAGTAGCCGGGGTAGTCAGGTTAATAAATTCCAACCGGGAATTATCAAAACCCAAAACGAACTGCAAAGCAGCAATATCGGTGAAATTCAACACTCGAACCGCAACCGTCGTTTCTTCTCCCGCCTTCAGTACGCGATCGTTGGCAATCAGCATGAAGGGGGCGGCCTCCGAGGGCCGCGTGTTTGGATTTGCATGCGTTACGGACAAGTCGCCGAGTTTGACGCCAATAAAATGTTGGTTTTCTCTGTCTTGGGTCAGGTTTGTATAGGAACGATGCTGTGGAATATTCCAGAATGTACTTCCCGCAGCAGGCGTCGGGAAATACGGTGGCGCCGGGAAGGTATGGTTGCTGGCCACAAAGCGCCAGGAGGAGTCAAACTGCAGGAGTGCAGCCTGGTTGTTCCGCAGCGCTTGCGAAAGGATCGAGGCATCCGTTGAGTTGATCGTTTTACTGCGATTCAGGTCTGCTGCGATCAGATCAAAAGGATCGGTAAAGGGCAATATACCTACGATGTGTTGCTGAAGGCGCGTCACATCCGCGGTCGTAACACCATTCATCTTGCTGCTCAGTTTTCGCGGCCGAATGGTGACGGTGTGCGAGACAAAGCCGCTGGTATTGATCCCGAATGTAAATTGACCATCGGCGCCGGAAGTAAGCGCGCCGGCCTGACTACCCGTCATGCGGACATCGGCTGAACCCACGCCGACCTGCGATGGCAGGCTTTTAGAATGCAAAAGCCTGCCGCTGATGGTAAAGCAAGTAACGGTTATCTGGATTACGTGGGTCAAGAATGTGGTATTACCGCAGAGATCGGTGATTGAATAGGTACGCGTGAGGGTAAAAGTTGGTTTTACGCCAGTAATGGTGCTGGTGCAAGTAACCGTCAAACTGCCATCCGGCGTGCAGGCATCGGAGATATTCAGGTCGGCATCGGCATCCAAAGATTTCAAGGCTGCCACGGTCGCAGCCGGGCCGGTGGTGTCCGATACATTGCACAAAGTCAGGGTCACAGGGTCTAGGTCGCCGGCAATGGCGGGCGGCGTAGTATCATCGACATTGATGCTGTGCGCCACTGTAGCCGTATTGCCCCTCGAGTCTGTGATCGTGTAGGTTCTTGTGATGACGATGGGGCAGGCGCCGGTATTTGCGTCACTGTGGGCTACTGCCAGGGCGTCGCTGCTGGCACAATTATCGGAAATGACGAGGTCTTCAGCCAGCGCCTTCAAGGCTGCTACTGTCGTGACAGCAGCCGGTGCAGCGGCGATCGCGCAGCCCTCGACCGTAATGGGCGTAAGCGCGCCGGTGATGGTCGGTGCGTCATTGTCGTTCACCGTGATCACCACCTGGCAGGTGGCGCTATTCGCCGGCGTGGCGTCGTCCGTGACCGTGTAGGTGACCGTGACCGTCGCGCCGTCACCCGAGACGTTGAACGTGCCGGCGGGGACAGACTGACTTTCGTTCAGGTCGCCGGCCAGCGTGCAGTTATCCGTCGGCGATAGATCGGATACATAATTCGGAATCGTGATGCTGCAGTTGGCGCCGGCGTCTGTAAAGATGGTGGTTGTCGCAGCCGGGCAGGTAACCGTGGGCGCAACATCGTCGTTTACCGTGATGATCACCTGGCAGGTCGTGCTGTTGGCAGGCATTGCATCATCCGTGACGGTATAGGTGACCGTGACCGT
>JBEIDF010000330.1:0-2650 GCA_040383605.1 Lewinellaceae bacterium
ACCGATCTGTCGCCGCTGGACGTGGAACTGCAATTCCTCCAGCGCGCGCGCCCGACCGGCATCTCACAGCGGGACGCCGACGAAAGCGATGCGGACGGGCCGACCGTCCTGCTGCTCCAAAACCAGCCCAATCCGTTCCAGGGCCAGACCACAATCGGATTTGTGTTGGGTGAGCCGATGCATGCTCGCTTGCGGGTGTTCGATATTACCGGCCGGTTGCTCTTCGAGCGCGCCGCGCAATATCCCGCCGGGTACCAGGCGGTGGAGTTCCGGCTGGATGAACGAACAGTACCGGGTATGTTGATGGTTGAACTGACGACGAAGCATGGAACACAGACCCGGAAGATGAACGGGTATTGATTGGGGAATTCGGATTTCGGATTTAAAACGCCGGCGGGTTATTTCTTTCAGCGATTGGAGGGAATAACCCGTCGGCGTTTTAAATCCGCAATCCGCAGTCCGCAATCCCCAATCCAAATTCCCCAATTTTTAGTTACTTTTGCGGTTGTAAAACCGCCGCCATTGAGTTCCCTCGTCTTATACATGACCTACACCGGGATGTTTTTATCCCTGTTGATATTGATTTACGACGGATACCGTGGTATAAACCGCTATTTGGCGGGCTTTCTGTTTTTCTCTTCTTTTAATATTTACCTGCAAGTGATCTTCGCATACTCAAAAAACGAGGCGTTGTTGACTGTGTTTGGGATCGGATTTCCGACGCTGTATTACCTGATTGGCCCGTTTGCCTATTTATATGTGCGGGGAATGCTCTTGGACAGAAACCAGTTTCATTGGCGGGACATCCTTCATTTCCTGCCCTTGATCATTGTATCGGCTGGGATTCTTCCTTTTACTCTTTCGGCGGGTATTGAAGAGCGGCGGGAGGTGGCGCGGATGATTATGAGCGACGACTGGATCAGGGCGGTGGGCATTCGGCCGAACAAATTATTTTCGACGCTGGAGAACAACCTGTTGAAGGCTGTCCAGGCAGCGATTTACGCATTGTTACTGTGGCGGCTTTTGTACCAACACTGGGGTAGGTTATCAGGTCGGCTGCAGGGGTGGGAACATCGGCGCCTGATACGCGCTTGGTTGTTAATCTTTTGTTCGTTGTTTTCCCTGCTGGTAATAACGCGGATTGTCTATTCCTGGGTTTTGTTTCACGCGCCATCCAAAAGCGAATTTTTGGCTTTGACCGGTCCGTTTCATGTTCTTGCCGCGATTGGTTTTTTTGGACTGAATGTCGCGCTGATCGCTTTTCCGGGCATATTGTACGGTCTGCCTGTCATGCCTGCGCTTTTTAGAAAAAAACGACCGGTGGCGGACACAGCCGAAATTCCTGGATCGGAAGCGGCGGAGTCAGAAGCTACCGGCGCGCGCAATGCGCAATATTTTTCTGCGGATTATCTGCGGGAAATAGAGGCGGCCATCGAGGACTGTGTCCAACGAGCGTTGTACTTGGAAGCAGATTGGACGCTTTCGCGTCTGGCATTGCAGTTAAATATTCCGGAGCACCATTTGAGTTATTATTTCAATTACGTCAAGCAGGAAAAATTCATTGTTTGGCGCAACCGGCTCAAAATCGAGTTTGAAAACCGCCAATTGCAAGCGCAGCTCGCGCGCTTGGTGCAGGAACAGCAGCAAAGCCGAAGGGAAGAGATAGTGGCGCAGTTTGAAAAAAGTAAGCAGGAACAGGCAAGCATCGAAATGCTGATGTCTCATTTCAGTAAAGTGTACCCTGGGTTCACTTCCGCGCTGGTTACGCAATATCCCAAACTCTCGCCGGCTGATGTGCAGTTTTGTTCGCTTATTCGAATGAATCTCATGACCAAGGAGATTTCCCGGCTGCTCCATATCGAACCCCGCAGTATTTATGTAAAGAAGTACCGGATCATGGAAAAAATGGGCCTGGGCGCGGGCGATGACTTTGAACAGATTATTTTTAGTCTGGATCAAGGCGCGCCTTTGTAATACGTGCTGCTTCAGGAAGCCCGGACATGTTTGATATTGATCCTTTTTGCACCCACCTTAGACATACGCTCTCTAAGATCGCGTAGCGTATGACCAGGTTGCGCGTCTTACGGACGCCGCGGCGTACGCACTTTTGCGCAACTGCACGCCGATTTGTGCCGGTTTTTTCAACGGAATGACCGTCCTGCAGAAGCGGGGCCGGATAAAATCTTTGCGTGTAAGTGTTACAAAAGTGCTACAGACGATGGATTTATTTTTTATAAAAAATTGAAAATCAGTTACATGTAATTTTTACACCGCATTGTATCATTTTTGTTATGGTGACTTTCTCCTGATCATGACGCTATCTTTGAAGTGCAAAGTAACCGCAATACAAAGCGCCGCCGCCGGCGCGAATTGGAATTCAAACAAGGATACCAGTTGCTCAAACCGGCGTACAAACTCATAATATGAAACATATCCAGTTCTTTGATTTTCCGGGGAAATACCTGCTGCTGCTCGGTATTTTTATTTTTCAAAATGCCCTGTTGGCGCAGGATGCGACGATCGTATTTCAGGGGATCGTGAAAAGCGCGTCCGGCGCGCCGGTGGCGGATGGGGAGTACTCGTTTAATTTCACGTTGTGGAGTTCTTTAAATGGAACGGCCAATACCGATAAATTATTAAAAATTGGCGC
>JBEIDF010000331.1:0-2631 GCA_040383605.1 Lewinellaceae bacterium
ACGCCAAACTGCCAGTCCCAGCGGTTGATGCCGCCGTCGCCCTCAGACAGATCTGTAAATACTACGGGGCCTGCGACACAGGTGTCATAATCATATTCAAAATCGGCGGTGATATCCGGGAAAATATTCACCGAAATAAAGGCGGTATCGCCACATTGCTTGCCAGGGTTCAGGTATAAAAAACCCTGGTAAAATCCGGTGTCCGGAAAAGTAACCACCGGGTTCCAGTTGGTTGAATCGCTGTACGGCACGCCGTCGAAGTCGAAACTCCATCGGAAACCGTCTATGAATTGGGGTTGCACGCTAAGGTTCTGAAAGGCAATGGTATTTTGCCCGCAGGAGCTGATTACAAATTGTTGGGGGCCGACGATCGTGTCCGCGGCAACGTTGGCAATCACCGTGGGGTTGCAATCCGCGACATTGAATTGAAAATCGCGGCGAACTACAGACAGCAGCTGACCGTTCCGGTATTCCTCCACACAAACGCCTACAACAAACTGTCCAAGCAGCACCGGCGTCCCGGTGATCAGGCCGGTCGCCGAATTGATGTCAATCACCGGATTACCGCCCATCGGCGCGCTGGGCGTGAAGTTGGGTGCAATAAATGGCACGGGTGTGAAGGGCGGCGCACAGGGTGGCGTGGGCACGGCGCCCAGGCAAGAAAATAGTAGGGATTGGGGCGACAACGCCGGGCCGCCGCCATTGAAAGGACTGCACAGGCGGTACACCAACTGATCGCCCTCCGGATCTGTCGCGGAGTGATCAAAATTGAGCGGGAGCCGGTTGCAAATGACAATGGGCGGAAAATCGTTGAATACCGGACTGTTGTTACACACCTGCTGGGCCTCCGGCGTCAGTTCCATGAAGTACGTTGCTCCGATATCTCCGGGAGTTAGAATATTGGAAATGGATGTGTTCCTGCAGCAACGCTGGTACACGATGAAGTAACTCTCCGTCGCAGAAATCGGAAGGGTATCCAAAAAACTGTACGTTGCACTCTCGACACATTCATTTGGAAAACTCGCTACGCACTGCGGCGTATCCGCAGGAATTGGTTCGGTCTTCAAAACGCCTACCGTGAAGGTTGCAAACAGCGAGTTGGAATTGTAGGAACCCCGGTAAATCGCAATATTCGCCGGATTATCAAAGGGCGCCCCGCCGCTGTTGCAGTCGCGGTAAATTTTCATGGTAAACCGGTATCGTTTGGCGCTCGGGCCGACATCGCCCAGGCACTCATAGGTAATCTCGCCGCCGATGATGTGCATGGCCGAGACCGCGAGCGGCATAAAGAAGAAAAATAAGAGGGCAAAAACAAGCCCTTGGGTACGAAATTTCATCTATTCAGCGTTGAGTGGATTACCAGGTTTGGTTGTTAGGACCTGCGTTGGCGAGGCTTTTTTCGGCTCCAAACGAATCATTTTTAGCCTAAAATAAAATCTCCAACCAGCGCTTCTTATGTTTGTTGCAAAAGTCGCACTTTTGCAACTGCTTCAAGCATTTTTAAACGTATTTTAAAGTCATTTGTTGGCCACATGTTCCTGCTACGAGACGATATTTCTGAAATCACGGCGCTTCTGGAGAAAGGCGGCGTTATTTGTTATCCCACAGACACGATCTGGGGCGTTGGTTGCGATGCGCTCAACGCGGCAGCCGTCGCGCGGGTGTCGGAGATCAAAGGAGGCGCGCCGGGAAACGGGTATATCCTGTTGGTGTCGGACCTCGAAATGCTGAAACAGTATGTCGCGCAAGTACATCCACGGATTGAGACGCTTTTAGGTTTCCACGAGCGCCCGCTAACGATTGTGTACGAGCGGCCGGTTGGGCTGCCGGATACGGTCAAAGCGGCCGACGGCTCGGCGGCGTTTCGGATCGCCTCCGACCAGTTCTGCCAACGCCTGATTCAATCGCTCGGCCGACCGCTGCTCAGTACGGCTGCTTGTACTTGGGGCGCGCCGTATCCTGCCACTTTTGGCATGATCAGCAGCGAGATTCTGGGCGCAGTGGATTATGTGGTCAAGCACCGACGGGAAGACAAGCAGCCCGGGGAGCCCTCGCCAATTGCCAGATTGGATCGGCACAAGGAATTGGAATTCCTTCGCGAATGATCCTTAGAGCGCATGTATAAAATTACATTTCTCGCTAATATGAAAGTCTTTTTCAGCCAACCTTCGTTCCTTTTTTTCGCCGTAATTAGTCCCATTACGCCTGCAAAAAGCGCCTTGTCTGACTAAAAAATCCTTTTCATATTAGCAGAGAATATAATTTTAGAGTAACTGGTTAGCAGGTTGCGTATGAGCCAAAAAAGGATCCATTTTTCGCCAGACGAAGCGATTTTTTGCAGGCCATAGCAGCGCTATGGTCAAAAAAAATTGCGTAGTATGGCTGAAAATGGGACTTTTTGGTCCAGACTGCTATCCTGCTAACCAGTTACATTTTATGCTTACGATTAAAACGACAGCACTTCCAGCCTGCCGTTGTTTTTTCCTACCCAGAGCCGATTGCCTGTAACCGCCAGTGCGCGGGTCACGCCCTGCAGTTTGCAGTCGTGCGGCGCCAGCTCAAAAGTGTTGTCGTTTTTCTGTACCAACAGCATGCCCTGACTGCCCAGTTTGGCGCCCGCCTCCGGTTTGC
>JBEIDF010000332.1:0-2624 GCA_040383605.1 Lewinellaceae bacterium
ACTGGAAGGAAAACGCCGGATGCCGGTGAAGGATTTTTTAAATGGGTTTAAACGGGATTGGGAGACGGAAGGCTGACTTAGGGGTGTTTGACGCAGCCTGTGTCCGTTCTTTCTACATAAAAAAATTCGCGTTTTTTACCGATCCGCCCTTTGCATTCCCCGCTTCCAACTACTATCTTTGTCGCCAAGTGTACCCAGATATTGTCATTGAACGTTTCAAGCGCCATTTTGGCCACGCGCCGGAACTGGTGGTGCGGGCCCCCGGCAGGATCAACCTGATCGGGGAACACACCGATTATAATGCAGGCCTCGTTTTGCCCGCCGCCATTGACAAAGCGGTGTATTTCGCCGTATCGCCCCGGGAAGATACCCAACTGGATTTTTTAGCCCTCGACCTGGACGCGCAGTACCGCGGCGATCTCCGCCAACTGGCGCCCAGCGATGCGGGCTGGCCGGATTACCTGCTGGGGACGCTGAGCGAACTGCTCCGCAAGGGCCACCGGCCCGGGGGCGTGGAAGTGGTGTTTGGCGGCGATCTCCCGCCCGGCGCCGGACTGTCCTCCTCCGCCGCTTTGGAGACGGGCTTTTTATACGCCCTGAATCAACTTTTTCACCTCGGACTCTTCAAGCAGGACGTCATCAAAATCGCCCGGCAGGCAGAAAACAACTTCGTCGGCACGCAGTGCGGCATCATGGATATGTTCGCCGCCGTCATGGGCCGTGCCGATCGCGCGATCTGCCTCGACTGCCGTTCGCTGGAATTCGACTACTACCCCTTCGAAACGCAGGATTACGCGCTCGTGCTCTGCGATACGGGCGTGCGCCGCCGACTCGGCGACTCCGCCTACAACAAACGCCGGGCAGAATGCGAAACAGGCGTCGCGCTGTTACAAGAATACTTTCCAAGGATCGAAAGCCTGCGCGATACCCCCCCGGAGTTGATCCGGGCCGAACGAGAACTGCTCCCCGACCCCGTGTACCAACGCTGCCTGTATGTCGCCGAGGAAATCGCCCGGGTCGAAATGGCCTGCGCCGACCTGGAAACGGGCGACTGGCGGGCGCTGGGCGCGCGCCTGTACGAATCGCATGCGGGTCTGCGGGATTTGTACGCCGTGAGCTGTCCGGAACTCGATTTTCTGGTGGCACAAACGCTGGATATGCCCGAGGTCGCCGGCGCGCGGATGATGGGCGCCGGATTTGGTGGCTGTACCCTGAACCTGATCCAAACCGAAGCCGTCGGAGATTGTATCCACAAACTCGGGCTCGCTTACCGGAAGGCTTTCGACCGGGAACTCAAAACGCACACCGTCCAATTATCCGAAGGAGTCCTCGCGTATGAATAGTATTATCGTCACCGGCGGCGCCGGTTATATCGGAAGCCACACGGTGGCGGCACTGGCGGAAGCGGGTTTCCGACCGGTGATCGTGGATGATTTTTCCAACTCCAACCGCCGGGTACTCGACGGGCTGGCGGATATTCTCGGATTTGCGCCAGTCTGTTATACGGCCGATTGCTGCGATGCGGAGGCGATGCGCCGGATTTTTAAGCAGGAAAAACCCGCAGGCGTGATTCATTTCGCCGCCTACAAGGCGGTCGGGGAATCTATGGCGCAGCCTTTGCGCTACTACCACAACAACTTGTTGTCTCTGCTCGTACTGCTGGAAATCATGCAGGAAACGGGCGTCCAACGGCTGATTTTTTCCTCCTCCTGCACCGTTTACGGCACGCCCGACCGGCTGCCGGTGTCGGAAGACGCGCCCATCCAGCCGCCGGCTTCGGTGTACGGAAACACCAAGCAAATCGGCGAAGAAATCCTGCGCGACGCCTGCGCCGCCGGCCTACCCCTGCAGGTGATCGCATTGCGCTATTTCAACCCCATCGGCGCCCACCCGTCTGGACGAATCGGCGAACTCCCCCTCGGCACGCCGAATAATCTGGTGCCCTTCGTTACGCAAACGGCGGCGGGAATCCGGCCCAAACTGGTCGTCTTCGGCGACGATTACGACACGCCGGACGGCACCTGCATCCGCGACTACATCCACGTCATGGACCTCGCGGAGGCCCACGTGCGCGCACTGCAACTGCTGGAAGACCGTCCAGAAGGCGCCCATTTCGAGGCCCTGAATGTGGGTACGGGCGCCGGTGTGTCTGTGTTGGAAATCATTCGGGCGTTTGAAGCCGCCGCTGGCGTGCCGCTTCGGTACGCGATCGGCCCACGCCGTCCGGGCGATGTGCCTGCGATCTTCGCCGACCCCGGCCGCGCGGCGCAGCGGATGGGCTGGAAGGCCCGGCGCGGGATCGCCGAGGCGCTGCAGGACGCCTGGCGATGGCAAAAAAACCTGGAAAACCACGCGAAAATGTAGAAAAAAGCGGATCAGAACGCAAGTCAGGGCAACAGCTGATCCAGATCATTCCCCGGTTAACCGCCGAGTTGCTACCCTTGCGTTATGAAGTTGAGACAATATTTCATCACTGTTAAATGGTAACTGGTTAGCAGGATCGCTGTCTGGCCTAAAAAGTCCCATTTTCCGCCATACTTTGCGATTTTTTTTGACCATAGCGCTGCTATGGCCTGCAAAAAATCGCTTCGTCTGGCGAAAAATGGATCCTTTTTTGGCTCAGA
>JBEIDF010000333.1:0-2621 GCA_040383605.1 Lewinellaceae bacterium
ATCAAAAATGACCGGGATAAGGCGCGCCAGGAGGAAGGTGGCGTCCTGGTTGGCGGTCAGCGGCAGAGCGGCCGGATCGCTGTTTTCCACCAGCTGGCGGAAATAGTCTTTGGAAAAACCGGGCTGGAGCTTGGCTTCGTTATAGTGGTGGTGAATCCCGTTGCTAAACCACACGCGTTTGCTGTACAGTTCGAACGACTTCCAGTCGGCTGTATTCCGGTCGCCCTTATAGGTTTGGTGAATGGCCTCAATGGTCTTGCGAATGGGCACATTGTACTGGCAGTGCTGGTCGTAAATAATATCCCGACCGCTGAGCGCCGCCTCGGAGAGGTAGTAAATAAGTGTTTTTTGGCGCAGGCTGAGCTCATCCCAGCCCGGCAATTCATAGCGCAGGATTTGCAGATCGGCGAAGGTATCGAGCAGCACCGGGCTGTCTGGCGCGGGCGCGGCGGCGGTACTGGCTTCCTGTTTGGACTGGTTGCAGGCGAGGAACAGCGCGAGCAGGGCCGGCGCTAGGGCGTACAGTGTTTTTTTCATAATTGAATTGCTTTTTACTGTCGTATAATCGTTTGCTTGACGCGCCCGCAGACAAAAAATGGCGCGTTGTGCGCCATTTTCTGTCCGGCGGAAAATCCTCCGTTATCCATTATTTCAAGCCCATTTCCTGGCGGATCTTATTCAGGGCGCTGCCGGCGCGCACCCAGTCAATTTGCTGTTCGTTGTACGAATGCGCCACCTCAAACGTTTCCGAACTGCCGTCGGCGTGGTCGAGACGGATTTTCAGCGGCTTGCCGGGCGCAAACTGCTCGAATCCGAGGATGCTCACTTTGTCGTCCTGACGCACCTTGTCGTAATCGGCCGGATTGACAAACGTGAGGGCCAGCATGCCCTGTTTTTTCAGGTTGGTCTGGTGGATGCGGGCGAACGATTTCACCACCACGGCCTTGACGCCGAGGAAACGGGGTTCCATGGCGGCGTGCTCGCGGCTGGAGCCTTCGCCGAGGTTTTCTTCGCCGAAGATGATCGTGCCAATGCCTTTTTTCTGGTAATGGCGCGCCGAAGCAGGCACTTCCAGGTACTCGCCTTTATCTACATTATACACCTTGTTGCGCTCGTCGTTGAAGAAGTTGGTTGCGCCGATGTAGCAATTGTTGGAGATATTCTCGAGGTGGCCGCGGTATTTGAGCCAAGGGCCGGCCATCGAAATATGGTCGGTGGTGCACTTGCCTTTGGCTTTGATCAGCACCCGCATATCCTGCAGCTCGGCGTTGGTGATGGGCGTGAACGGCTTGAGCAACTGGAGGCGATCCGATTTTTTGTCCACCGCCACTTTCACGCCGCCTTTTGCCGGGGCGACATAGCCGGCGTCTTCCACCGCAAAGCCAGCTTTCGGCAGTTCGATCCCTTTCGGCGGGTCGAGTTTCACCGTTTCGCCTTTTTTATTGACCAGCGTGCCTTTTTTCGGGTTGAAGCGCAGATCGCCGGCAATGGCGAAGGCCGTCACGATTTCCGGGGAAGCGACGAACGCGTGCGTGTTCGGGTTGCCGTCGTTCCGGCCGGTGAAGTTGCGGTTGAACGAGGTCATGATCGAGTTGGGGCGCTTCAGATCGTCCATGTGCCGGCTCCACTGCCCAATGCAGGGGCCGCAGGCATTGGCGAGCACCAGGCCGCCGATTTCGGAGAAATCGCGGAGGATGCCGTCGCGCTCGGCGGTAAAGCGGATTTGCTCGGAACCGGGGGTGATGGTGAATTCCGACAGTACTTCCAGGTTCTTTTCTTTCGCCTGGCGGGCAATCGAGGCCGCGCGGGTGAGGTCTTCGTACGACGAATTGGTGCAGGAGCCAATGAGGCCAACTTCCAGTTTGACCGGATAGTTGTGTTTCTTGACGGCGGCGGCGAACTTCGATAGCGGCCAGGCGAGATCCGGCGTGAAGGGGCCGTTGATGTGCGGCTCGAGTTTGGACAGGTCAATTTCGATCACCTGATCAAAGTACTGCTCCGGATTGGCGTAACACTCCGGGTCGCCGTTGAGGTAGGGTGCGACCTTATTGCACAGCAGGGCCACTTTGTTGCGACCGGTGGCTTTGAGGTAGCGGAACATGCTTTTGTCGTACCCGAACGTGGAGGTCGTGGCGCCGATTTCCGCACCCATATTGCAGATGGTGCCTTTTCCCGTGGCGCTGATACTTTGAGCGCCCGGACCGAAATACTCCACAATCGCGCCGGTGCCGCCTTTCACGGTGAGGATACCGGCTACTTTGAGGATCACATCTTTGGGAGAGGCCCAGCCGCGCAGTTTGCCGGTGAGCTTCACGCCGATCAGTTTGGGCATTTGAAGTTCCCAGCCCATGCCGCTCATCGCGTCCACCGCATCGGCGCCGCCGACGCCGATCGCCACCATGCCGAGACCGCCGGCGTTCACCGTGTGGGAGTCGGTGCCGATCATCATACCGCCCGGAAAGGCGTAATTTTCGAGTACAATCTGGTGGATAATCCCGGCGCCTGGCTTCCAGAATCCGATGCCGTATTTTTGGCTGACCGTAGAGAGGAAATCGAACACCTCTTTGTTTTTATCGAGCGCGACCGTCATGTCCTTCGCAGCGCCCACATCGGCGGTGATC
>JBEIDF010000334.1:0-2613 GCA_040383605.1 Lewinellaceae bacterium
GCCAGCCAGGCGCCGGTGTAGGCGAGCAAACTCATAAATACAAATTGTAACAGCGCCCATTTCCAACTGCCGGTTTCTCTTTTCACCACCGCCAGCGTGCTCATACATTGCATCGCCAGGGCATAAAACACCAGCAGCGACAGCGCCGTGGCAAGCGAGTACACTGGCAGGCCAGTGTCATCGAAGCGGGCCGCCTTCATTTTTTGGCGCAGCGCGAGTTCATCGTTCGCGCTGCCGATGCTGTAGATGGTGGACATGGTGCCCACGAATACTTCCCGCGCAGCGAAGGAGGTGATGAGTGCGATCCCGATTTTCCAGTCGTAGCCCAGGGGGCGGATTGCCGGTTCGATGGCTTTTCCCAGCACGCCGGCCCAGGAGGCCTCGAGTTTTTTGGCTGCGATCAGATCGGCGGCGGCAGTTTCATCGAGATTTTTCGCGGCGGCGGTCGTTTGGGCAGCCATCGCTGCCCGATCCATGGCGTCACCTGGACCGAAACTGGCCAAGGCCCAGAGGACAACCGAGATCAGCAGGATGATTTTTCCGGCGCCCCAGACGAACGCTGAGACCTTTTCCCAGACGGTCAGCCACACATTTTTCCAGTGCGGCATACGATATACCGGCAGTTCGATGGCGAGATAGGAAGCCTCCCGCGTGCGCAGCCATTTTTTCATGGCCCAGCCCGAGGCCAGCGCCGCTGTGATGCCGAGCAGATACATCCCCCCGAAGGTCAGGCTTTGCAGGTTGAGCACGCCGGCGATGCGTTTGGAGGGCACGGCCAGGGCGATCAGCACAGCATAGACCGGCAGGCGGGCGCTACAGCTGATAAAAGGCGTCACCATGGTGGTAATGAGGCGTTCCTGCCAGTTGCCGATTGTTCGGCTGCTCATAATGGCCGGCACGGCGCAGGCGCCGCCGCTGATGAGCGCCACAATACTGCGCCCGTTCATGCCAAAGCGGCGCATGATCCGGTCGAACATAAAGACCACCCGCGCCATATAACCCACCTCTTCCAGGAGGGTAATCAGGAAAAACAAGAGCGCAATTTGCGGGACAAACACCAGCACCCCGCTGAGGCCCGCCATAATGCCGTCGGTGAGCAGGCTGCTGAGCCAGTGCGCCGGCAGCCGCTCGCCGAGCCAGCCGTTGAGATCGGTGAAAACCGCCTCAATATAATCCATGGGAATACTGCTCCAGTCGAAAATAGACTGAAAGACCATCAGCATGACCGCGGCGAAAAGAATAGGCCCCCAAATTCGGTGCGTGAGAACGGCGTCTATTCGATCCGTGGTATTTTCCGGCGCGCTTTGCGGTTTTTTGACTGTTTTTTCCACCAGTGGCGGGAAACGATCGTAGCGGTCGAGCGTCTCGTCCACCTGCGCGCGCAACGGGATAAAAGATTTGGTTTGGATGATCGCGCGCAGGGTGGCTTTTTCCTCCTCCCCCAGAAAAGGCAGCCATTCAAAGTGGTGGCCGATGAGCAGGGCGCGGTACGGATTGTCCACGCGGAGGTTGAGGCTGATTGCCTCGGCCACCTGGGTTTCGATCTCCCGGAATCGGTAGAAGGGTTTGGCGGGCGTTGGCGCGTTCTTTTTGTTGGCCGTCCGCATAATTTCTTCGATCAGCAGCGGCATATTATCGCCGGTGCGGCCGCTGACGCAGACAACCGGGGCGTTGATTTCCGCGGCGAGCGCCGGGGCGTTGAGTTGCATCCCCATTTCCTGCACCGTATCCGTCATGTTCAGGGCCACGACTACGGGCAGGCCCAAGTCCATGAGTTGCGTGAGCAGCAGCAGGTGTTTTTCGAGGTTGGTTGCATCGGCGACGTACACCGCCACGTCCGGATAGAAGTGATCGGCCGGGTTGGCGAATATGGCGGTGACGATCCGTTCGTCGGAGGCGGTGGGATGGAGGCTGTAGGTGCCGGGCAGGTCGAGCAGTTCGGCCTCGCGCCCGTCGGGGAGTCGCAGGTTGCCTGCCTTGATATCTACGGTGACGCCGGGGAAATTGCCGGTTTTTTGCCGCAATCCCGTGAGTTGGTTGAAGATGGTGGACTTGCCGCTGTTCGGGTTACCTACTAGGGCGACCCGCAGAGTGTGGTGCGCGCTCATTTTTCCGGAGGTGGCGAATGAGGAATAGATTACACTTCCAGGAGGACGCCGGCCGCCTCCTCTTGGCGCAGGGCCATCCGAACGCCATCCGCCTTAATGTAATAGGCCTGTCCGAAGGGCGCCGTGCGCACCATTTCTACCATGGAACCTGGCAGCAGGCCCATGGCGGTGAGTTTTCCGGCCAGGGCGGGATTATTGAAGGCGATGGCGCGCGCACTTTCGTGCAGGTGGAGATCCGGGATGGTGCGATATCGGCGTTGCATAGTTCTTGCTTCAGCAGCAGCTTTTTATTTAGACAAAATCCAAACAGCACAAAAGTAGGTTTTGTTTAGATACGAAGCGAAAATGAGGAAAATTATTTTGCCGTAACTGGTTAGCAGGTCGCGTCTGAGCCAAAAAAGGATCCATTTTTCGCCAGACGAAGCGATTTTTTGCAGGCCATAGCAGCGCTATGGTCAAAAAAAATCGCAAAGTATGGCGGAAAATGGGACTTTTTAGGCCAGAC
>JBEIDF010000335.1:0-2598 GCA_040383605.1 Lewinellaceae bacterium
GGGCAGACCGATACGAGGCGCTGGTAGCCCGCCGAAATTTCCTGCCGGCTGATCAGCGCTTGTCCGTTGTGCCAGACTTCCCAGACGAACTCGAAGGGCGGCGTGCCGGTAAATTCAAACAGCAGGTTGGCGCAGCCGGCCTTGCAGATCGCCTCCGGGGGCGCGGCGCCCAGCGCCATGGAAGGCGGGCGCAGCCAGCGCAGGAGCGGGCCGCGGTAGAGCGAAAAGCAATTGGCGGCGGTGTCCAGCCGCAGACTGTCGCCCGGCAGAAGGGGGCCGGCCAGCACGCCCACGTAGTAGGCGCTGTCCAGCTGCATGGAATCGGGCAGAAAGGCGAAAAGCAGCGTATCGGTGTACTGCACGATGCTGCCCAGCGGGTTGGCCGGATTGGAATACAGGATAAAGCGCAGGCTGTCCTCGGGGCCCAGGGTATGGTTGCCGGGCAGGGTGAGCGCGATCAGTTGGTTGGGGCCGCACACCACCCGCGCTGCTGTATCCAGCGTACCCGCGGCGGTGACGCAGCATTTGCGCACCGTGATGCGGAAGCGCATCGGCTGTCCCACGCAGCCCTGGCGGGTGGGGATGACGGTGATCAGGCCGGTTGCAAAACTATCCACCGCCGCTGCCGTAAACCGAATATAGGGCACGTTGCCCGCCGTGTCCAGCCCGATCGCCGGATTGGTATTTGTCCACTCGAAGGTGGTTCCCGGCGTAGCGCCGAGCAGGGGCAGGCTCAGCGAATCGCCGATACAGAGGACGGTATCCGGCAGCGGCAGGGCGGCCGCTTTCGGTCGCACTGTGATGGTGAAACTGCGCGAAGCGAAGGGGCAGGGCTGGGGCGTGACCGTCACCACCGAGCTCAGCGGACTGCTCCCGCCCTGCGCCGTGAAGGCGATGGCGCCCGAGCCGGCGGCGTCCAGACCGATAGCCGGGTTCGAACTCGTCCAGTCGTATTCTGCGGCATTGCCGCTGAAGGGAATACTTACCGCGTCGCCGTCGCAGACGGTAATATCCGGCGGGGGATCCACATTCGAGCCCTGCACCGTAATAGTGAACGTAACCGGATCGCCGTCGCAGGCGGCTTTGGCGGGCGTGACGGTGATCTGGGCCGTGTCCGTCTGGGGCGATGTGACGGACGTGAAGGCGATATTCCCCGTGCCCGCGGCCGGAAGGCCGATGGCGGGGTTGTCGTTCGTCCAGTTGAAGGCCTCCGCATTCCCTGTGAACGCCGCGGCCACCGGGCTGCCCCCACATACGGTGATATCCGGGGGAGTGGTGATGGTAGGGCGGGGGTAGACATCGAGGCGCCACAATTCAGGAAAACCATAACAAGCGGGATCATGCCACCCCCCAATTACGATTTCAGCATTAATAACGCTGTTCCCTGTATTTTTAGCAATGAAATCCACCGTACCATGTTGCAGTCCGTTTTGTCCGGGCGGTTGACCAATATCCACACCAAAAGTTACACGCCAAGTGTAATAAGCAGCATCTCCCGTAAATTCATGGTACACCTGCTCCCCATGGCAAACCCGCTGTATCGTTGGAATATTGACGTATGGATAATCTCGCACATCTAAGTCTATACAGACCGGGGTGGGATCATAACAGGGGTTCGTAGGTGTGGCGCACAATTGAGTTGGTCCGGGGTTATCAAAGTTGACTGTCACATCCGGCCCGGTATTAACAGACGCCACGAATTGTCCAATGGCCGGGTTGAGCGTCCATACCAAGCCTGCAGCGGCAGCGTTTGGGATACTGTAGACATGAAATTGATAATTAGGAACAGGGCCGCCGCACCGCGAGGGTGAAGCGGCGCCCTGTATCGGCGCCAGCGGCGGGCACTGGGTAGCCGCCTTATGTGTGCCCAGCGCAACGGCTAACAGCAGCGGTAAGCGTAGATTCATCTGCTTTCTAATTTGAAGGCTCGGCAGACAGGCTCTTTTGAGATGAAGTGCCTAACCTGCGCAGCCTCGCTACGAGACTAGTTTTATGAAAATACCTCGAGTGGAAAGTCCCATGCCGAAATACCTGCACCCGAGTACACCGGCATGGGACAATCGAGGTAGTATCTAGCAACCGCCAATGGTTGCGCACGAGGAATTGGTATGGAAACACCGCACTTCACCCGGAGGAATCGTAACGTTCACTGGTGTGGAAGTACCTTCAAAATAGACCTGCAGCATAGCGCTTGTGGTCGCTGATGAGGGGTTCCGAAGACAAATAGAACCATCAACATCCACACACAAATTAACCTGATCTGTTGATGACAAAATAAACGTATCCGTCCGGTCATCGCCCAGGGTGTTGCAGCCGAAGTTGCACCCGCTAGTAGAGGAGGTAATATCACCGCAAACCTCTACAGTACAGTTATTTCCGGCAACAATCGTAAACTCACAATAACCCGAACTGCAACTCGAACGCGCTGTCGCGCTCCATTCACCTTTGGAATTGCTCGCCGCGATCTCCTCCGTATCGGGCCGGCATGCATTAAACATTAAAGAAGTGAAAAACGTAAGCGTGACGGTTGTCAGGGTGATCCACAAGACGGGTGCGGACTTTAATAATTTTTTCATTGGTAAGAAGCTTAAGAAATTA
>JBEIDF010000336.1:0-2591 GCA_040383605.1 Lewinellaceae bacterium
CTGGCCCAAAAAGTCCCATTTTCCGCCATACTTCGCGATTTTTTTTGACCATAGCGCTGCTATGGCCTGCAAAAAATCGCTTCGTCTGGCGAAAAATGGATCCTTTTTTGGCTCAGACGCGACCTGCTAACCAGTTACTATAATTTTAGACATATTCTCTTAGCAGCGATACATCTCACCGAGTTGGATGACGAAGGTCGCAGCGATTTTTTCGCAGCACAGCCTCCAAGGCGGTACCTTTGCAGTCTATGTATGCAAAGGCTTGCATTTCAGCCGATTATCTGTCACGTTCACCAAAACCCACAGTTTATGCGCAATACAATTTTATACCTCCTCTTTTTTACGGCCGCTGTGCCTCGGGCCGGCGCCCAATTTTGCAAGCCGGAAATCACGACCTTAAACGGTCTGGCCGTCAATATCGGCCCTGCTGATACGAACGGCGACGGCCTGAGCGATCAGCCGGGCGTAGAAATGCGCGTATCGGATTTTCTTTTGGATGCGAAAAGCCCCTGCAACAACCTTCCGCTCACCATCACGATCACCAAAAACGGGCAGTCGGCGCCCGGCGCCGCCACGTCGGTGTTTTTCAATTTAACCGAACTCGGCACACAAATCGTCCGCATATGGGCGGTGGATTCGGAGGGAAATACCGATTTTACGGAGACGTATGTGATTGTGCAGGACAACGACAATTGGGAATCGCAACCGCCCCGGCCGATGGGTTGCGATCCGGATGTTGTGCCGCCCACCATTGTGATGTACAACGGCCTGAGCGCCGCGTTTATCCCCAACGGCGCCGGCAGCGCGGAAATCCAGGTCGTGTCCGCGCAATTCCTGCGCCGCTTCAGCGACAACTGCGATCCGGCGGCGGGCGCGCGGCCGCGTACCGTGAAATCCGTGGAGAGCACCGGCCTGCCGCCGGCACAGGCCTCACTTGATTTTGAGTGCGATTTTGATTTTGGTGTCAGCCTGGTGGAACTGTGGATGAAGGATAAAGCCGGGAACTACGGCTGGACGCAGTCTTACTGCATCGGCCAGGAAAACGTCACCGATTACTGCGTCAACACCATTCAAAAAGGTTGCGCGCCGGATTTAATACCGCCTGCCGTCGCGCTGTACAATGGCTTGGCTGTCAATATCCAAACGCCGGGAACCCGGGAGGTGCCTGTGCAGGCGTTTCTAAGCAAGGTTAGCGATAACTGCGGCGCCGTATCCAACTTTCGCATTCGGAAGAGCAACGGGTCGCCTGTGCCGCCCAGCGCAACAACGGTGAGTTTCGATTGCTCCGAACTGGGCACGCAGCCCGTGGAAATATGGGCTTCCGACCAGTCGGGCAACTGGACGCGCGCAGAGACCTACGTGATTGTGCAGGACAATACCAACGGTTGCGGGGCTTCGCCGCGACCGGCCGGCGGTCGGGACGGCAAGCCGTGGCCGGCTTGGAAAGACCGTAAATAGCCGCTTTATTTCGGCATAGGCATACTGAGCGCCATAAGGAACTCCCGCTTTGTCGCTTCGCTGAGAAACTTTCCGGAATATTCCGCCGTGATCGTGCTGGCGCCGTGGTGTTCTACGCCGCGCGCCTGCACGCACATGTGTTGTGCGTCAATATATACGGCCACGTCTTCCGTTTCGAGCGCCTGTTTGAGTTCTTCGGCAATTTGCATGGTGAGCCTTTCCTGCACTTGAGGGCGGCGGGCGAAGAAATCCACGATACGGTTTAGTTTGGACAGTCCGATGACCCGGCCATTGGGAATATACGCTACGTGCGCCACGCCGAAGATCGGCTGGAAGTGGTGTTCGCAGGTACTTTGGAGCGGAATATTGCGCTCAATGACCAGTCGGCGATACTGATACTTGTTATCGAAAGTCGTGATTTCCGGCTTATTGGCGGGGTTTAGGCCCTTGAATATTTCCTGCACATACATTTTGGCTACCCGGCGGGGCGTGCCGCGCAGGCTGTCGTCGGTAAGATCCAGGCCGAGAATATCCATGATTTCGCTGAAATGCTCCGCGATTCGATCAATTTTTTCCGAGTCGGGAAGATCGAATGCGTGGTCGTGTATCGGAGTTTCTATGGCCGATGACAAATGCGCATCTCCTAAATCGTCTGTTTCGCTATACGGCGCGTGGTGGCCGTTCAGCATGAGGTCTGCCATGGCGAGTGGTTGATGTAAATTATGAGAAAAAGGGAAATGATTAGATGGGCGTATTTTTGCCCTCGATGAATGATACTGCGATCAGGTCAAGACACTAATATAACGATTTTCTGGCCGAGTTGTTTACATTTCCACAAAATTTAGCTATTTCCCTATTCTTTTGGTGGGTCTGATGATGCGAGTTGGTGCAGATATTATTTTTATCTGTAAAAAACAGGTTGCGTAAGTGCCCGGAGACGCTTACGCAACCCTTTTTTTTTGCAGCCGAAGGCGGCGATATCCTTTTTACTTAGAGCGTGTCTAAAATTATATTCTCTGCTAATATGAAAAGGATTTTTTAGCCAGACAAGGCGCTTTTTGCAGTCGTAATGGGACTAATTACGGCGAAAAAAAGGAACGAAGTATGGCTGAAAAAGACTTTCATATTAGCGA
>JBEIDF010000337.1:0-2570 GCA_040383605.1 Lewinellaceae bacterium
CTGAGCCAAAAAAGGATCCGTTTTTCGCCAGACGAAGCGATTTTTTGCAGGCCATAGCAGCGCTATGGTCAAAAAAAATCGCAAAGTATGGCGGAAAATGGGACTTTTGGGGCCAGACAGCGATCCTGCTAACCAGTTACTAACAAAGACTGCTACTGCTGTATGAGCAACCAACATAACTGTGAAACCTGCCCGGTACACCACCGCGAAAACCTGATCCGCCTCGGCATCGCCATGGATCGGGTGGATTTCGTTGTGGCCTTGGCCGGCAATCCCAATACGGGTAAAAGCACCGTATTCAACAACCTCACCGGACTGCGCCAGCACACGGGAAACTGGCCGGGTAAAACCGTCACCCGCGCGGAAGGCGGTTTTTCTTACGCCGACAAACGGTACAAAATGGTGGATCTGCCAGGCACGTACTCGCTATTGTCCACCAGCACCGACGAGGAAGTCGCACGCAATTTTATCCTGTTTGGCCGGCCGGATGTGACGGTGATCGTGGCCGACGCCACCCGGCTGGAGCGGAACCTCAATCTGGTGTTGCAAGTGCTGGAAATCACCGAGCGCGCCGTCCTGTGCGTCAACCTGATGGATGAGGCTAAGCGCAACCGCACCGAGGTGGACATCCGGGCCTTGTCACGCGAACTGGGTATTCCGGTCATTCCCGCGTCCGCGCGACAAAAGGAAGGCATGCCCGAATTGCTCGCTGCAATTGCGGAGGTAGCAAACGGGCAGTTTGTCTGCAAGCCCCACCGCATAAAAAGCCGCTCCGCTCAGTTGAATCACGCGGTGGAAACGCTTGCGCAAAAACTCGCCGTCCAGTTTCCCGGCCTGCCCAACCTGAACTGGGTTGCGCTCCGGCTTTTGGAGGGCGACCAGCACATCATGGAAGCCATTCGAAGCGGCGAATTGGGCCGCCTTGCACCCGCCCTGATTTCACCCGAATAAATTACCGCAACGTATGGAACGCAAACAAACAACTGCCTCCGACGAGCTGCTTTCGCTCGCCAATTCCCTGCGCTGGGAACTCGGAACGAATTTCAGCGACGCCGTCATTGAATCCATTTATGAAGACGCATCGCGCATTGCCCGCAAAACGGTGCGCCAGCAGGGCGACCAGCCGGCGTACAGCCTGGATTTGAAGATTGACCGGATTGTGACCAGTCGGCGCTACGGATTTCCCATCATGTTTTTACTGCTGGCGCTGGTTTTCTGGATCACCGTATCCGGCGCGAACGTCCCCTCCGGGTTACTGGCATTCGTGCTGGTGGACACCCTGCAGCCGATGCTGAAGAGCGGCGCCAACGCCCTGGGGATGCCCTGGTGGTTGAGCGGCGTATTGATAGACGGCGCCTATTTGTCTATGGCCTGGGTTATATCTGTTATGTTGCCGCCGATGGCCATTTTTTTCCCGTTATTTACCTTGCTGGAGGATTTGGGTTACCTGCCGCGGGTGGCTTTTAATATGGACAGCCTGTTTCGCAAAGCCGGCGCGCACGGCAAGCAGGCCCTGACGCTGAGTATGGGCTTTGGATGCAATGCCGCAGGCGTCATTGCTGCGCGGGTGATAGACAGTCCGCGCGAGCGCCTGATTGCGATCATCACGAACAATTTTTCGCTGTGCAACGGCCGATGGCCCACGCAAATTCTGATTGCCACCATCTTTATCGGCAGCGCGGCGCCGCCGGCACTGGCGGGGCTTGTTTCAGCCGGCGCCGTGGTCGGAATTGCCGTGCTCGGCATCCTGTTCAGCCTCGCGGTGTCCTGGGGATTGAGCAAAACCGCCCTGCGCGGAGAGGCCTCGGCATTCAGCCTGGAGCTCCCGCCCTATCGTCCGCCGCAAATTTGGCAGACCCTGTACACCTCCCTGCTCGACCGCACCTTGTTTGTGTTGTGGCGGGCTGTGGTATTTGCCGTACCGGCCGGGGTGGTGATATGGCTGGTGGCGAACGTGCACGTCGGCGAACTGAGTCTGGCCCAGCATTTTATTCAAAAAACAGATCCCGTCGCGATGTTCTTTGGCCTGAACGGCGTGATTTTCCTGGCGTACATCATTGCCATTCCCGCCAACGAGATTGTAGTTCCGACCGTGCTGATGCTGACCGTGTTGAGTACGGGGATTGCGGAACAAGGCGCCGGCGCCGGGGTGATGTTTGAGCTCGACTCGATTGCCGACACCGAGCGCATTTTGCGGGCGGGCGGCTGGACGCTGCTGACCGGCGTGAACCTGATGCTTTTTAGCCTGCTGCACAATCCGTGCTCTACGACCATCTACACGATTTACAAAGAAACCAACAGTGTGAAATGGACCCTGGTGTCCACCTTTTTGCCGATCGTGCTGGGGTTAATTTTGTGCTTTTTTACGACGCAGGCGTATCGGTGGTGGATGGGTTGAGGCATTAAAAAAACGTAATTCGTTAGCAGGATCGCTGTTTGGCGAAAAATGGATCCTTTTTTGGCTCAGACGCGACCTGGTAACCAGTTACAAAAAAACAAAAAACCCGTTGCAAGTACCTGACTTGCAACGGATTTTGTTTTTTCTATGTAGTCCCGAGTGGAATCGAACC
>JBEIDF010000338.1:0-2565 GCA_040383605.1 Lewinellaceae bacterium
AACGAAGCCAAGCTCCAGCCCGGTTTTTCCAAAGACTATTTCCGCCAGCTGGTGGAAAACAGCGATCCGGCCGCTCTGCCGCTGACCGCCAACCAGGACGCCACCTTCCTCCTGGCGCGCCTTATCCCGGTCATTTTTGATCCGGCCGTGCTGGCAAAACGCACCAACAAGGACAAAAACGTGGACGTGGTCAAGGAATCGGCGGTGAATTTCTACTTCAACGTCTCCTCGGAGGAGGTGGACAAATACTACGCCGACAAGCTCCGGTCTTACGGGGAAAACCCGCCCATGGTGGGCCTGAATTCCAAGCTGGTGAAAGAAAACGGCAATTTTGTGGAGTACGTCTGGAGTACCGGCGTTAAGAACCTCTATTCCGCGCCCCTGCGGAAAGTGGTGGAAAACCTCGAAAAAGCCATCCCGTTTGCCGAAAACGACCAACAGAAAAAAGCGATTCAACTCCTCATCGAATACTACCGAACCGGCGACCTGCGCAAGTTCGACGAGTACAACATCGCCTGGGTGCAGGACACCGCCAGTACGGTGGATTTTATCAATGGCTTTATCGAGGTGTACCACGATCCGAAAGGGTTTAAGGCTGATTGGGAGGCTTGCGTGCAGTACAACGATCCGGATGCGACCCGGAAAATGGCCATTATCAGCAAAAACGCCCAGTATTTTGAAGACAACAGCAGCATCCTGCCGGAGCACAAAAAAGCGTCCGTCAAAGGCGTGTCCTACCGGGTTATCAACGTCGCCATGGAAGGCGGCGACTGCGCGCCCACCACGCCCATCGGGATCAACCTGCCCAACTCCAACTGGATCCGCGAGCAGTACGGCTCGAAATCGGTCAGCCTGAACAACATCGAAGACGCCTATGGAAAAGCCGGCGGCGCGCTGGCCACCACCGAATTCGCCCATGATGCGCAGGAAATCGAGTACGCCAAAAAATACGCCGAAGCCTGCGGCAAAATGCACACCGCCCTCCACGAGGTGATCGGCCACGCCAGCGGCCAGCTGAATCCGGGCGTGCCCGAGCCGAACGTGACGCTCAAACAGTACGCCAGCACCCTCGAGGAAGCGCGGGCCGACCTGGTGGCGCTCTATTTTATGCCCGACCCGAAACTCGTGGAATGGGGCGTGATGCCCGATGCGGAAGCCTACAAAGCGGAGTACGACCAGTATATCCGCAACGGCATCCTGCAGCAATACCGCAGAATACAGCCCGGGGACAATCTCGAGGAGGATCACATGCGCAACCGCCAACTCGTAGCGGCCTGGGCTTTTGAAAAAGGCAAAGCAAAAAATGTGATCGCCAAAGTGGAGCGCAACGGAAAAACGTACTACGATATCCGGGACTATGCCGCCCTGCGCGAACTCTTCGGCCAACTCCTACGCGACATCCAGCGCATCAAGTCGGAAGGCGACTACGAGTCGGCCCGCGACCTCGTCGAGGGTTACGGCGTGCAAGTAGATCCGAAGATGGTTGAGCAAGTGCGCGCGCGGTACGCCGACCTGCCGACGAAAGCCTACAGCGGTTTCGTGCAGCCGAAACTGACGCCTGTGCGGGATGCAAAGGGCAACATCACGGATGTTAAAGTGGAAGTGGAGACCGATTTTGTAAAACAGATGCTCCGCTACGGCAAGGAGTATTCGTTTTAAATGTTGACGGAATAAAACAAGTTCGGGCGTTTTTCATCGGTTCAGATCCGGCGGAAAACGCCCGGTTTTTTTCAGGGCGCCAGCCGTTCGATCAGCCAGGCGCCTTCCGCGTGTCGGTACCGAATCCGGTCGTGCAGTCGGCTCAACCGGCCCTGCCAAAATTCGATTTCATTTGGGCGCACCAGGTATCCGCCCCAGTGATCGGGCAGGGGGAGCGCCTCCTCGTGTTTGAAGGATTCCGTCAGTTCCCGCACCTTTTCCTCCAGGATGTCCCGGCTTTCGATAACCCGGCTTTGCGGACTCGCCCAGGCCCCGATCTGGCTGTCTTTCGGGCGGCTTTGAAAATATTCCTGCGCGTAATCCCTGGACACCCTTTCTGCCACGCCTTCGATGCGGACTTGCCGCTCCAGTTCTGCCCAGAAAAAAAGCAGCGAAACCCGCGGATTTTGCTCGATTTCCCGTCCTTTTCTGCTTTCATAGTTGGTGAAAAACACAAATCCGCTTTCATCAAACCCCTTTAGCAGCACAATACGCGCGGCAGGCTTGCCCTCGGCGTCCGCCGTCGCCAGCGCCATCGCATTGGCTTCCAGGGATTCGCTTTGCAGCGCCTCTTCGAACCACGCCCGGAATTGATCCATCGGGTGCGCCAGCGCCTCCTCGGCGGATAATTGTTTGAGCGCGTAGGCGCGCCGCAAATTGGCAACGTTTGTCAGATCAGCCATTTTTCCTTGAAACTTTTTATAACTAAGGCCGTGTCTAAATTTATATTCTCTGCTAATATGAAAAGGATTTTTTAGCCAGACAAGGCGCTTTTTGCAGTCGTAATGGGACTAATTACGGCGAAAAAAAGGAACGAAGGTTGGCTGAAAAAGACTTTCATATTAGCGAGAAATATAATTTTAGACA
>JBEIDF010000339.1:0-2561 GCA_040383605.1 Lewinellaceae bacterium
CTAATATGAAAAGGATTTTTTAGCCAGACAAGGCGCTTTTTGCAGTCGTAATGGGACTAATTACGGCGAAAAAAAGGAACGAAGTATGGCTGAAAAAGACTTTCATATTAGCGAGAAATATAATTTTAGACATGCTCTAAGATGGAGTTGGTCAGGGGCTTACTGTACCCCAGCGCTTTAAGGCGCTCGATGGCGCGTTGTTCGATGGCGGATTCGGTGATGCGGGTCATACATGAAACGATTAATTGACCTTCCAGACCGTTTTAGCCAGTTTGGCTAGTTCGGTTTGCCGTTTTTGTACGGTTGAAGGTTTCCATTCGGTGTACGCGGTTTTGTCCCGGGTTAAAGCATACTGGCTGGTTTGATAGACCGGAAGTTTGTCTCCGATCAGTTTATTGCCGATATCTCTGTTTTTTCCTGTTTCCATGAGCGTAAGGTTACCGAGCCGGAACACATATTCCTCCTGCTCGTCTTTGGTAAAATAAACCTCCCAATCCGGCCCGGGATTTTCCGGTAGGATGTGTTCAATGGATAATCTGGCATCATTCCAATCTACTATGACACCGCTCAATTGGCGCTCCAATTTACACAGAATATATCGCGTCAGGGTTTTGAAACGGTTGGTATTGACGGCGCGGTAGGTAAAGTTGTTTGAAAAAACATCATCGTTTAGATACAGTGTTTTTTCGTAAGAATTAAACACCTCTCGCGCAGTTTTATACATACCCTTGGCTATGCCCATGGAGGTTTTGTTGAACTCCTGTTCAATAATGTTGGTATTGTATTGGCTGATGGTTGTGTACCGGAACGTCACGACAACCAGGTGTTTCAAAATTTTTACAAACTCTTCTGGTTTTACCGGGCGAATGTTTTTGTACGCCGAAAGCATCAGGGTATAACATTGCGATGCGCTGAAAAGGTTGAGTTCTTCTATCGGCTCCTTTTCGTCCGCGGTCCAGATGTCGCTTGCGGAGTTGTCTAATGCCGCGTACACAACGGCCAGCTCTTCCAATTCACCCAATAGTTCGAACACCTTGTCTATGCCTTTGATTTCATTTTTAATGGCCTTGAAAAGCGTCGTTTTGGTCTGCAAGGGATATCGGCTGTTCCAGTAATGCCTGATAAATGTAGGCAAGTCCGTTTTTTGCAAAGCGTCGTTTATGCTCTGCCACATACGCTCTGCTTCATCCAGGTCGTGTTCGCTGGTTTTTGCAACTTCGGATAACAGATAGTTTTTAAGCAAATCGCCCGTACTGAGCTTGACGCCCCGGGCGTTCAGGGTTTCGAACACTTTGTAGGCGTTCAGATCATCGCCTACCGTGATGGATGAAAAAACCAATTTGTCGCCGACGGTTTTTTCCAAAAAAGCGGCTACGGCCTCCCCATTCGGATCGGCGTTGAATTTATCCCGAAGTTTTTGCTGAAAAAATTCGTAAGCCTTCCACATTTTTCGTTCGGAAGGTTTGAACCGGCTCATGGATGTCGGTCTTCGCCGGCGAAGTAAGTAGCTTTTGTAAAAATCGTCGTTGTTTCGGTTCAGATTCAGCTTACTCATCGGGGTGAGCGAAGCGGCCGTTTCCGCGGCTACAAAATTGCTTTCCAGAATTTTTATCCGTCTCAGGTTCGCTTCGGAATCGATGCCCTGATCGGTCCATTCTTTCAACAAGTCCAACACAGCCAAGGCAAGGATACTAAGGGTGGTAATGCGTTGCTGCCCGTCGATGATCCAGTACCGGCGGCTGTCGGCCGTGCGTTGCAATACCACGTATCCCATGTAGTGGATTTGCTCCTCCGGTATGCCTTCGATGTCGTTCCACAAATCGTCCCAATCTTCCGTATCCCAGGAATAATCCCGCTGATACTTAGGCACGTCGTGAATTTTGCCGTTTCCTACCAGTTCGTTGAAAGTGGGTGACCCGGGTTCGAATAATGTTTTAGACATTGTTAAGCTGTTTGTGCCTACAAAATTAAGCAATTTAACGAATTTCTCTTTGTCATCATGGATTCCGGAAACAAGAGAGGCATCGATGAACCCATACTTGGGTCCTGCCCCCCAAAAGCCGGTACCAAAAATAAGTAGAGAAAGTTAAAAAACACATAACTTTCACACTTAAAATTGCAGTACCATGCGAAAGAGCAGATTTAATGACAGCCAACGCCAGGCTATTATTGACAGTTATTTGAACGGCAAGCAGACCGTAGAGGCCATTTGTGAGGAGAATCAGATCAGTCCGGCGACCTTTTACAAGTGGAAAAATGAGTTCGAGGTGGACAAGAATGAAGATAAGCGGCGCATTCGGGATTTGGAGCAGGAAAACCTGCGGCTCAAGAAAATGTATGCAGAACTTCAATTGAAGCACGAAGTGGTTAGCGAGGCGGTGATCTATTTAAAAAAGGTAACTGGTTAGCCTGATTTAAATTTTTTATCTGGCGACAGTAGTGTCCGGTTAAGAAATTTAAATTGCAGTTCAATATTCTGATATTCAATTTTTTATGGGGACTTTTTAATTTAAACGATTTGAAATGATTTTGCCTTTATCAACTTGCGGGCATGAATCAAG
>JBEIDF010000340.1:0-2546 GCA_040383605.1 Lewinellaceae bacterium
ACTTCAACGCCGCCGTGGAATACGCCTGTGTAGCCGCGGGCTACCGTGCCTTCCACCTTCGCACGGGGCTGGGAGAGGGCGGCCTTGGAAAACTCGTTTTTATCATCCCAGGTGTTCCAGATATAGTCGCTCAGCGTATTTGCTTCGTACGTAATCGGATGCACCATATCCGGAAAATATTCATGCCCGGTTTTATTCACGCCTGCGGGGGAGCAAAGCGAAAAGAGCCATGCAAACAGGGCCACCCCCAGTATCGCGCCAATTGCGTATTTCATTGAATTGAATGTTATGCAGTGATAGGTTTTATGCTTTTCGGGGTGATCAGACCTGCTTGAGGTTTATTTCCGCCGCATGCGTGCGGTTGAAGAAACCTTTCAGATGCTCCACTTCACTTTCGGAGGCTTCCGTCACGTTAAACGCGATACAAAACTTATTGTCCGTGATGCGATTATCCAAAAACTTGGATTTTACGCCTGGCCACAAACCGCAGATCGTGTAGAACGTGATAGTCATGCCCCAGGCGGAGAACAACACGGTCATCTCAAACGTGATCGGGATGAAGGCCGGCACCGACCAGTACGGCTTACCGCCGAACAGAATTGGCCAGTCGCTGGTGAAGACCCAGGTCATAAACCCAAAGCCAAACAGGCAGCCGATTGCGCCGTAGATAAAACCGAGGACGTGCAGGCGGCTTTCCTGCAGACCCAGAATCGGGTCGAGCCCGTGGACGGGGAAGGGCGTGAATACGTCCATAATATCGAGATGCTCGTGGTTCGCGTCGGCAACGGCGCTTTTGAGCTCTTCCTCATCGTTGTAGAGTCCGTAAAGGACTTTTGTATTGTCAGACACCATAGTTCCTGTATGATTCGGTATGGTTGAAAGTAATGGTTAGCGTTTGAATTAGTCTTCCGTGTGGGTTTTTACCGCAGCGTGGTGGCCGTGCGCGTGTTTTGCTTTCGGCCCGATGTACTGATCGCCGGCGACTTTCAGGATTGATTTCACCTCTGCAACAGCAACCACCGGCGCAACGCGGGTAAAGATCAGGAACAAGAAGAAGAACAAGCCGATCGTACCGATAAACAGGCCGATTTCCACCCAGGAGGGGCTGTAATAGCTCCAGGAGGAGGGCAGATAATCGCGCGCCAAGGTCGTGGCGATGATCACAAAGCGCTCGAACCACATCCCCACATTCACCACGATGGACAGGAAGAAAGTCCACCAGATGCTGCGGCGGATTTTGCGCGACCAGAACAGCTGGGGGCTGACCACGTTGCAGAACATCATCCCGAAGTAAGACCACCAGTAGATACCGAATACGCGATTGTAGAACGCAAATTGCTCATAGATATAGCCGGAATACCAGGCGATAAACAATTCCGTAAGATAGGCCACGCCCACAATCGTACCCGTCATCACAATCACCTTATTCATGGATTCGATGTGGTTAATCGTGATGTACTCCTCAAGGTGCAATACCTTTCGGGTAATCAGCATCAGCGTTTGCACCATCGCGAAACCGGAGAAGATAGCGCCTGCTACGAAATAGGGCGGGAAGATGGTGGTGTGCCAGCCGGGAATCACCGACGTAGCAAAGTCGAAGGATACGATCGTGTGAACGGAAAGTACCAGCGGCGTGGACAAGCCGGCCAGAATCAGCGAGAGCGATTCCCAGCGCTGCCAGTGCTTGGCGCTGCCCGTCCAGCCAAAAGAGAAAATATCGTACATCTTGCGGCGGAAACCGGCGGCGCGGTCGCGCACAGTCGCCAAATCAGGCACCAGACCCGTGTACCAGAACAGCAGCGATACCGAGAAATACGTCGAGATGGCGAATACGTCCCAGAGCAGCGGACTGTTAAAGTTTACCCACAGCGGGCCGCGCGTGTTCGGGAAGGGAAAAATGAAGAACGCCAGCCAGAGGCGACCCATGTGGATCAGCGGAAACTGGCCTGCGCACATCACCGCGAAAATCGTCATAGCCTCTGCTGCACGGTTTACCCCCGTGCGCCAGCGTTGGCGGAACAGCAATAGGATAGCCGAGATCAGCGTACCGGCGTGGCCGATACCGATCCACCAAACGAAGTTGGTGATATCCCAGCCCCAGTTGACCGTGCGGTTAAGGTTCCACGAGCCGATACCTTTCCAGATGGTCCAAGACACACAGAAAAAATAAAAGCCCGTTAACGCGGCCGCGAGGGAAAAGGCTACAATCCATTCCCGGGAGGGCGCTTTCTCGGTCGGCGAACAAAGATCTTCCGTGATATTGTGGTAGTTCTTGTTGCCTTCAATCAAAACGTGCCGTACAGGCGCTACTGGTTGAGACATATTATCTTAGTTGATACTAAATTGCGAGACAATAATTTACTTTCGGTTGGTTTTTTATTAAGAGCGTGTCTAAAGTTATATTCTCTGCTAATATGAGAAGGATTTTTTAGCCAGACAAGGCGCTTTTTGCAGTCGTAATGGGACTAATTACGGCGAAAAAAAGGAACGAAGTATGGCTGAAAAAGACTTTCATATTAGCGAGAAATATAATTTTAGACATGCTC
>JBEIDF010000341.1:0-2540 GCA_040383605.1 Lewinellaceae bacterium
AAGCGCATTTGTTGTTCTACGCTCGATAGATGCCCAAGTACCTGAAACATATTTGGGGCATTACTACGCGGGTCATCCGGAGTGAGGGCTCCGTAACCTCCGCTCCCGTACATGGCACCCATACCGGTAAGACCACCGACGCCGCCGGGGAGTACCTCCTGAGTTACATCTACCTTGTACTTTGCGCACCGCTTTTTGTCGTGCTCCGCCATGTTGCGAATACTGGTTAGCTTTTGCGGAAATATCTCGATCGTGAACGCGCCGAAATTGTTACCGAAAAACGAGCGGAGTTTTTGCACGGCGGTCGCGGCATCTATGACGTCGTTCTGGGAAAGTACTATGTCGCCGTCCTCGTCTCGAACGATAAAGTACCGGTACTTCTCGCTTTCAAATTGGTTAAGAACGAACGGGAGCGAAGTGATAGCCATTATTCGGAGTTTTGGGGGTTAACCGTTAACTGTGTTGCTTTTCGACATACCAGACGTTGATAGCCAGCGGCTGGTTGGGCGGAAAGGTGTTCGAGACGAATTGAACGTAACAGTTCTGCCAGACTTGATCCGTAAAATGTACAAAACACGGTTTGTTGCCGTTATTGTTTCTATTCAGGATCGAGAGAGGCAGTTCTGCGATAACCTCCCGGCGTAGGTTGGACATATACAATACGCCCCGATCCAAATAGGACGAGGGAAAATTTGTCTGTCCGGTCGGGAGCGTGGAAAGGCCTCCGCTGTAGCCCTCGGTATTGTCAGGCAACACCTCGAGCGCGGTAATTATGGCATTATCTCCGTCCAGCATCGTTTGAGGCGCAAAGTAATACGCCTGTTGGTAGTTCTGGCTCGGAAACGGAAGTAATACGAGCTGGCATTTTTCGCCCTCGACGCCGGTATAATTCCGGCAGTACTTTTTGTCCAGGAAGTGCTGGACGAGTGGCGAAATTAGCCGCTGGGGTTGTACGTTCTGGTTCATGGCTCGGGAGTTTATTCGCCCACGATTGAGTAGTACAAGTTGATGCAAGCGACCTCGTTTGTGCTTACGCCCGTGGCGTCGGTCAGCTGGACGTAGGAGCGCGTCAAATTGAGTACGAACGGCTGCACCATCAATACGAAACCTCCATTAAGCGAGCGAATAGCCGTGTAGTAAGGCAATTGATAGATGCGCTCGCGGTTCTCGGAGTCTACCAGGGTGACGCAGATCTGATCAGTATCAGCCGCCGCAATAACCGTATTGTTGTTGGGGGTGACGGAGAGCTGGGTAGCGCTGAACGCCTCGAAGCCATAGATAATGATGTTGTTTCTCGAGATGTTGGGCACCTCGGTAAACTGGTACTTCTTGCCCGCTGCCGGAATTCCTACAAATTGCGCCTCTACCAACTGGGAGCGCTTAATGATTAGGTTGTTCATTGGAATTTTTTTTAGTTAAAGTTATTTGACCTTGCAAATATACGATATTTTCGGCTATAAATAAAAAAGCCCCTCCCAGTACGGGAGAGGCTGCCCTGCTCATCAAACCATTTATTCGATATTATATCAACATGGACTGCTTTTCAGGGCTGGCTGCTTTACGACTTGGAGTTCACGACCAGATAGCCGCGCGTCTCGAATGTAGCGTAAACCATCGGATCCGTTCCGATTGCCGCAATAGTTACCGCCGCTCCCAGGTTTAGGGAGATATCGATTGTCTGGCGGCCGTCGATCAGTGTTGGCTCGGAAACGTAGAAACCAAACAGGCCATTCTCGTAGCCGTTGGTTCCGGTCGCTCCTGTAAAGTTGGGAGAGCCTGGAGCCGCTCCGCCGGTCGGAGTTAAAAACGCTCCTGTCTGTGTTGTGGGCACGCGGTAGAACGCGTTAACCGGGAAAGCAGGGAGAAACTGCTTGCGGTCGATCGTGAACGACAAGTTTCCGCCGTAGATCGCCGCTGCGTTTGCACTGTTTCCGGTGAACGTTTTAGGATCCGCGTACATATACTGCTGGGCGCTCAGCTGCTCCGTTGGTGTCGGGGTTGCCGTAGTCGCTGGATCAATCCAGCGGAGAGACACGCGGATGCTTGTGAGCACAAATTGATCATTGAGCTCGAGGAGTTGCTCGGTAACCAGCGGGCTGGCCACCTGGCCGCGCTGCAGGTAAAACTGGTACGTACTCAGGTTGGAGAGCTGGGTCTCCGCGCGGAGGTACGACTGTGAAAGGTTCTCATACGGGATGCCGAGTCTTTCTTGGATGAACTTCTTCTCTGAAACTACACTATTCATTGTGAAAAATTTTAATGTGTGAAAATAGTTATGGTTTCCTATTGGTCACCGTTTTTTTGTAGTCAGGACTTAATAGTCCATTTCGCCAGCGCCGCCAGCGGTAAAATCATTCGACGGAGCGGTAAAAATGTCGGCCGCTCCCATCAAAGGCACGGGCTCCGCGCTCACTTCGCCCATCAGTACCTCGCCCATGCCAGTCACGCCCGCGCGCTGCAGGTACGGATCCACGAGGCCGGCCACCGACGCCGCGATCATACCAGCACCCAGGCCGGTACCGATTGGGCCCTTAACGAGC
>JBEIDF010000342.1:0-2496 GCA_040383605.1 Lewinellaceae bacterium
GGGAGGTGATGTGGGAAGCGGAAGTGATGTGGTAAGCGGCTTATCAGAAGCCCGTTGGGGATTGCGGGTTAATTCCGCAATCCCCAACTCCGAAATTATTTTGGCTTTTCTTCTTAAAACCCTTATTTTTGTAAAAATTTCAATCCATGGTTCAGATCGAAAATAGCATATTGGAGGCTGCCAACATGAGTGAACAAGAACTCAAGGTAGAGCTTGCCATTCTGTTGTATGCCCAGAAGCGCCTTTCGTTTGGCCAGGCGCGCAGAATAGCCGGCATGGGTTATTTCGAGTTTGAAAAATTATTGTTTGATCGGAATGTCCCGTCACATTACGATGTAGAGGATTTTGAAGAAGATCTTAAAACCATTGAAAGTATAAACCGTGGTAGTTGTTAGCGATACCTCGCCGGTGAGTGGCCTCTACCGAATCAATCATTTGTTTGTATTGCAGCGCCTCTTTGGAAAAGTTATTCTTCCGCGCGCATAGCGGAATTGGATTGATTGCGAAATCTGGGCAGATTTAGGGACATTTCGCGGGGGATTGGGTTCCCGCAGAACGCGCAGAGGCCGCGGAATAGGTAATCGTATGCGTTTTTGTTCAATCAGGTTTTATCGTTAAAGAGTCAAAATCAGAATAATCAGGATGCTAAGATCTTGTTCAACCTTTGAATTATGGGCTGCAACTGCCAAATTTTATTTTTAACTGCATTAAATGTTTCGCCGAATCGCCCGCATTCGACTGCAAAATTTGCCTTGTTAAAAATAAAATTTTTGCAATTTCGCCTCAGAATCAAAATTTGAACATTCGCTAAAAACCCCTTTTCATATTAGCAGAGAATATAATTTCAGACACGCTCTTAGAATCAAAATTTGAACAAGCTTTAAAACAGCATATTGACCGGATTACAATATATTTTTCAAAAAGGTAACATGGGCACAGGCAATATTCTGGTATCGTTTCCAGAGGAATTAGGATTTGCACTTAAAATGCAACAACCGGAACTAGCTGATGAAATGCGACGAATGGCTATTATTAAATTGTATGAACTCGGCAAATTATCGTCTGGTAAAGCCGCACAGTTACTCGGCATTTCGCGCGTGGCCTTTTTAGAGTTAGTAGGTACCTATCAAGTATCTATCCTGGGCAACCCCGGGAAGGAGCAACTCGAAGAAGATTTGATGAATGCGTAATGTTGTTTCGAATACGACTCCTCTAATTTCTTTGCTCAAAATCGGGCGCCTGCATCTATTAGAAAGCCTTTATTCGACCGTAATTGTGCCTACCGCAGTCTGGCAAGAAATTGAACAAGGGCGTGACGGGCCTTATTATACCGATTTGCTCACCCTTCCCTTTATCAGCATCCAATCAGTCAGCCTCCGTTGAGTATTTAACTGATCTCGACCGCGGTGAAGCAGAGGTAATCGTACTCGCGAGGGAGATTAACGCTGATTTGGTAATCATTGATGAAGAGGCCGGTCGTTCCTATGCACGTCACTTTAATTTGACACTTACCGGTACACTGGGCATTCTCCTTCGAGCAAAACAAGATGGTCTCATTCCAGAGGTAAAGCCGTTATTGGAAAAACTCCTCGCATCCGGCGTTTGGATCAGCAAATGGGTATTTGCCGATGTACTGGTGCTAGCAGGGGAAAAATAAGCCACCCGCACGGCACCTCCAACTTCAACTCCCTACCAAAGCCTCGGAGAAGCCCAACCTTTGTAGATTATCCGAACGCCCCCTATTGCCCCAAAAAACAAAAAAGCCCCGTCAAACGACGCGCGGAGGTTCCCGCAGAACGCGCAGAGGCCGCGGAATAGGTAATCGTATGCGTTTTTGTTCAATCAGGTTTTATCGTTACAGAGTCAAAATCACAATAATCAGGATGCTAAGACGAAAATCCCTTAAATTTGCAGGATATTTATATTCTGATATGGAAGCGGTCACCAAAGAAGATATACTGGACTATCTAAGGGAAAACAAAACCTATTTGTTCTCCGAATACCATCTTACGAAGATCGGCCTCTTCGGCTCTTTTTCGAATGGCGATGCAACGGAACGCAGCGATATTGACTTGTTGCTGGAGTTTGAACCCAATACAGCGGATATTTTGGATAAGAAAACCCGGATCAAAAATATGATCAAACGACGGTTTAATTTAGAGGTAGATATCTGCAGGGAAAAGTACATCAAGCCGTATTTCAAATCCCAAATCCTAAAATCGGTCGTCTATGTCTGAAAAGGACAGAGCAAATCTTTTGGCGATTTTGGATAGTTGTAACAAAATTCAACGCTTTATTAAAGAGATCGATAATGCGGAGGTATTCTACGCAGACGAAAAAACCTTCGATGCCGTCCTTAGAGCATGTCTAAAATTATATTTCTCGCTAATATGAAAGTCTTTTTCAGCCATACTTCGTTCCTTTTTTTCGCCGTAATTAGTCCCATTACGCCTGCAAAAAGCGCCTTGTCTGGCTAAAAAATCCTTTTCATATTAA
>JBEIDF010000343.1:0-2478 GCA_040383605.1 Lewinellaceae bacterium
GAAAAGGGCGATGGCGCCGGCTGGCTGGCTGCCAATCCGGAAACCAAATACCCGGCGCAGCCGAAGAGCTTTATCGTGGACGAAATGGTGAACGCCGGCAACGGCCGCTACTACTTTGGGATCATTTACGGTAAAAACGTGATGGGCGGTTATGCCGATAAACTTTCCTTCCAAGAGCGCTGGCAGGTAATCCATTACATTCGCTCCTTACAAGCAACTAATTTAAAAGTACAATACGACGAGAAGGGCAACACGCTGAATAATATAGACAAGCCGGCGAAAGGCGAGGCGACAGGCCCGGCGCGCAAGCCGAATCCTCCCGCTATTTAAGCCTTCTTGAAATCCTGTTCAATCATTAAATAAATCGGCTGGAATGCCGGCAATGCAATATGAATCTGAATACGCAATTCGTATTTGAAGCCAAGACCAAACGGAACCTGACGATCGGGATGGTCCTCGGGCTCGTTTGTCTGGTACTGTCGTTCCTTTACGACGACGCCTATCACACCCGTTTCTGGACGAACTACCTTCACAACGCCGTGTTCTTTACCGGCATCGCGTTTACGGTGTTCTTCTTCCTGTGCGCCAATATCACGGCTTTTGCCGGTTGGATGGTTGGATTCAAAAGGGTGTGGGAAGCCATGGGGCAATTTATGTGGGTCGGACTGATCCTGCTCAGCGTGATCGTTATCGGTGTGTGGGGCCACCTGCATCACCTATATCACTGGAATACGCCGGGTATTACCGATCCGACTAACCCGCTGTATGATCGGATTCTGGCCGGAAAAGCCAGCTTCCTGAATCCGGTGTTCTTTACGGTCGGCGTGCTTGGCTTCCTCGGTCTCTGGTACTTCTGGGCGTTCAAACTGCGCCAGGTATCCGTAGAGGAGGATGGCGCAGCAGGCCCCACGGTTAGTTTTTATAAAAAACAACGCAAATGGGCCGCTTCCTTCCTGCCCATCGGCGGCTTCCTGAGCGCGTTCTTCCTGTGGCAACTCGTCATGTCCATAGACAGCCACTGGTATAGCACGATGTTTGCCTGGTACTCCACCATCTCCCTGTTGGTGTCCGGTATCGCGCTGACCATCATGCTGATCCTGTTTCTCAAAAGCCGCGGCTACATGGAAAATGTCAGCCGCGAACACTTGCACGACCTCGGGAAATTCCTCTTCGGATTGTCGGTGTTCTGGACTTACCTGTGGTTCGACCAATTCATGCTGATTTGGTATGCAAACGTGGGCGAAGAGACCATTTACTACAAAACCCGCATGACGCATTACCCTGTTCTTTTCTGGGGTAATCTGCTCATGAACTTTATTGCGCCGTTCTTCATCCTTATGCGCAACGATACCAAGCGGAAAATGGGCACGATTTTCATCGCCGCCGCCATCTGCTTTTTCGGCCACTGGTGGGATTTCTTTTACATGATCAAGCCCGGCGCGCGTATCGCTGCACATGAGGCGATGGAAATCTCGCACGGCGGCCACGGTAAACATCAGGAGGCTGCTCCGATTAGCCAAGCGGTGCCCGCCGGCGAAAAGGCATCGGCAGATCACAGCGCGGGCGATCATAGCGCTGTCGCCGAAGCATCCGCCGGACATGGCGATGCGCATGGCGGCGAGGCACACGGCGAGGAAGCGCACGGGGAAACAGGCCATGGCGATTCGATTCACCCTTTCCAATTGGGCTTTACGATCCCGGGCCTCACCGAACTGGGCGTGATGATCGGATTCCTGAGTTTGTTCCTCTTTTTCTTCTTCACCCAGTTGCAAAAAGCCTCGCTGCTGCCCAAAAATGACCCGTTCATCGAGGAAAGTATGCACCACCACACAGGCGTGTATCCGGCTGGCGAGGAAGGCGGCGACCACCATTGATCTGAATATTATTTGGATTGATTCTAATTAAGGCGGCCTCCACAGAGAATGCTCAACCAAAAATCTATCTTTGAGTTTAAAGAAAAAATTCACCCATGAGTGCGTTAATTATTATTCTTTGTGTCATTTTGATCTCCATCGTACTGGTCCAGATCGGTAAGGTTACGGAACTCACGTCCCAGATCAAGGGCGAATCAGAGACGATGGCCGACAACAGCAAATGGAATGGCTGGTTGTCTTTGGCCTTCATGGTTGTCTTCTTGTTTGGCGTCACCTATTCGGCGTATCGCTACAAAAATGTCATGCTGGGTTACGGCCCTAATCAGGCAGCCTCCGAACACGGCGGCACGCTGGACAGCATGTTCAACGTTACGCTGGTATTCACCGGCATCGTGTTTGTACTCACGCACATCGCGCTGTTTTGGTTTGCTTACAAGTATCGCTGGCAGGAGGGCCGCCGCGCGCGGTTCATTGCGCACGATAATCGCCTGGAGATGGTTTGGACTGCCGTCCCGGCCGTTGTGATGACGGTGCTCGTGGTGCAAGGCCTCAACGCCTGGAATACGGTGATGAGCGATGTAAAGCCGGATGAGGACTACATCGA
>JBEIDF010000344.1:0-2474 GCA_040383605.1 Lewinellaceae bacterium
GGGATGGCGTTCGGATTGGGTTTTATTCTGGGGCCGGCGCTCGGCGGCGTGCTGGCTGACAACAGCGTGGTGTCTTGGTTTGATCACTCGACGCCGTTCTGGTTTACGGCCATTCTGACCTTCGCCAATATAGGCTTGCTTTGGTTGATCTTCCCGGAGACGCTGTCGGAGCGTCGAGAAAGCCCGTTGAACGTACTTTCCGGCGTCGCCAATATCCGCAAGGCTTTTGGATCGCCGAACTTGCGGGGTGTTTTCGCGGTCTCCTTGTTCCTGTCGCTGGGTTTTTCCTTTTTCACGCAGTTTTTCTCTGTCTATCTGATTCACCGTTTCGGGATGCCGGTGAAAGATATCGGGCTTATTTTTGCCTGGGTCGGTTTGTGGCTTATTTTTACGCAGGGTTTTACCGTGCGCCGGCTTTCCGCGAAGTTCAAATCCGCGCAACTGCTCCGATACTCCATCCTCTTCCTCGCAATCGCGATCCCGATGGTGCTCGTACCGGATAACCCTTGGAATATCTTATGGGTCAATCCGTTTATCGCCACCTTTCAGGGCATCACGGCGCCCAACCTGACGGCGGTGGTCAGCGCGCAGGCGTCCCCGCAGGAACAAGGGGAAATTTTGGGTATCAACCAAAGTATGGTGTCGGTTGGACAAACGCTGCCGCCCGTGATCGCCGGCTACCTGAGCAGCCTGAACGGCGCCTATCCGATTCTGGCAGGCGGCATCATGATTTTTATCGGCTGGGTAGTTTATAATCTTATTTATCCGGAGATCAAATGACGCGCAAAACCCTATCTTTGCATCCATGAAAAAGCAAAATGACCTTACCCTTCAGGACGCCATGAAATCCATGCTGCGCGAATATCGCCTGGATAACCAGGTGAACGAAACCCGCGTAAAAGCAATCTGGGAGCAGGTAATGGGCAAAACAATTGCAACGTACACCTCCAATATCACCGTCCAAAAAAATATCCTGTACCTCACGATCGTGTCCGCGCCCCTCAAACAAGAACTGATGTACGCAAAAGACGCCATCCGCAAACGGGTGAATGAAGCGGTGGGCGAGGAGTATATTCGGGAGGTGGTGGTGCGGTGATTTCGGATTGGGGAATTGGGATTTCGGATTGAATTATGATTAATATATTTTGGTTTAGACGTGACTTGCGCCTGCACGACAATGCAGGTTTGTGCCAGGCGCTGCAATCTGGGCTGCCGGTACTCCCGTTGTTCATTTTCGATTCGGACATCCTGGACGCCTTGCCAAGCAGGCAGGATGCGCGTGTGGAATTTATCCATACGGCACTAACGGGCATGCAGCGGGAATTGGAGGCCCTCGGCAGCACGCTGCTGGTGCGGCACGGCAAGCCGGCGGCGGTATGGCAGGCTATTTTGCAGGAATATCCGGTGCAGGCGGTGTTTACGAACAGGGACTACGAGCCTTATGCCATCCAACGGGATCAGCGGGTGCAGGCGTTGCTGGCGGAGCGGGGAATCCAGTTTCATACGTCCAAAGACCATGTTATTTTTGAAAAAGACGAGGTGCTGAAAGACGACGGAAAGCCCTACACGGTCTTTACGCCGTATAGCAAAAAATGGAAAACGCGCTTGTACAGCCGCATGGAGACCGTGGTACTGGAAGACGGGCGTTCGGAAGCGCGCCCATCGTACCTCCAGCCGCATCCCACGGAAAAATATTTTTCGAACTTTTTCGCCTGTGCGCCGGCGCCGGCGCCGGCGCCGACCCTGGCGGAGATTGGTTTTGCGCCCTCCGGTATTGCTTTTCCGCCGCCTACGGTCAGCAGCGGGCTGATCCGGCAGTATGAGGCGACGCGCAATTTCCCTGCGCAGCCTGGCACTTCGCGGCTGGGCGTGCATTTTCGTTTCGGCACGATTAGTATTCGGGAGAAGGCACAGCGCGCCCTGGCGTTGAGCGAGACGTACCTGAATGAGTTGATTTGGCGGGATTTTTACAGCCAGATTTTAGGGCATTTTCCGCAGGTGGTGACTCAGCCGTTCAAGCCGGCTTACGCTTTTATCCCCTGGCGGGATGCGCCGGCGGATTTTGAAAAATGGTGCGCCGGAAAAACCGGCTATCCGATCGTGGACGCCGGGATGCGGGAGCTGAATGCCACCGGGTTTATGCACAACCGGGTTCGGATGATTACGGCCAGTTTTCTGACCAAACATCTGCTGCTCGACTGGCGGTTGGGGGAGGCATATTTTGCGGAGAAACTGCTTGATTTTGACCTGGCTTCCAACAACGGCGGCTGGCAATGGGCGGCAGGATGCGGAACGGACGCTGCGCCCTATTTCCGAGTGTTCAACCCGGAGGAACAGACCAAAAAATTTGATCCGGAATACAAATATATCCGCCGCTGGGTGCCGGAATTTGGCACGCCGGCTTATCCGCGGCCGATGGTGGAGCACAAATTTGCGCGGGAAAGGTGTCTGGCTACGTATAAAAAGGCGCTGAA
>JBEIDF010000345.1:0-2399 GCA_040383605.1 Lewinellaceae bacterium
TGGCAGGCTAAAAAACGATTGCGGGAATTGCTCCAAAATCCCGCGCACAAACTGGTCTGAAAAACGCTATGCAAAAAAATCAAGCATCACCGCTGCAAGCCGCCCTGCGCCGGCTGCCCGACTATGATCCGCCGGCGGAAATCTGGTCGCAAATAGAAAAAACGCTGGAATCCGCCTCCCCAGCGCCGCACCCCCCGCTGCCCCTGCCGGAATATGACCCGCCGGCCGATCTGTGGCCGCGGATCGAATCGGGCCTCCGCCGACCCATATTCAATACCCGCCGCCGCGCGCTCCTGCTCGCCGCCGCCGCTGCCGTGGCCCTCCTGCTCGTCGCCCGCCGTAGTTTCCGCAACCAACCCGACCCGGCAGTCGCCGCTGTCCGCTACAGCCAGGAAATACTCTTCGAAGCCCCTCCCCTACCCGCCGCCAACCAGACAGACAAAACACGCCAACTGCTCGATACCCTCTGCCGAAAACGCCCCAAACGCTGCCTCCAACCCGATTTCCTCCAAATGAAAGCGGAACTGGAAGAACTCGCCGCCGCCCAGTCAGCACTCGCCGAAGCCATCGGACGATATGATAATGACCCGGCGCTGCGCGCAGAATGGGCGAGGATTGAACGCGCACGACAAGAAACAACGAATTTGATTATTGGGGAATGGGGAATGGGGATTGCGGATTTCTGACGCCGGCGGGTTGTTTATTTAAAATTCCCCGTGTTCCGCGCCCTCCGCGAATTCTGCGGGAAACCCTTCGCGGATTGCGGATTTCTGACGCCGACGGGTTGTTTATTTAAAATTCCCCGTGTTCCGCGCCCTCCGCGAGTTCTGCGGGAACCCCCTCGCGGATTGCGGATTTCTGACGCCGGCGGGTTGTTTTCGAATAAAGCGCGTTAAGCCCTTTTTAAAAAAAAAATAAATAAAAAATAAAAAACAATAGTCAACCTGCAATCCGAAATCCCCAATCCGAAATCCCCAATCCGAAATCCGCAATTCTATGAGATTTTTCCTTCTTCTCCTCCTCCTTCCCTTCTCTTCGCCCGCACAAACCGTCCTGCAGGTCGTAACCAAAAACATCCGCAAAACGGTACCGTACAAGCCCGGCGCCACGCTCTTCATCCACAGCGAAAAAGCGGAAATCGAGGTGCTGCCGGGTACAGGGCCCACGGTCACCGTGGAGGCAGAGCTCAGCGCGCGCCATCCGTCGCTGGACAGCGCGCGGGCCGACCTCGAGGCCTGGAAACTGGTAGTGGACGCCTCGGGCGGCAAAATTGCCGTGCGCGCCTACATCGGCGTGGACGCCAAAGCGCCCCTGCCGGTCTCCGGCCTGAAAGCCAAACTGCGGATCACGGCGCCGGCCGATTGCCCGGTGCGGCTGAGCAATTCATTCGGCAAGGCGCACCTGGAAAAACGCAAGGGGCCGGTGGTGCTGCAGGGCGAATTTTGCGCCTTCCAACTCGAAGAACTGGACGGCAAGGTGGAACTCGAAAGCCGGTACGGCAAGGTGGAGGGCCGGCAATTGTCCGGCCCCGTCTCGATGCAGGTAAAACGCGCGGACATCGAACTGTCGGGTATTTCCAATTCCTGCGCTGTGAAAAGCGAATACGGAAATGTGTCGCTGGAAACCAGCCGCCGCACGGGCGCGGTGACGATGCAAGGAGAAAAATCGGATATCCGCATTACGACTACCAACCCGGCAACGCATAATTTCGAGGTAAAAACCACCAACGGGGAACTGAAACTCCGCCATCCGCTGCCTTTCACGATCTCGCAACCCGATAAAAATACCCAGCAGGCGCTGCTCCAGCGCGATCAATCACTGCCACTGGTGAAAATCGTCGCCCATTTTGGATCAGTAGATATCCGGTAGCCGCAGCCGAAGGGCCCGGAAAATCGCCGGCGCCTGGAGGATTTGCCCAAAACCGGCCGGGTATTTATTTTTATTTAAATAAATTTATATTTATAAAAAAATTAAAATCAATTTTTAAAATGAAAAAAATTGCCCTCGTCTGCTGTTTCATCGGGCTCGCCCTCCTCACGCGCGCGCAGGATACCGCCATCATCGTCACCTCGGAAATCCGCGACGAGTGGACGCCCACGGCCCTTGTGGACGCGCGCAGCAGGCTGTTCCGGTTGCAGGAGCCAGTGCGGGCGATGCTGAAAGTCAATTTGATCACCCAGCTCGTCGTGGGGGCCGTTGACCAAAACGGGCAGTTGGGCGCCCGTCCACTGGTGGGCGGAATCAATCTGGACCTGGGCGCAGAGCGAAAAATATCGCCCGCTTTCTCCGTGGATGCGGGGATGCGGCTGCAGGTGTTGTCTGGAACGCTTCCGCCTGCTTCGCAGAGCCGCTGGTTTGGGTATTTGCAAGCCCGGCTAGAGCCGCGCTGGTACTACCAA
>JBEIDF010000346.1:0-2368 GCA_040383605.1 Lewinellaceae bacterium
GCAAGCCAAAAAACGCGGGCTGCCGAAGACGAAAAGTACCTGGCTGCCTTACAGGATACCGCGCAACTCCACCGATACCTGTATTTTTTTGCCAAAACCAATCAACTGATCGAGAAGCGATACGGCGCGGGTTACCTGTTAGGGCAGGGTTCCAATGCGCGCCAGTATTACCGGCCGCAGGACGTCGAAAATCTCCAGGTAACGTTTATTAATCATATCAACGCCCTGCAGCCGGCCAATCCGCTGCGCCGATCCGATTTTGATCCGATCAAATACGGCCTGGAAAACGGAGGACTGGAGCATGGTACGAATTTTTTTGCCCGGCAAATTCAGTTTCTGCAAGCGACCGGCTATCTGGTCGAAATCAGCATGCTTGCCGCTACCGCCCTGCTTACAGCCCTGGCCAGTTGGTGGATTTTCCGGCGGCGGGAGCGGCTCATCCGGCGATACGCCGAGCGCGCGCAAGCGATTTTCAATCAGTTTGAACAGCAGGAAATCGGTGCGGATGCGGCTTCGCTCCAACTGGATGCGATCAAAAAAGAAGTGGATAGCCTGGTGATGCGGCGCCGGCTCAACTATTCCGAGGCTTTGTACTTTCTGGCTTTCATAGACGACAAAGCGCAGCGTATCGAGTTTGCTCGCACGGTGAGCGCCAATTTTCTAGCGCTCTTCAATGCCTTTATGGAAGACGAGGTGCTGACGGAAAAGGAATACCAAAAACTGATGCAATTCCTGCATTCGATCCGCTATAAAATACCGGAAGAGTTATACTGCCAGTATTGCGAGAAAGTGCAGCGTACCTATCAGCAAAGTCGGAATTGAGGTTCGTATTGCTTTGCGGGCTACTTGCGTGCCCAAAAATCTTTCGCTTGCTGCGTCAGTTCCGCCCGGAAATTCGGATGTGCGATGTCAATGAGGAGTTCGGCGCGCTGCTGGAGGTTTTTCCCGTACAAATTGGCAACGCCGTACTCCGTCACCACATAGTGCACGTGCGCGCGGGTAGTCACTACGCCGGCGCCTTGTTTCAGGAAGGGCACGATTTTCGTTTCTCCTTTGCTGGTGGTGGACGTCAGGGCGATAATCGGTTTGCCGCCTTCAGACAGCGACGCGCCCCGGATAAAATCCATTTGGCCGCCCACGCCCGAGTACATGCGGTTGCCGATGGAGTCGGCGCACACCTGGCCTGTCAGGTCAATTTCAATGGCGCTGTTGATGGCGGTTGCCCGGTGGTTTTTGCGGATGATCGCCGTGTCGTTGGTGTAAGAGGCTTCCATCATGCGGATTTGGGGGTTATCGTGCACGAAATCGTACAATTTGCGCGAGCCCAGGAGGAAAGTTGCGGTGATTTCGCCGCGTTGGCGGTGTTTCATTTCGCCGGTGATCACGCCTTTTTCCACCAGCGGGATGATTCCGTCGGAGAACATTTCGGTGTGAATCCCAAGTCGCTTGTGATTGCCCAGGCAGGAGAGCACTGCGTTGGGGATAGATCCGATGCCCATTTGCAGGGCGGCGCCATCTTCGACCAGGTTAGCGATGTATTCGCCGATGCGTTTTTCTTCCGGCGTCGGCGGGCCGGCCACCGCTTCGTGGATCGGCTGGTCGCTGTCCACCAGCGCGTGAATTTTGCTAACATGAATAAAGCTGTCGCCGTGCGTGCGCGGCATATTCGGATTAATTTCCGCGATAACGTATCGGGCGGTTTGGGCCGCCGCCAGGCTGCAGTCAACCGAAACGCCAAGACTACACCAGCCGTTTTGATCCGGCGGCGACACAGACAGCAGCGCCACGTCCAGCGGAAGCATACCCCTTCGGAAGAGCAGCGGCGTTTCGCTCAAAAAAATGGGGATATAGTCTGCCCGTTCGGTGGGCATAGCAGGCCGCACATTGGCGCCGATGAACATGGAGTTGGCAAAAAATTTCCCGGCGTATTGCGGTTCGATATAAGGCGCCGGCCCCTCCGTGTGCAGGTGAATCAGTTCCACCCCGTGCAGGCGGTCGGCGTCTTCCACCATGGCTTGTACGAGCAATTGCGGCGTTGCGGCGGCGGTATGGATAAAAACGCGATTGCCGGATTGGATCGCAGAAACCGCGGCTTTGGGAGAAATGAATTTCTTCATGCTGCAAAATTGCGAAAGGATGTCGGATGGCAAGCCGTTTAGCGCCTGAAATTTTCATATCCTGGAAAGACGACAACGCTCAATTGCGCAGGCCGATCTGTTTTTGCAGGCACGGCAACTGGTTAACCGGCAAAAGCGGCCAATAATGCGATAAACAGGGCTAATCCCAATACCAATATTGAGCCATACACGATCAGCAGCGCTTTTGCCAGATTTCGGGAGATTTTGTTCTGCTCGTCGTCCAGGAGCAC
>JBEIDF010000347.1:0-2365 GCA_040383605.1 Lewinellaceae bacterium
ATATCCGCAAAAGCCTTATCTATCCGCTTGACCTCCGGCCGGGTGCGGGTAACGTATTTTTCAGCCCAGGTTTTTGTCTTTTTTGCCATGAAAAACAGGTTGGATTGCGGATTGGGGATTTCGGATTGCGGATTGCGGATTGCGGATTTCGGATTGCGGATTTACTCGCGGATCACTTTTGCCGTCCATTGCCGGTGTTCGGCGGTGAACAGGAGGTGATAGACGCCGGATGGGAGGGTACTGAGGTCGAGGCTGGACGAGCCGCCCGACCAGCGCTGCTGAAGCGCCAGGGAGCCGCGCGCATCCACCACCCGACAATAGACATCACCGACATCCTCCGGCAGTTGAATGTGCAGCGCTCCGGCAGTCGGATTGGGAAACACAAGCGCCTGCGTCGCCGCCTCGTCGGTTTCCGTGTTCAACACTGGCGTCACTTCGATATGGCAGGATTTCACAATCGTGTCGGCGCCTAATCCGTTCTCCGCGATCAGCCGGACGTCGTACACGCCCGGCATATCGTAGGTGACGACGGGATTAGCCAGGCTGGAGACGTTTGGCGTGCCGCCCTCAAAGGACCACACCCAGCCATCCGGCAGGTAAGAAGACTGGTCTTGAAACGCCAGCGGCTGGCCCACCGCGACGCGGGTGGCAGCAACGCTGAAATCGGCAACGGGCGCGCGGTTCTGATCCGACTGAAAAGCGCGAATTTGACCGCCCCCCTGGGTGATGACGAGGATGCCGTCTTTGGAGGGCGCCGGATTGCAGTACACATTGTTGCCGGCAGCCAACTGCCACTTAATCGTCTGCAGATCGGGGCTGAAGGCGTAAAATTGTCCCTGTCCGGTATTGACGATTACGGTGGAATCGCCGTCCACCGTGATCGAGGGCTGCGAGATAGTTAACTGGATGGAGCTGTGCAGTACGGTTCCGTTTTGACTGTTGATTTTTTTCACCCGGGATTCGTCAAAAACGTACAGATGGCCGTCATGCCCCAGGGTAATATTGCCGGTCAGGGAAGCGCCGCTCGTAACCGCGGGCGTGTAAGCCCATTTTTGCTCAAAACCGAATCCGAGATCGTTGAAGGCGTACAGGTTGCCGCCGTCGCGCCAGAAATAAATCTCGCTGCGATCGCCGAGTGTGAGCGGGTTTTCCTGGTCGCCGTCGCCAGGGATCGGGGCCGAATCATAAAGGTCTTCGCCGGTATCGGCGTCTATCGCCGTCAGGACGATCGGGACGGTAATGCCCCCTGTTATCCGATACACCCGGTCGCCGCGCACGCCCAGGATGGCAGAGGGGCCGATCGCGATGATGGTGGAGTTAGTCCAGAGCGGCGCTCCGGTGTTTTTATCCAGGCGCATGGTGAAGATACCCTGGAGAATCGGCCCGTTCAGAATAGGATCGCCGTTGCACGCGAACGTGAAGCCCGGATACGCGCCAAAGGTGTGCGATTTGATCGAGGAACGCCATTTGATCTGGCCGTTGTCAGGCCGCAGGGCGTAAATGGAATCGTTGGAGTAGTCGTGCGCGTACACGGCATCCTGCGTAAACCCGGTAGCGTACAGGATACTGGTCGAACTCAAAAAGGGGGAAGCCCACAGCAGCGCGCCCGTCTGCAGATTGCGGCATTCGATATTGCCTTTGTAGGGGCTAAAGGTGATGCGGGAGGTCACAAATCGGTCGCCGAAAGAATAGACCGCATTGCCCAGGATGGAAACCGGGGCGCTGACCGTCCATTTCGGCGTCGTCACAGATTCCGGGGCTGCGATTTTTGTGCGGCCGTTTCGCAGGCTGCCGCCGCCGAATACGGACCAGTTTTGGGAAAATAACGATTGGAGGCTGAGCAACAGAAACAAGGTGGTGAGTCGGATGGTAGGCATGGTGAATTGTATTTGATCAGGCGTTGGTGTGGTGTTAATGACTGGCAAATGTAGAAAAATGCTGGTATTTTTGCCTTTTTAAGTCCAATTCGCTCAAAAGATATTTTCTGCAGAAAAATCCTTCTAAATAACATCGCCCGCCAATCATGAAACTTAAAAATTCAGAACTCATCCTCAACCCGGACGGCAGCGTGTACCACCTCCATCTCCGGCCGGAACAGGTGGCGCCGCTGATTATTCTGGTCGGCGACCAGGATCGAGTACCGAAAGTGAGCCGGTATTTCGACGCCGTGGAGTTCAAAGTACGCAAACGGGAATTCGTCACGCATACCGGCCGGATCGGCAATACGCGCCTAAGCGTGATCTCTACCGGCATTGGTACGGATAATATTGATATTGTGCTCAATGAGGTGGATGCGCTGTTTAATATAGACCTGGAAAACCGGCAGGTACGCGCTAAGCATACGGCAGTCCGTTTTATCCGCCTC
>JBEIDF010000348.1:0-2337 GCA_040383605.1 Lewinellaceae bacterium
ATTTCCTTCCGTCTTACATAAAAAATTGATTTTGCAGCAGCAAGCATCGAATACCGCAACGGACGAGCAAATCCTGGCCATGCTGCGCGACGAACGCACGTTCGAGCGCGGTTTCCGGCTGCTGATGCAGCAGTACAAGCAACGGCTGTACTGGCAAATCCGGCGGATGGTGCAGACGCATGAAGACGCTGACGACGTGTTGCAAAACACGTTTATCAAAATCTACCGCGGTATTCTGCGGTTTGAGGGCAAATCAAAACTGCATACCTGGCTGTACCGGATTGCCGCAAACGAAAGTATCAGCTTCCTGCAAAGCAAAAACCGGCATGCCGGGGCTTCGCTGGATGTAGTGGCCGCAGAACTGGCCGGTCGCCTGCAGGCAGATCCGTGGTTCGACGGCGACGAGACGCAGCAACGGCTGCAACAGGCCATCGGACTGCTGCCCGAAAAACAACGCGCCGTATTTCTGCTGCGCTATTACGACGAAATGCCCTACGAAGAAATGTCCGCTGTGCTGGATACCTCCGTGGGCGCTTTAAAAGCCTCTTTTCACCATGCCGTGAAAAAAATTGAAACTTTTTTCCGGGAAAATGAATAAAAAAATGCCTGCTCGGCAACAAGAATATGGAAAAAGAAACAAATAAAATTCGGGAGGAACTCCAGTCCTTATCTCCTGTACTCACCGAACTGCACGCGCAGCCCGGCGGGCAAAAGATACCGGAGGGGTATTTCGACGAACTCGAACCGGCGATTTTTCGGAAAATCGAGGAAAATGGCTACGCCCCTGCGTTGCCGGAAAGCGGAGGCGCCGCATCAGCCCGGAAAGGGTTCCGTATCCTGCGGGTACTGCACCCGGCTGTCGCCGCCGCCGCCGCACTCGTCCTGATCGGTGCTGCCTGGTGGTTTTTCCGGATGCAGCCCGGCCAATCTGCCCTGCCGGAAAACTACGAGCAACTCGCCGCCCATCTCTCCGCAGAAGATGCCGCCGCCTATATTGCAAACAATATCCATGAGTTCGAAACGGCGACGCTCGAGAATTACGCCGCAGTCGAACCGACGAGTTTGACAGATCCGGCGCCGGAAGATCCCGAAAAAAGCAGCCAGCCGTTGGAGGAACTTAGCGACCGACAACTGGATTTGCTGCTCCAAGACCTCAGCGATGAAGAATTAAAAGAAATACTGTAATTACTAATTGTTCGCTTCTTTTTTATCCAAACAAATAGGCATACGACTATGAAACGCCTTGCTTGCATCTTCCAATTACCCTCTATTAAAGGGCCCGTACCGCTGCTGTCGGCCCTCCTCCTCGCCTGCAGTGCAACCGCCCTGGCCCAACCCGGCAATCCGGAGGCCCGCAGCGAACGCATCCAGGCCTACCGCATCGCCGTTTTCACGGAAGCGCTCCAACTCACGCCCGAAGAAGCCCAGGGCTTCTGGCCTGTGTACAATTCCTACACGGACAAGCGCGAAGCCCTGCAAGCGCAGTACAAACCTTCGAAGCAATTGGAGGCGATGAGCGACAACGAAGTGGAAGACCAGATCAAACGCCACTTCGAAAAGCAACAGAAGGACCTTGATCTGGAGAAAACGCTCTACCAGGATCTCCGCAAGGTGCTGCCGCTGCGCAAAATCGCTCGCCTGCCTTCTGCCGAACGGGAATTCCGCGAATCGCTCCTGAAGAAAATGCAGGAAATCCGGGAAAAACGGCAGCAGGCTGCGCCCAGACGGCCGCGCAACTGAGCGCTTGTTTAGATTTTTAGGCGAAACGGGATAAGCCGTTTCGCCTAAAAATCTGAACAATCTCTAATTTTTCACAAAAGTCCCCTCCAGCCTGCCACTCGCGGTTTTCACCAACAATCGGTACAAACCAGCCGGCAAATCGGAAACATCCAGTGCAAATTGCCCGGCATCCGCGACGGTAAGCGCGCGCGCGACACGGCCGTCGGACTGTACAATGTCCACATCACCCTGGCCGAGGAAGGCGCTGCCGTTGATTTGCGCTTGCACCTGGAGCCAATGGCTGGTCGGATTGGGCGAGATTATCAACTTGCCGTCCGCAATCGGGTCTTGCACCGCGGACATGGTGCATTCCACTTTTCCAAGCAGGTATTCATCGAAACAGTCCGGGTGCTGCAGATCCACCACGGCGAACTCGTAGTTTGTCGTGTTGTCGCCGTTCAGCGGGCCGAGGATGATCGGCTGTTGGGTGTTGTACGGATAGTTGCCGTAGTTGACGCCGTTCCCCACGATTTTGAAGCCGGCATTGCCGCCGCCGCTGTGTTGGAACGTGAGGATGGCGAAGAATTGTCCGCACAGGCAGGGTGTTTTGATCACCTG
>JBEIDF010000349.1:0-2327 GCA_040383605.1 Lewinellaceae bacterium
CATGCAGTCGCCTAAAATAAATTTGCTCATAATCAAAATGGTTGCTTTTGCTTTAAATCATCTCTATTATTATCATATCCAACAAGTCCTGCATTCTTTGCCCGCTTTTCACCGGCCAACAAAAATAGCCCGCTCCATCCGTTTGCTATCGAGTGCTTAACCATCTCCAATAGTTTGCGGCCGTCGGCACCGGAAATTTTTAGCCAGCCGGATGCGGCTATTTCTAAGGACTTTTGAGTTTTGTATCTGAATCGCTTTTCAGCGTATTTGTACTCCAGCCACATATCTATGGCTTCCTTTGCGGCGTCTGGACTGGCCCATCCGGCCGGATCAAACACCGGCGCGCCCGGCCCCGGTGAAGTGAAAGTTTGGCTTTTTTGGTTTGTAGGTTGAAGGTTTTTGTTTTCAAAATGCGCGAATGCGCTTTGTTCAATTTGATTAATTTGTTCTAACTTATTAATCTGTTCTAACTTATTAATCTGTTTAGTTTCCGTGTTAGCCGTATACGGTTCAGCCGTATACGGTTCAGCCGTATACGGATTTTCAGGAAGCGGATCAAAGTCCTGAGCGGTAACAAAAACCCCAATGAACAAAGTAGATACTTTAAATATCCGGCGGCCAAACACCTTTTTTTCGGCGTCTATTTGCTGCTCGGATGTTAGCAGCCCTGCTGATTGCAATTTACCAAGCGCCGTATAAACGGCATCTCGGCCTAATCCGGTTAATGCCATCAATCGGCTGTGGCTCGGAAAGCAGCGGTTTGTTTTTTGGTTTAGGTGGATTGCTACTGCCAACAACACCGCTAAGGCATTCGGCCCGATTTCGGGTAGCACGTTCTTAATCAAACGGTCGTCTAAGTTAAGCATAACTTCAAATAAAAAACGCCACACAAAAGGCGGGGACTTTGGGAGAAGTCATAGAGGTAGTTGGCACCTCAGCCGCGCCTTTTGTATGGCGTGTCTTAATAATCCAACTAATCATTTAGCCGAGGTTCCCAATCCCGGCCGCCTCATTCGGCATCACAAAGTTAAAACATTTCGCCGTAATTTATGGTTGCAGCAATCGTGTTTTTTCTTGTTCATACTTTTTTCAGTTGCAGTATTTTTGTTGGAACGTTACGCTTTGCCCATGCCAACTTCCAATAGCCTACAAGTTCGGAGGATGTGTGGTATTTGATTTTATTTTTGAGCTCCTCCAAAATCTTGCGCATGCAAAATGCGCTGGTGTCGGGCTGCAAATTTATCCCCGTGGAGATACGGATAATAAATTCATTGGCTTCCGGGGACATGCCAAATACCCAATACAATAAACCAATATCGCCGGGCGACATTAATCGAGCTGTTGATTTGTGGTAAACCATATTTCCATAATAATTGCATTCAATAAGATTTTCTTTGTTTGCTTCAAAAAACTCTATTTGGTTTAAGCGCGTTTCGGCTGACAAGCCATGGCCTAAACTATTAACATTTAACAGTGAATTATAACCTTTTTCATACGCCTGAATCCTTTTTACCAAGCCTCCAAGCGTATTATAGTTTTTGTAATTTTGGGTTTTGAGATAATCGCCCAAACTTCGCGGGCGGCCAATATCCAATACTTCGAATGAATCTGCAGGGCAATCGAACGCTACTGACATGGTAACAGATATGTTAGCCATTACAATAGCGGTAAGGCGGTTTTGGCCGTCGATTAAAACGCCTTCTTCGTTAAAGGCTATGCCTTGGTGCGTAAGCCTCCATTTTCCGGCCTTCATATCTTCGGCGTATTCTTTGGCTCTTTTGATCGGGCGGTTGTTTTTGATGTTGCTGGTCAGCCATTCTTTAGCCATTTCGGGCGTGATCGTAATGATTTCGGTGAACATAATTGATAGTAATTAAGTTGTTAAGTTTTATAGTTCAAAATCTTCAAATTTTACCTCAATTCCATTGTACCATTTTCGAGTGCCTTCAAACTTCCATCCATGCGCCTGCATAGTATGACGGTAGGCAAAAAAACAGCCCGTGCAAACTCGTATATCCGGCCGATTGATCCGAGCGTTTGTAACCCGGATACTAAGTTTTGGCTTCTCATTTCGGAATGCGTGGATGGTGCCAGTATGGACGTGGCACGAATCGCAGGTGTATTTGAGCCTTACGGGCTGTATTTCCTTTGCGTTACTCGGTGGTTGTGGCTTGTTCATTGGATGTAGGTTTTTGAATTAGCGCAAAGGCTTCCACGCTTTTGCGTGTCACCGGATCAAGTTGGCGGTTCTGCAGGATGTGCAGCCGGTATTCAACGCCAAAAAGAGTGATACCCTCTTCCTCAAGTTCTTTGACGCGGCCGCAAAC
>JBEIDF010000350.1:0-2319 GCA_040383605.1 Lewinellaceae bacterium
CGGGTGTTGGAAGTGGCGGTCATGGCAAGCGATTTTTTTTGAAAGTGGCGAAATCATTTTGCGGCGCTTTGCGCAAGAGAAAGGCGTTTTTTCCCTTCTTTTTCCTTCTGCCGCCGGTTGTTATTTCCCGTTTTCATATCAAAACTATTAAAAATAATTTATAACGCATTGCAAAAGTTAGTCTAAGTTAGCTGCTGACAAAATTCATTTGGAGATAAACTGCAATAACCCAATCATGCGCCTGTCTGCTCTTTTTTGCACGTTAAACATATTTCTTTTTGGCTACGCAGCCCAATGCCAGGAAATCATTCCCGTAGATATCAGCAATCGCTGCGTATTCTCCGGCGGGTATATGGATTCGGAATTATACCGCTTTGAAGAATCCAACCGGGTATCGGAATGGGTGCAGGAAATTCTCGATCTCGGCGGCGCAGAGCGCAACTTCGAACTGGTGCAAACCAACGTGGAGAACGTATCTGCCGTGGTGGATGGCAACCGCCGATACCTGTTTTACAGTATTGATTTCATCCAGCGCGCCACTCGCGTACAGGTGTACGCCTCGCTGGCGCACGAAATCGGGCATCACGCCAACGAACATACGCTGCACGACGCGCACCGCGACCTGGAAGAGTCGGAGGCCGATTTTTTTATGGGGTATATGCTCTCCAAAAAAGGCATTCCTAAAGATACCATTCGGGAACTTCTGCGCAACATGTCCTCCTCGTATGGGATTGCCCTCGAACGCCGGCTGAAAAGCGTGCTCGACGGCTACTACAAAGCCGATCAATCGCTGATGATCAGAAGCCTTCAGCTCGAAAACGATCCGCGATTGGAAAATTTATTGTTGCCCACTTTCTCTTTTATGGATTGTTACACCACCGCGGAGATGGACCGCGGCCGGTTTGCAGGCTTAAGCACGCTGGGCGCCGTAAACGATAAAATCTGCCGGGCGCTGAATCAGCGCGGCTATCGCAATCGCAGTTATTTCTCGGTCAAAAACGGCTTCGCCATCGTCACCCAAATGGAACAATACAACCGCACCGACGCCACCCCGCGCGGCGAGGACGTCCGCTGGCTTTCCAACCCCGCGCGCGAAAGTTTTGCCGGACTGATGGATTACATTACGGCGACTATCTGGCCGAATAAAGGCTATTTCAGGCTTTTCGTATTCGTGGTGACCGATTCGCCGTACCGGTCATCCGGCGAACGGGTAAACAAAAAGGACGCCGAAGCCTGGCTTTGCAAGGGGGCCAATCGCCTGCCCAAAGAAATCGCCGGCAAACTTTTTACGGCAGACCATACCGTGAGTGCCCTCGTGTACGAGTTCGAGGTGCCGGAAAGCACGCTCCGGGCCAGACAAATCTGCCCCACGCCCTACTTCAACGCCGGCGACCACCTGAAACGCGCCGGACTCGGTTTTTAAACAACGCCTCCAAATGCTCATTTTACTCGAAGATACCCGCAGAAAATTACTTTGGCTCTGGCTGGCAGGCGCCGTCCTGGCAGGGCTGTTGACTTTCGTGCGCACACAAACCGGTATGTACGAAGACATGGAGGCGGTTGCCTGGAGTTGGTATTTCACCCACATTTTACCGACCCTCCTGCTCTTGTTCGTGGCGGTCATCGGCAACCGCAACCCCTCCAAGGTGGTGCGGCGCAGCACTTTTTTTCTGCTGTATGCGGGAGGATTGAGTTACCTGCTGTTGGTGGCGCTTACGTTGTTTGGCCGGCCGGATACGATCCAGGGGCAAAGCATGGAAGACTACCTGCGCTTGTCTTACAGCTGGCTCCTGCCGTTTCAAGCCTTGCTCCTGGCGCTGTTTGGGATTTTTTATTTCCGCAAGGAACCGTTTTTTCAGCCCAATGCCGCCATTATGCAGGCGTATGTGGGCAAAAAAACCGAGTACGCGCACCGGCACGGCAGTCTGCTTCAAATACAGGCCTTCGACACGCTTATACAACCCGACGGCCTCGCAAGAACGCTGGCGATGCTGGCCGAAAGCCCCGGCACTCAAAAAAATGACCTCATTCTGCTTCAAAGCCAGTACGCTAACTGGACGAAGGGCCGCGACCTGAACCTGGCCGCCCCCGACCAGTTGCAACGCGAACTAAACCGCATGACGCTGGCCGTTATTGATATCATTGAAAATTTATCCGTATGAAACACATTTCCCGCCCTGCCCCCGGGCGACTCTTAACCCTTTTGCTCCTGTTGTGGCTGCCGTACGTCCTCGCGGCCCAATCCCTCCTCTACGTCCGCAACGGCTGCGCCGTCAACGACGCCGAAATGGGCCAGAACCACTACGTCTTCGATCCCTC
>JBEIDF010000351.1:0-2309 GCA_040383605.1 Lewinellaceae bacterium
CGCTAATATGAAAGTCTTTTTCAGCCAACCTTCGTTCCTTTTTTTCGCCGTAATTAGTCCCATTACGCCTGCAAAAAGCGCCTTGTCTGGCTAAAAAATCCTTTTCATATTAACAGAGAATATAATTTTAGACACGCTCTAACTGCCAAATCCAAAAAGATTTCTTTGGGCAGGAAAATAGCCCCTACCCTCCCCTATCTTACCAACGTCACGTCGCCGCTGTATTTTTTCACGACGCCGTCAATAAATTCCAGTTCGGCCATCCATACGAACACACCATTCTGTATAGTGTCGCCAAGACGGGTTCCATCCCAGCCCAGGTCGTCCTGCCCGGGATTAAATTTTTCCCGACTGAATATCAACCCGCCCCAGCGATCGAAAATGGACAGGTAGCGCACCTGGGCCACGGAGGCATCGGTGTACACGGTGAAGAAATCGTTGAGCTGATCGCCGTTCGGACTGAACACGTTCGGAAAGTACACCCGCCGAAACGGCCGTATTTTGTAGCAGACTTCAGCCGCTGCCAGACAACCGGCGGTATTGCGCACCTGGAGGGATACGCAGCCGTCCTGGACAGGCCGGAAGCGATAGGTTTCGCAGTCTTCGCAAAGGAGGGTATCCAACGCGCTCATCCAGATGTAGGACGCGATTTTGCCGTCCGGGAAATTGGTCTCCGCGGTCAGTTCGAGCTCTTCGCCCAGCACCACCTCGGTGTCCAGCCCCAGGGTCGCCGAGGGGGTCACTTTTTCGGTCAGCTGCGTAAAGGCAAAGATGCTGCAGCCATTGGCGTCTGTGACGGTCAGGAAGTAATCGCCGGCCGGAAGGTTCGTGAGCAGGGGATCGGCGCTACTGGTATTCCACAAATAGGTGTAGGGCTGTATGCCGCCGCTCACCTGCACCTCAATGAGGCCATCGTCAATGCCCCGGCAGGCGACGTTGTTGGTGGCGGTGGCGAGATTCAAGCGTTCCGGTTCGGGGACTGCAATAGAAAAGATATAGGTGCAAGCCGCCGCATCGGTGATGGTCAGGTTGTACAGATCGGCATAGACGTTGGCGATTTCGGATCCCGTGGCGCCATTGCTCCACGTATAGGTATAGGGCGCCGTGCCGCCGGTAAGCGTTGTGATGCGCGCCGCGCCATCGCCATCGCCGTTGCAGGTTACGCTGTCGGTCGCAAATTGCCCAATCAACTCGTCGGGTTGGGTGATCTCGAATGTTTCCGCAAGCAGGCAGTCTTTGGCGTCGGTCACCGACAGGACGTATGCGCCGGCAGCCAATCCGTCGTTCACCGCAGTCGAAACGCCATTGCTCCAGGCGTAGGAGTATGGCGCCGTGCCGCCGGAGACGGTCAAGGGCGCCACCGCACCGTCTTGTCCTCCCGGACAGCGCACTTGCGTCCGGCCAGCTTGCAGGCCAAGCGGCGCCGGGGAAAGCACCGGCCGGCTCCCGAGGATTGTGCAGCCTGCCGCATCGGTGACCGTCAGTACGTAATCGGCCGCCGCAAGCCCGGAGAGGCCGGGGCTGTTCCCACCGTTGCTCCACAGGTATGCGTACGGGGGCGTACCGCCGGAAACAACGGCGGATAAAGTACCGTCGGCCGCACCGGCACAGGAGACGGAGTCCGCGCTGAGCGCAAGCGACAGCAAGGGCGGCTGCCCGATCGCCACAGCGCCGGTCAGGGTGCAGCCCGCCGCGTCTGTCAGCGTCACGGAGTAAGCCCCGACGACCAGATTGAGCGCCTGTGGGCCAGTCGCGCCCTGACTCCAGGAATAGGTGTAAGGCAGAACGCCGCCCGTTGCGATGATTTCGGCCGTGCCGTTATTACCGCCGGAACAAGTCACGCTGTCGGTCAAAAATTGCGCGCTGAGCGGCGCCGGTTGGGGGATGTTGAATGTTTCCGCAAGCAGGCAGCCATTGGCGTCGGTCACGGTCAGAACGTATGCGCCGGCAGCCAGCCCGTTGTTTACCGCCGTCGAAACGCCATTACTCCAAGTGTAGGAATACGGCGCCGTGCCGCCCGAAACGGTCACGGGCGACACCGCGCCGTCTTGACCGCCATGACAGCGCACCGGCGTCTGTCCGGCTTGCAGGTCAAGCGGCGCCGGGGACAGTACCGGCCGGCTTCCGGAAATTGTGCAGCCTGCTCCGTCGGTGACCGTCAGTCCGTACACGGCCGCCGCAAGCCCGAACAATCCGGGGCTATTCCCCCCGTTGCTCCAAAGGTAAGCGTACGGGAGCGTGCCGCCGGAAACGACGGCGGATACGGCCCCGTCGGCTATCCCGGCGCAGGAGACGGGATCGGCGCTGAG
>JBEIDF010000352.1:0-2285 GCA_040383605.1 Lewinellaceae bacterium
AAAATCAAGGTGCAATTTAAAAAGCCGGTCGCACAAACGCCCGCACCGCCGCCGCAAATGCACATGCAGGTGCAGTACGTTGTGACTCCGGCCGCTCCGGAAACGCCGCAGGCGCCGCAGGCGGAACCGGCTACGCAGACGACGTATTCTTATACGATTCAATTGCCTTAGCACCAGTAATCTACGAGCGTATCTAAAATTCAATTTCGTAACACCCGGCGTCCGGCGCGCTCAGATCGCGCAACTTGCCATCCAGGTCTTTGGAAATACCCGGTATCGGCCGGGCGAATCGGTTGGCAAGGGAAGCCAGGGTATCCAAGCGGTACAAATCCTTGTTCGGATCAATAAATACGGTGTCGCTGCTCTCTATAAACAGGCAGGGTTGGCAACGATCTATAAATTCCGGGGAGGCGGTCGGCTTGATGAGGTCGCGTACGCGCACGAGGCAGTGTTCGAAGCGGTAATCCATCAGCTGCCCGTCGCCGATGCGGTCAAACAGTGCGATCTGGTCGGCCCGCCCGCCGAGGAAGATACAGTTGGCAAACCGGGCTTTCAGCAAATTCGCGGCGTACGTTTGGCAGGCGGCGTCCAGGCAAAGCGCATTCCCGAGGCGCAACGCCTCACCGTCCACGCCGTAACTGGCGGCCGTGCAATACGTAAAATCGTATTCGCCGCCGTACTCCAACTGAATAGAATAGCCGCTATTGCGGTAGAACAAACAGTTTTCCGCCTGAATTTTGGCGTGCACGCCGATGAGTCCGCTGTTGGCGGTATTGTAAATCTGCGTGTTTTTCAGCGTGAGATCGGCCGCAGAGTCCACACGAATCCCGATAATTGAATTTCGGATAATGCAGTGTTCGATCCGGTGCCCGGAGGTGCCGGCCTGCAGCCAAACGCCGGTCCACTGCCCGGGCGTTTCGTCAAATTCCGGTTCGAGGCGGTCGCCCTCAAAGATAACTGGCTGATCCTGCGTTCCTTCCACGAGGAGCCTGCCGGCGCCGGTGAACAGAAAAATGCCGTCGTTGTAGCGAATCACGGCGGAGTCCGTGACCTCCTTAGCCAGTCCGCCGTGCACGTACACCCGGGCGCCCGCGGGAATCCGGACGGTACAGTCGTCAATAATTACCACGCCGTAGAGGACGTACGGCCGCGGATCGTCCCACACCCACTCGCCGCCATTACAACCGTAGCCGGTCAGTTCGTTGGCGCCGAAACGGGAAGGGAGGTACACCGCATTTTGGCCCCAGGCCTCGAGCACGACCGCCTGTTGGTTGCCGTTGGTCTCGAACAGCAACAGCTCGTCCAGGATAAACGGACTGGCGCCGGGCGGCTCGTCCGGATTGATGGTGACTTCCGCGAACACATACAGGCTGTCGTTTGGCGCAATTTCAATGTCCCGCTGGTCGTCGCCGGAAATGCCGTCTATGTTTAAATTAAAGCGCGATTGCGCGCCTTTTTCCAGAAATATCCTGCTGATCCGAATGCTCCGATCGTGCGGATTATACACCTTCAGAATGCGCGTGGCAGAGCCTAGTTCGGTAAAAACCGTGTCGAAACGCAGCGTATCCGTGGAAAAAGACAGTTTGTCTGCCGCATCGGTGGTGAAACGCTCTTTGCTGCAAGAACTCAAAAAAGCGAAAAATAGCAGCGCAAAGAAAAACAGTGCCCGGAGAGGTTGCCGTGAAAACATGGTGTAGCGCAGATAGTAAGCGCCAAAGGTAATGAATATCTTACAGTCCGCCACCGAAGCCGGGCGGGCGGGATCAGCGCTTGAAAGATACCAATCGGCCGTAACAAGGCGTCCCGGGTGTTAATTTTTTAACAAAATTTTCAGATTGACCTGGTTTTTTACTGTTTAAAAAAATCTATTTTTTAAAAATTTAATTTTGAGTAAAACCCATTTTTTCGCAATTAAAAAATATTTTTTTAGTAAAATCCGCATTCACCAAAGCCTCTTCGGCTACCCAATGCGGGGGTTTACAAAACTTTAACAAAAAGAATGTTAAAGTTTTTAACGTTTCCTTAACGGATTGCGTATTTTTGCAACGTCTTAGCGTGTCTTGGTGTTTATACATGCGCTACCACAAAAATAAAAAACCTTTCGCTCCTGAATAATTATCGCATTGCCGTGCTTATCCCGGCTTTCAATGAGGAAAGCGCCTTGCCGTACGTTTTGAAGGCCATCCCGAAGGCGCTTGTAAGCCGGGTGGTGGTTTGCGATAACGGCTCGGTGGACGGAACGGCGGCGGTAGCCCGCGCAAACGGCGCCGTGGTCGTAAGCGAAC
>JBEIDF010000353.1:0-2284 GCA_040383605.1 Lewinellaceae bacterium
CTTGATGCCTTCAATAACTGCTACCAATTCTCGGATGATCCGGTGGCAACTTGCTATGTCGTTGGGTAGTTCCATTGAATCACAAAAATAAACTTTTTTCAATCGCCAGATAAAAAATTTAAATCAGGCTAACCAGTTACGTAAATTATTGAGTGGCGCCGTTTGGGAATCTTGCCTCAATGTACAAAAATCACCTCCGCATCAGGCACCCGAAATCGCGGCCACCAGACGCCCGCTTCCGTACCTTTTCCGACGGACACAATCATATTGATTTCGGCGCGACGCGGCAGGTTTAATACTTTTTTTACTCTTTTTTCATCGAATCCCTCCATAGGGCAGCTGTGAAACCCTTCTGCGGCGATGGAAAGCATGAAAGTTTGCGCGGCCAAAGCGCAGGACTTGTGCGCTACGATGCGTTGTGTGGTTACGCCCCCGGATCGGTAAAACGGTTTTTTCAGTCCCATAAAAAAGCTGATTGCGCGTCGGATCAGCGTCATACAACCCAGCGGGTCGTTGGCGTAAATAAGCGGCATTAGTTTCCCATAATATCGGATACCGGCTTTTTGAATTTTGTTGGGCTCTCCGACGATCAGCCCTTGTATCTGCTGTAAGTTCCAAGCGGCTCTTTCGCGCCATTTATCCCGTCTTGTTACGAAAACGACCATGTGCTTTGCGGTTTTTGCCGCTCGTTGATCGAGGCAAAGGGGGACGAATTTTTCCAATTTCGGTTTGGATTTAATCCAGTGGAACTCCCACAGTTGCATATTGCTGCTGTTTGGGGCGAGCACGGCGCGCTGTAGGCTTTTTTGGATAACTTCATCGGGTATTTCCACCTCGGGATCAAACGCGCGGTTGGATCTTCGGAAGTTAACTATATTATGAAATTCTTTTGAATACATATTTTATTTATTATTTATGTTATACGGAGGCGGAGGTCGTTTCACTACTGCGCAATCATTTTTCTGATTAATACGACTTGTCCCAGGTGATAATAGCTGTGTTCGATTACCCCCTCAATATTCCGAAGATAGCTGCCATATTTTTCATCCACAAAGGGTTGCTCAAATAGTGCATCGTCGAGTCTTTCAACCTGATCGGCGAACATTTCTGCGTTTTGGATGAAATCGTTTACCAGCCGATTCCAGTCGGCTTCGGAGGTAATTTCCGGAAGATCGAAGCTGTATTTATCTCGGATTTCGAGTGTGCCGCCGTGGAAGACCTGTAGGATGCCTTTGAGGTAATAATTAATGTGAAAAGTCAGGTGCGCGATGGTGTTCAAGTTGTCCACTTTTTGGACAGCCTGCTCCCAACCGACGCTGGTAATTTGCGCTTGGAAGTTGGTATTTGCGATCCATTTTCCGTGGAGCAGCACCTCGCGCAGCCGGTTTGCGATGTCTTTTTTATGGATAGTCATGATGCGTGATTTGGCGCTAATATGAAATTGTTTTTCATTTAAGAGCGTATGTCTAAAATTATTTTTCTTCCTAACATGAAAGCCTTTTTCACCATATTTTGTTCCTTTTCGCCGAAATCGTCTCCATAACACCTGCAAAATCCGCCTTTTTAAAAATAAAATTTTTACAATTTCGCCAAAGAATCAAAATTTGAACAAGATCTAAGCAAAGGAAATACATTTCGGCCGAAAATTTCGGATTAGGATTTTAGACATGATCTTACGGACTGCTTTTCAAATAACCATCTGGCAGACGCCAATGGCAAATTAGAACAAACTCCTGGAGCGGTACGCGGTTCGCGCGGCAGTGCCGACCCATAAGCAAACGCCGCGTTGAAAAACCAACGCGGCGCTGCCATTGCTTCTGTGTGTAGTAATAACCCTGGATTAATCAACGATGGTTACATCGCCTTTTAAAATAATGCGTTCGCCGCTCAAGAGTTCCACCTCGGCGTACCAGACAAAAACCGCGGGATTCATCGGCTCGCCGCGGAAGCGTCCGTTCCAGCCCAGATTCGGCACGTTTGGTGGAATATTTTCAGTGTAAAAGACCTGATTGCCCCAGCGATCAAAAATTTGCAGCGAGCGAATCACCTGCACATTGTTGTCCCTGGCAAAAATCGTGAAGAAATCGTTGTTGCCGTCCTGGTGGTTGGGGCTAAAAGCATTTGGCGCCCAAACCGCCGGATCATCCACCCGCACGAGCAGCGCCGCCCGATCCTGACAGCCGTCTTTGTTGATCAAAATAACCTCGTAATACGTGTTTCGGAAAGGCTGCAGGATTACCTCGTCCATTCGGTTGGTGCGCGTGATTCCGGCGTCCGGCGTCCA
>JBEIDF010000354.1:0-2271 GCA_040383605.1 Lewinellaceae bacterium
CCCCGTGACCGTTAGGAGATAGTCGCCTGGAAACTGTACGAGCACCGTCGGGCCGGAAAAGAAGAAACCGCCTGGGCCGACCCATTGGAAACTGGCGCCCAAGGTCGAAGATTCACCGAGCAATAGTACACCGCTCCCGGAACAGTCCAGTGTCCCGCCGACCGCTTGGGCATTCGGCGGGTCAAAATCGCCTGAGACACCCAACTGCGCGGCAGCGGTACAGCCATTCGGGCCGGTTGCGGTTGCTGTGTATAAACCGGGTACAGCGATTTCGATCTGCGCGCCCGCCACGACGAAAGCGCCGGGGCCAGTCCAGACAATACCGGAACCTAAGGGTGATAAATTCGCACTCAACAGGGTGCTGCTATCTTGGCAATTTAACAAATTGGAGGCGGAAACAGACAGCGCAGGGGGCGTAAGATCGGCCATCACCAGAGCCTGTCCCATCGCCGTGCAGCCGTTGGCGCCGGTCACCGTCACCAAGTAGTTTCCCGCTACAGATACCACCGGATTCGCCGCCTGGCTATTAAATCCGCCCGGCCCCTCCCACCAATAAATCACCCCGGGAGCGGAAGAGGCCGCCTGTACGAGCGCTGTAGGATGCGCGCAGTCTAAACTGCCGGATTGCACAACCAGATCAGGCGGCGCAACGTCTTCCGACACAAAAATCTGGATCGTATCGCGGCAGCCATTTTCGCCAACGCCGATCAATAAATAATCACCGGATACCTGCACCGACTGCGCAGGCCCGGCGGCGACCAATCCGCCGGGGCCGCTCCAAATAAATTCCACAGCCAGGTCTGGCGACTCGGCTGCGAGCTGTGCCAAGGTATCCGCACAGGTAATCGTACCGTCCACAGCGGCGCTGATCACCGGGGGCGCGAGGTCAGCTGCGACTTCCACCGAAATTTCGGCGGTGCAGCCATTGGCTGCTTGCGCACGGAGCGTATAAAGGCCAGGCGCTTGTACCATCGCGATCGAATCGGAGGCCAGGAAACCGGCAGGCCCGCTCCAAGCAAAGGACAGCGAACTACCGTCGCCACTCCCCTGAATCGTGCCCGCAGGCGTATCACAGCGCAGGGTATCGCCCACGGCCGAGAGCACAGGGCGCGCTGTATCTTGCGGCACGGAAAAAGTGACCGTGGATATGCAGCCGTTATCGGATCGGGCAGTTACCAGGTACGTACCGGGCACGTTGATGGGTGCAGACGATCCGGACTGTGTATAGTTCGACGGGCCGATCCAAGACACGATCGCATTGGATGGTTGGACGCTCGCACTGACTGTAACGCTTGGGCTTGAACAGGTGAGGGGAGCAACGCCGTCAACCGCAATAACCGGTGCGGCGGCATTGGTCTCGACCGCCGTCGTATCGGCAGCAGTACAGCCGTTGATCGGATTTGAAACCACCAGAATGTAGGATCCGGATTGCGAAACGGTTGGATCCTCCAGCGCTTGATTGAGTGAATCTATCCCCGGCCCAGACCAAAGAAATACCGCGCCAGGCGTGAGGCTACTGCCGTTCAATTGCGCCGTAATACCAATACAGTCTAAGGTATCGCCGGACGCCGCCACATCCGGCGGCAGAAAATTGCCCGGCGCCGACACGGTAGCGGTATCCCGGCAGGTTGTACTGCCGTTGACCTTTGTGACGACCAGGCTGTATAGCCCAGTTTCGGTTACTGGCTGTGTGGACGACGTGCCGATTAATTCCTGCTGTGAATTGAACCACTGAAAAGTAGAGCCGCCAGTAGAGCCGCTGCCGTCAAGCACGAGCAGGCTATCTGCACAGTTTAGGGTATCGGGCAACGCAACCAGCGCTTGAATCGGCAGTGCCAACAGAGAAAAGACAACATTGCTGTCGCAACCCAGATATGATTCCAGCGTGGCCTGGTAAAAACCCGGCGTACAAAACGATTGGTCTCCGATTTCCACGCAGTCACCCTGGCAGCGGACTACTGTTCCCAAGTTTGTAATAATCGGCGGCCGGACCGTAAGTTGTTGCCGCACAATACTGTCGCAACCCAACCAAGACGGCAAAGTTGCAGAGAGCGTCTGGGAGCTGGCATATAAATTTCCGTCTATCCATTCGAAGGCCTCCCCGTTGCAAATACTTACCGGCGGTAGCACGGTTGGCGGTATCGGCGCAACAGTAACTGGCAGGCAGGAGGCAGCGGGCTGAAAACAGGGATTGACGGTTTGAACGCATACATTCCCGCCCGAGGCGCCAAAAGTGATATCCACGGATGCGCCGGCTTCCCCTTGAATGCG
>JBEIDF010000355.1:0-2268 GCA_040383605.1 Lewinellaceae bacterium
AAAAGGCGTTTGGGCAATTATCCGCCAATTCAATTAAATCGTTATCATGCGTTCTGCCCCCTTCTTTGTGTTTTGTCTCTCCCTGGTTGCCGCCGGTTTAACCGCACAAAATTATCCGGCCAACCCGGAACCCGGCGCCTGCTACATCAAATGTCCGATTGAAGTTATCCGGGAAATTGAAAAGGTGGTCACCATTCCGCCTTACGTCGAGTACAAGGTTGTTCCGCCGGTTTACAAAACGGTCGAGGAACGTATTCTCGTGAAAGAAGCGACCAAGCGATACGAGTACGTGCCCGCCGTTTATCGAGAGGAAATTGACTCCATTCTTGTAGAAGAAGCGCACAGCACATATTCGATCAAGCCGGTGCGCACCCTGGATACGTTTGAAACCATTGTGCTGGAGCCTGCATTTGCCCGTTTCGAAACCAAACCGCTGCTCGACGGCTGCAATTCGCCCACACCTGGCGACTGCGACGTAATCTGCTATGTCGAATACCCGGCCGTCACAAAAAATATCCCGGTTAAACGCATCGCTGAACAACCCAGTTTCGCCAAAAAAGCGATGGTGGGCGAGAAGTATAAAACCTACCGCCGTCTGGTCATCGAAAAACCGGCGACCTACCGGGAAATTGAAATCCCGGCGGAATACGTGACGATCCAAAAACAAGTATTGGCAAAAGACGCGGTGGTGGATTCGACCCCGGTTGCGCCGGTCATGCGGGAAGAGGTCTTTCTTGCGCGCGACCGCGACGACGAAGGCTCTATCTACGGCTTCGAATGGCGGAAAATCGAGTGCGAACTGCTGGACTATAATTTGCTGCCTATTTATTATGGCGTGAATAGCGATATCCTGAACCGGGAAGCGAAAGAGGTGATAGACGAAAAACTACTGAAGTTGATGCAAAAACGGCCGGAATTGCGCGTTGAAGTTTCCTCGCACACGGACTCCCGCGCCTCCGATGCGTTCAATCTGGATCTGTCTAATCGCCGCGCAAAAGCCGTGGTGGACTACCTGGTGTCCCGTGGTATCAAACGCTCCCGCCTCGAATACCGCGGATTCGGTGAAACGCAACTGGTGAACCACTGCAGCAACGGCGTGGAGTGCGCAGAGTCGCTGCATGCGCAAAACCGCCGTACGGAATTCCGGGTGTTATCGAAATAAGGCGGAATTTGGATAAAAAAATCGCCGGGCAGCCTTTGGGCCGTCCGGCGATTTTTTTTGAGCAGCTGGCCGTGTTTTAAGAGTATGTCTAAAATTATATTTCTCGCTAATATGAAAGTCTTTTTCATATTAGCGAGAAATATAATTTTAGACAGGCTCTAATACTGCGGATGCACCGGTTTATTGCCTAGAATCTGCTCAATGTGCTGGTTCACCTCCGGCGTCAGCAGGGGCAGCACGTCCAGGGCGGTCAGGGTTTCGTCCAGTTGCTCTACGCGGGAAGCGCCGAGGATCGCGGTGCTGACGTTCGGGTTTTGGGCGGTCCAGGCGATCGCGAGTTTCGGCAGGGTGGTACCCAGTTCTTTCGCAAATTTGTCGAGCGCCCGCACGGTTTCAAGCCGCTCCGGGGTCATTTCGCGCTCTTTCAGCCACTGCATACCCTCGATGCTCAGGCGCGTGCCTTCGGGGAACTGATCGAGGTATTTGCTGGTCAGCACGCCGGAAGCGAGGGGCGACCAGATCGTGGTACCCAGTCCGACGGTTTTGTAAATCTGGCTGTACTCCACCTCTACTTTATGCCGATGGAACATATTGTATTGCGGCTGTTCCATCGTTGGGCCGATCAGGCGGTTTTCGCGGGCGACGAGGTGGGCCTCCATGATTTCCTGGGCACTCCATTCCGAAACGCCCCAGTACAATACCTTACCTTGCGCGATGAGGTGGTTCATGGCCCAAACTGTTTCTTCGATGGGGGTGTTTTTATCGGGCCGGTGGCAGAACAGCATATCAAGGTAGTCCACCTGCAAGCGTTTTAGCGCCGCTTCACAGCCTTCAAAAATGTGCTTTCGGCTCAGGCCGGTCTGGTTAGGCAGCCCTGTTTCGTAGCCGAAGAACAGTTTGGAAGAAACCATCCAGGAACTGCGCGGCCAGTTCATTTTTTTGAGAATGGCGCCCATGACCAGTTCGCTCTGGCCGCGCGCATAGATTTCCGCGTTGTCAAAAAAATTGACGCCCTGGTCGTAGGCGCGGGCCATGAGTTGCTCGGCGGTTTGATCGCCAATTTGTTTGCCGAACGTTACCCAGGAGCCAAAAGAGAGTAGGCTGAC
>JBEIDF010000356.1:0-2260 GCA_040383605.1 Lewinellaceae bacterium
GGCCGAAAACCGGCCCCCAAACAGGCTGCGAACTCCGGAAACAACAAAGGGGCATTGTATTCAATCCGCTGAATGGCATCCAAGTCCTCCGTCGGAATGCGGGCGTCAATCGAACCGTTCAGGTAGGACAGCCGCACCAGGCGACCGGCAAAACCGCCGCGGAACATTTCGCCTTCAAAACCAATCGCCGGCTGAATATACAGCCGGCGAAAATTTAGCCTCGATGCTACCTGATCGCCATAGTAGTTATAAACCTCCCCGCGCCCAATGCCGGCGCTGCAGGAGAACACGCCGGTCGGCCCGGTTGGAACATAAAATCCCAGCGCGCCCTCCGTGAGTCGGCCCTGTCCGTCCTGCTGTCCTGTACCCGAAAAAGCGGTACTCGGATCGCCCTGCACGTCAAAATGCGCAAATTGCAGCATCGTGTACGGCAGTGGACTGTAGGCTGCCTGCAATTCCCATCCCCGAAATTCGTCTCCCAATACGCCGCCGGCCGTCACCACCGCATCGTGCTGCTCCCGCAGCGTCGGAATTTGCAGGCTGTTCGGCGCGTAATAGTAGTGGGTGCAGGCAAAAAAAGGAAGCAGAAAAAAGATTGCGGATTGGGGAATGCGGAATGCGGATTGGGGGTTGTTTCTGTTCATTGATACGAGTCGTTATGATTGGTTAATTTAATAAACATAAATCAGAAAATAACGAAAATAAAACAATCCCCAATCCGAAATCCCCAATTACTTAAACGGGTTGGAGAAGCGTTCGTCGCTCGCGACCGAGGGGTCCGTGAGGGTATGGAGGAAGGCTACGAGCGCGTCCTTGTCCTGTTGCGAGAGGTTGAGTCGTTTAGGCTGGCCGTTGGGGTTTTTGAGATCCGGGTGGAGATTCGGATGGGTTTTGACGCCGGCGTTGTAGTGTTCGACCACCTCCTCGAGGGAGTTGAAACGGCCGTCGTGCATATAGGGTGCGGTGAGCGCTACGTTGCGGAGCGTAGGCACCTTGAAGGTGCCCATTTCATACGGTTGGTTCGTGAAGCCGCCTACGCCGGCATCTACGGTGGATTCGTCCAGGCCGTTATTGGCATTGAAGAGCGGCGGGCGGCCCTGGTTGGCGCTGTGGCAGGAGGCGCAATTATTGATAAAGAGTTCTTTGCCGCGATTTTCCTGCGCGCTGAATCCGCTGAAAGCGGGGCGCAGGGCGGGTTCCAGATTACCCCACATCGAAGAGACGGCGACGGCCTTATCCGCTTCGCGGTCGAAACGGCTGTTGACGGAGCCCATAGCGTTGATAAAATCAGAAATGGCCTCGGTGATGCGCTCGGCGGTGACCGCCTCGTCGTTGTACGCCATTTTGAAGAGCGGTTTGTAATATTCGAGTGACTGTACTGCGCCGAGTACTTCGTGCATTTCCATATTCATCTCTTTGGGATTGGACAAGGTGGCGGCGGCTTGTTCGGCCACTGTACCCGCCCGATTGTCCCAGAAGAATCGAATGGCGGAGCTTCCGTTCAGGTCGGTGCCATAATAGGCGGAAAAATTGGCCACCGAGCTGAGTGCGAAGGAGTTGCGTTCCGTGCTGCGGTCAAAAACGCCGCGGCTGAATTGTGTGTTATCGGCAAATCCCAGTTCCTGTTTATGGCAGCTCGCGCAGGAGATGGTACCGTCTTTCGATAAGTTTTTGTCGTAAAACAACACGCGGCCCAGGGCTGCTTTGTCATTGTCCACTGGCCGCGGAAAAATGCCGGTGCGGCTGAGGTGTTCGCCGAATTTCACGGAATAGTCCAGGGGTAATTCCGGCAGATTGAGTGTTTTGGAAAGCAGGGCATAGTCCTCGGAATCGTAGTAAAAATAATTAAATTCCGGTTTTTGATTGCAGGAGGCTGCCAGCAAGAGCAGGGAAAAAAGTGCGGCGGTTAACCTGAAATGTTGCATAGCGGAGAAATTTTTGGCGTAAAAAAATGCGGAGTCAGCGACCCTTGTACTAGTCGCGATGCTATAAAGACGCATCCGAGGCGGAAAGCGTTGGTTATGGCCTGACAAAAATAAGACAATAATGGAACTACCGCACGCATTAGGCAAAAAAATACCCAACACCCGTAAAAAACAGGTGTTGGGTATTGAATTTCCGTAACTGGTTAGCAGGTCGCGTCTGAGCCAAAAAAGGATCCATTTTTCGCCAGACGAAGCGATTTTTTGCAGGCCATAGCAGCGCTATGGTCAAAAAAAATCGCAAAGTATGGCGGAAAATGGGACTTTTTGGGCCAGAC
>JBEIDF010000357.1:0-2259 GCA_040383605.1 Lewinellaceae bacterium
GCCCGCCGTGTCCAGTCCGATTGCCGGATTGGTATTCGTCCACTCGAAGGTGGTTCCCGGCGTAGCGCCGAGCAGGGGCAGGCTCAGCGAATCCCCGATACAGAGGACGGTATCCGGCAGCGGCAGGGCCGCGGCTTTCGGTCGCACCGTGATGGTGAAACTGCGCGAAGCGAAGGGGCAGGGCTGGGGCGTGACCGTCACCACCGAGATCAGCGGACTGCTCCCGCCCTGCGCCGTGAAGGCGATGGCGCCCGAGCCGGCGGCGTCCAGACCGATAGCCGGGTTCGAACTCGTCCAGTCGTATTCTGCGGCATTGCCGCTGAAGGGGATACTCACCGCGTCGCCGTCGCAGACCGTGATATCGGGCGGCGGGTCCATATTCGAGCCTTGCACCGTGATGGTGAACGTAACCGGATCGCCGTCGCAGGCGGCATTGGCGGGCGTGACGGTGATCTGGGCCGTTTCCGTCTGGGGCGATTTGACGGACGTGAAGGCGATATTCCCCGTGCCCGAGGCCGGCAGGCCGATGGCGGGGTTGTCGTTCGTCCAGTTGAATGCCTCGGCATTGCCCATGAAGGCCGCTGCCACCGGGCTGCCACCGCATACCGTGATATCCGGGGGCGGGGTGATGGTGGGGCGGGGGTAGACATCGAGGAACCACTGTAGAGGATACCCGGAACATTCGGGTGCATGGAGTCCTACAAGAATAATACGAGCGTGTATTATTTCATTAGTAATATTGTTGGCAATAAAGTCTACGGTACCATAATTTAATCCGAGTGGCTGTCCAATATTCAGACCTTGACTTACACGCCAAGCGTAATAAGTTGAATTTCCGGTAAACTCATGGTACACTTGCTCCCCGTGGCAAACCCGCTGTATCGGTGGCATATTGACATACGGTATTTCTTGTACGTCGATGTCTATACAGATCGGAGTAGGATCGTAACAGGGGTTTGTAGGAGTGGCACACAATTGCGTCGGCCCGGGAGTGTCAAAATTTACGGTTACATCCGGCCCGGTATTGATCGAGGCCACAAAGACACCTAAAGGTGGGTTCAACGTCCACACCAAGTCTGCTGCCGCTGCATTCGGGATAGAATATATATGAAATGCCCAGTTTGGTGTGGCGTTGAGACAGGGGGAGGGGGTTACGTTCCCTTGTATCGGAGCCAGGGGAGGGCATTGAGCGGTCAATGTATATGCGTTTATTACAGTGACAAGCAACAGTGGCAGGCATAATTTCATCTACTTTGTATTTGCAGGCCCTACAGACAGGCTCCTTTAAGATGAAAAGATCAAGACATGTTTGTTCGACAGGAGACTATCTTCATGAAAATACGGTGAATTGAAAATCCCATGCCGTTACACCGGCGCCCTTGTGCATCGGCATGGTAAAGTGCATCTAACAACCACCTATGGTCGCACACGAAGAATTAGTGTGGAAACATCGCACTTCACCCGGAGGAATCGTAACATTTACCGGCGTGGAAGTGCCTTCAAAATATACTTGCAAGATTGCGTTCGTACTGGCTGTAGATGGATTTCTAAGACAGATAGAACCATCAATATCTACACATAAGCTAACATCATCGCTTAGGAACAAAATAAACGTATCCGTCCGATCATCGCCCAAGGTGTTGCAGCCGAAGTTGCACCCGCTGGCAGAGGAGGTAATATCACCGCAAACCTCTACAGTACAGTTATTTCCGGCAACAATCGTAAACTCACAATAACCCGAACTGCAACTCGAACGCGCTGTCGCGCTCCATTCACCTTTGGATTTGCTCGCCGCGATCTCCTCCGTATCGGGCCGGCATGCATTAAACATTAAAGAAGTGAAAAACGTAAGCGTGACGGTTGTCAGGGTGATCCAGAAGACGGGTGCGGACTTTAATAATTTTTTCATTGATAGGAATTTTAAGAAATCAGAAATGATACCTCGCCAAAGGGGCGCAACACGAGGCGTGTTTTGCTTTTGGGTCATTTTAGATGCAAACCTACACTTTTAATACTTAAAAATCAGATTTTCAAGAGTTAAAATTTCGTTTGCGCCCTCGTTCTCTCTCTCGCCTCCAGGGGAGGCCGGGGTTACTCGCACCCGCATCTGCCATCCGCCAGCCACACCACCCGCACATCGTACATCCCGCTGCCCGGAGGGAGCGGCACGTCGAAATCTGCAGGGCAGACCGATACGAGGCGCTGGTAGCCCGCCGAAGTTTCCTGCCGGCTGATCAGCGCTTGTCCGTTGTGCCAGAC
>JBEIDF010000358.1:0-2246 GCA_040383605.1 Lewinellaceae bacterium
GAACAGGGTTTTAAAGCAGGCGATTTGTTACCCTTGCTCCGTATCGCCATGGCAGGCACGATGAAAGGCCCGGCCATATTTGATATGGCCATCCTGCTCGGCAAAGCAGAAACATACCAGCGATTGCAAAAAGCGCTCCGCCATTTCATGGAGTTTCATTCAGATGTAAAATAAACCGCTGTCAACCTGAAAATTATGGATAACGATAAATACAAACCAACCAATGCCGCGGAAGAAAATGCCACACCTGAACAAATACAAAGCCTTGATATACAAATAAATGCCTTCGGCGATCTGGTGAAAAATCTGCCTGTAGAGGAAATTAACAAACTGCTCGACGACCGCCTCGAGGACAAAAAGTTGCCCGGCGAAAAAAATTGATTGCCAACCCCGCTTTTCCATAATTTGTTCAAACCGATGTAATCCAAATCTAAACGTCTGCAAGGGCCTTGGCGTTGCCTATCGCGCCGGCCCCAGCGGTTTCGGCCGCACCCTTGCCAGAAAAGTGATCGCGTATGCTAAACCGGTTACCTATCTTCCTGTTCCCCGGCTTGCCGGCACTCGTACTGCTCCTGCTCCTGGGGCCCGCTTCAGTGCGCGCGCAGTTCACATTTTCTTACCCGGGGCCCAATGTAATTGCGGTCGGTTCAACCTGCAGTTCAAACCTCGCCGGGAAACTGGGCACGCCCATCGTTTCCTCCAGCGCCGGCCCCATCGTGATTTCGCAGTTCGATTCTATCGCCTCCGGATTCGGCTTGTTTACCGAACAGTGGAATATCGGAGAAGTAGCCACTATTCACTGGTTCGTATCCGATGCAGCTGGCAATTCGAATATATTTATTTTCAATGTCACGTTCGCCGACCAAACGCCCCCGCAATTTGACCTGTCCGGCGTTAATTCCGTGATCAATATCAGTTCAGTGATTCAGGCGCCGCCCATCCCGGTGATCCCGGTGCTCGATAATTGCTCAGCTGTGGTGGAAACTTTTGTGGAAACGCCCCGGCCGGATACCTGTAAAAGCGGGTCTTTTACCCGAACCTGGCGGGCCACGGATGCCGCCGGCAACACGGGTGTATTCACCCAAACCATCAACGTATTTGCCGATACCCTGCCGCCGCAGGTCAATGGCAATCCACAAAACGGCAGCGCGCCCTGCGCACAACTCGCTACCGCCTACCCGGCCTGGCTGGCCGCTCAAATGGTGAATTTCACCGCCGTAGACCCCTCTTCGCCGGTCGTGTTTTCCAATTCGGGCCCCGCCGTGTTCCCGCCAGGCTGCGCGGGCCCGCTGACGGTTATCTTCCGCGCCACCGATCAATGCGGCCTGCGCGCAACCCGAACCGCGACGTTCACAACCTCCGATACGCAACCTCCGTTTATCGTGCAGGCGCCCAAAGACTCTTTATCCGCCTGTTCCCCGGACAGCAACCATATCAAGGCGCTCGGTGATTGGATCAGCCGGCGGGCCCGCCTGATCGCCCGGGATTCCTGCTCTGCCGAGAGCGAACAGCAGGTAGATTTTTTCGTCAATGGCGTCCAGCGCGACTCCGCGCAAATCATAGCCGCTTTCCTGGCCTCCTTCGCCGACGGATGCGGTCCGCAAACCATCAACGGCGTGACCGTACAAAAAGTCCGCGCAAAAGTAACGGTGGACTTTTTTGCAAAAGACCCCTGCAACAATCAAACTTACGCCGGGAAAGCCATGTTCGCCGCCTTGGATACCCTGCCCCCGGTCATCACCGGCGCCAGCCCGGTTTTTGAAGAATGCGGCGGCGGAAATGACCAACAGGCACTGCAAAACTGGATTGATAATCACGGGAATGCAACTTGGCAGGACGACTGCTCATCGGCCTCCTGGACGAATTTCAGCTGGAGCAGTTCCAACGGCCAGTCGGGCAATGGAAGTTTCGGCATCGGCCCGTACCCGCAAGTCCCGGTTGATTCCTGCAATTGGTTTGTGGATGTCACCTTCCGGGCAACAGACGACTGCGGTAATGTCGGTTCCAGAACGCTCCGCTGGCGCATCCGCGATACGCAGCCGCCCACGCTGTCGGTCGGCGCGTCCGGCGGTACGATTTTCTGCCCGCAACCCTTTCCCACCGCTTTTACCGGTACCGTTTCGGATAACTGCGACGCCGCCCCGACAATCACTTTCAACTACGCATTTTCCGATACGATTTGTACCGGGAATTATACGCTGCGGGTCACTTGGACGGCTACAGACGACTGCGGGAATACGGCTGCC
>JBEIDF010000359.1:0-2196 GCA_040383605.1 Lewinellaceae bacterium
AAAAAGCCGGACGTAATTGCTACGCCCGGCTTTCGTGTATGTACGTTCTGATTGTCTAAAATGGAAGTCCATCGGCATCCGGCTCAACAAGCCCGGCAAACTCATCTGCGATGGCCGGGGTTGTTGTAACGGTTGGCGCGGCCGGCACGGTGATATTATCCGGTTTGAGCTGCATTGCAGCCGGATCAATAAAACCGCTTATTTTGGCTTCTACGCGCTCCAGCATCCATTTGGCTACCGGTGTGAAGTCGTATTCGGTTTTGCCGCCTCTCGCCTGCCATGTATCCGGCTGCGGCCTGTTTAGCAGGTCGAATTGATCACGGGCTACGGATGGTACTACATTTCCGTTTTGGCGCACTGCGATGCCGACATAGCGCGTGCCGTTTTTCTCATAATCGTACGGCGAAAACTCCGCCGGTGTGCCTTGCTGGTATGCCGGATTGAATAGCCGGGATAGCAGATTGATGCTGAATTTGTGATCCAGCCGTGCTACCTCAAATGTAAGATGTTCGCCGCCGGATAGCACTTCGCAAAACAGGAACGGTATATTTTGCTTGTCAATTTCTTTGTTGGCCTGGTAAATATCCACAATGATACCTGTAAAGCCGGAAAAACACTCGTAGTAATACGTTCCTTTTTCGCTCGTGTAGGTCTCAAACGATCTTTGGCCTTTGTCGGGCGGAATTTCCGGCACCCGAATTTTAAGAACCGGTTTGGCTTCCTTGTTTTTGTCTTTGCGGCCTAAAATGATTTTGCGCCGTTGTGATGCGCCGTAAGATGTTGCCTCCATAGTATTTATATGTTTGTTATGTTTCTCAGTCTTATTGCCTCATCCGAGGCTTCGCGGTGCCAACGGATGCATTTTTGGTATTGCTGCTCTGCTTGGTATAGGTAATATTCGGCATCTGTAAGTTCGGTTAACGACCTTTTTAGGCATTCGTCGGCCTCTTTGATTTCGTAACTGAAAAACCGCGGCAAATGCTCACCTTTCGATGCTTCGATGGCATGGTATTCAATTACACTCCATTCGGCCTTTAGTTCGTCATAATCTACCGATCGGCCGTCAGTGGTTTCGGAGTACAAAAATTCTACTTCGTGCTTCGGCGGCTCGGACGTTCCGGCTTCAAATGGCTCCAATGGTTGCACCTCGGCTAAGATAAGGTATTCTTGATCCTGATCCGTGGCGTACCAAAAGCGGACTTGTTTTGCTTTTTTCATGCGTGAAGGGCTTTTTTTGTAAAGTGATGTACAAATTTACGCCTATATATATTACATGCAAATAACCCTGCGTAATTTTTTACAAAAAATCTTTACAATTATTTGCAGGTAATTAAAACAGTTGTATCTTTGTCCCAACATTCACAACAACAAACAGCATCATGACAATTTTACAAATCGCCGAATCCACCGGCAAACGCCCTGAAGCGATTTACATGAAATTACGCCGCACGTTCCCCGGCGTATCATTTTCAAAGAATAGTGAATTGGATAGCGCGCATTTAGCAGCGCTACAAACTGATAAAAGCGGCGGCGCTAATAAACCGGCAAATGCGCCGGTGCGCACGCCAAAAATTCAAGTCTATGCCGATGTATTACCCAAACAGCCCGTTAGCGTGCCGAAAAAGCGTACGGCTATACTTGGTCTATTGCTGGCTGCCCCGACGGCGGCGTCCGTTACAAATATTTATACTGTCGCCCTTGCAATCACCCAAGAAGAAGGTACGGCGGTATTATATACGATTGTGTTGGCCTGTTCGGCGCTGGGCTTCACAGTCGCTAATTTCCGCTCATGGCTTACTTTTTCGCTAAGCGCGCTGCTCATAGCCTTTGAGTCTTTTTGCAATCTCTCACGGCTATATCACGGCCTTATGGGAGGCGTCAGCGGTAACCCTACGCGGTTTTTAGGAACAGTCACAGAAATATTTAACAGCGGGTCGCACGGCACCGCACTAATTATCGCGGGCTTTAGCGCGCTGATGTTGGCGGCCGTTCAATACGCCGCAATCTTTGAACTACAAAAACGATAAAATCATGATTAGCAGAAAAGAAGTGGCCGGTTGGCTGCTGGTGCCCTGCATCGTTTATGCGGCGTATTACCTATCGCCTCAAACAACACGCAAACGCGAAGCGGCGTATAATCAGGCTTTGCCCGATCCCGGCGAACCGGAATTTTATCCCGAATCTGATCCGCTCTTT
>JBEIDF010000360.1:0-2189 GCA_040383605.1 Lewinellaceae bacterium
GATTCGTCGAGTTGGCAGGTCGTCGCGGTGCGTTCTACAGGCTATGACGCCCTGCGCGGGCGTGGGTGCGAATTCGCGGACTTGCAGTTCCACGACCGGTAGTCCGCCCAAGTCTGGCGTCGGCCGGCCGGCGGGATCAGCGGCCAAGACGAAGGCGTCGAGCCGGCCCGCGTGCAATTGGCGCAGCAGATCCTGTGGATCGCCGGCGGCTTTTTGGAACTTCAAATCCGGCCGAATTTCCAGTAACTGCAGTTGTCGGGTTTCGGAGGACAGGGCGATGCCGGCGCCGGATCGGAGTTGCAGGAAGCGTGCGGGATCGAGGGCTTCCGGTCGGATGACCAGCAGGTCGGCAGGATGATTCCGGCCGGAGAGGGCGGCGATAGCGAATATTTCCGGTGTTTCGACGGGCAGAGAAGGCAGTGCATGCACCGTGACCTGCACGGTTCCGCGCGCGAGCGCCTCGTCCATGTCGGGATGGACATGAAAATCAGGCTCCGGGGCGCTAAATTCGTCCCCTTGGGGTTCAAAAAAAACCATTTCGGACGCGATACCGATCCGGGTTAATGCCGTTTGCGTCCATGCTGCCTGCCAAATCCCCGCTTCGTTGCGGTGTGCGCCAATTTTCAACATAGCCGCAAAGATACGCGTTAGCGCTTGTTCAAATTTTGATTTCTGGGCAGTTGCAGCCTGGAAATCAAAATTTGAACAAGCACTTGGCGCTTGTGGGCCAATTCTTACCTTTGCCTGCAAACACGGGTATGAAAAAAAGATTGATTTCGGCGATTTTCTTTGTCATCGTCATGTTAGGCGGCGTTTTGGGAGGCGCTGAAACATTTTACGCGCTTTTTTTAGCGATTACCGCCGGCTGTTTATGGGAGTTGGCGGGCATTCTTTTTCAGCATGATCCGTACCGGTGGTGGCGGATGGCGGCAGGCGTCGCCGTGGGAATCATGCCATTTGCCGTGTTTGGCAGCAAAATTTTTGGACTGTTTACGCCCTTGTATTCCGACGCCCGGTTCAACCCGTATATTTTTGAGGCGGATTTAGCGGACAGCGCCGGCCCGATTTTCCTCAGTTTGTTTTTGTTGTTGCTGTTGTTTTTCGCGTTGATGATCCTCGAATTGTTTTTAAAATCAGATCGTCCTTTTGCTGCGATTGGTCAGCAATTGTTGGGCGCCGCATACATTGGCGTGCCGTTTACGCTGTTGATTTCGATTGCTTTTTGGCACGACGGCTACGCGCCGGCGCGGGTGCTTGGCCTCCTGCTGTTGAACTGGACGAACGATTCGATGGCGTACGTAGTAGGTTCCCGGATTGGGAAAACGACTTTTTTCAGCAGGATTTCGCCCAAAAAAACCTGGGAGGGAACCTTGGGCGGCATCCTCTGCACCCTGCTTGCCGCATTTGGTTTATCCTTGTGGCTGACGGATTTCAGCACTTCCGAGTGGTTGTTGCTGGCAGCTGTGGTGGGCATTTTCGGCAGTTTGGGCGATTTAGTGGAGTCTATGCTGAAGCGCAGCATGCAGATAAAAGACTCGGGGTCGCTCCTCCCTGGGCACGGCGGTTTTTTGGATCGCTTTGACTCCTTTATAATGGTGCTTCCTTTTGCCTGGCTGGCCCTGATGTTAATGGAGGGTTGAGTGTATTTCCGTACCCGTCATTTTGCGGCGCCATTCCCGGTACCCGATTACGGCCAGGACTAAAAACACGGCGTACAGGCCGGTGGTGAGGTAGAGCGCTTTGTAGCTGTACTGAAACAAGTAAACCACGTCCACCGCTATCCAAAGCAGCCAGTTTTCCAAGTATTTTGTGTTCATCCACCACTGGGCGAGCAGGGAGACCGAGGTGGTCAGCGCATCCACATAAGGCAGCGCCGCGTCCGTGTGTTGTTGGAGGTAATAGCCGATGGCGAGCGTGCCGAACAGCGCGAGCGCCGCGGTCAGCGCCCATTGTTCGCCGCGCAAACGACGCACGAGAATGCGGTCGTCTGCGGCCCGGGGACTTTTTGACCACAGGTACCACCCTTGCACCTGCATGATCACGTACACCCCTTGCAGGGCCATATCGGCATAAAATTTTGCCTGGTAAAATATCACCGCATACAGGCAAACCATGACGATCCCGACAGGAAAAGCCCAAATCTGGCGGCGTACGACCATCCAGACGCTGAGAACGCCGAGCAACGCGGC
>JBEIDF010000361.1:0-2166 GCA_040383605.1 Lewinellaceae bacterium
CCCGTCGCCAAAATCCCACAAATAGTCGTCTGCGTTCGTGCTGGTATTGGTGAAGGTGACAGTGGGGCCGCTGACGGCTGAACTGAAATTGGATTTGGCCAGATCGCGGACGACCACCGTGCGCAACACGGTATCCGCGCCAAATGGATTGGTTACAATCAGGCGCACCAGGCGCAGTCCCGTCGCGGTAAACCGGATGGCATGCGGGCCGGGGCCGGTAGCGCTGCTCGGAAAACTTTGCGAACCAAAATTCCAGGTATAGCTCAGGAAAGCCCCCGCGGAAGTCCCTTCAAAGGTTATGGTGTCGCCGCGACAGATGGTATCCGCCGACACCGCAATCGCTGCTGCGGGCGGATCCGTGTTATTTTCTATCACGCCGATATGGTCGAGAAACAGGCTGTTGCCGTAATCGTTAGTAGATACAATTCGGAGGATCAGCGGCTGATCGGCGACCGGGCCGAGATCCACGATTTCCGTGCGCCAGTCGTTGGCATTGTCCGGAGAAAATACGCTGGTGGCATCCGGTACCGTGGCCAGTTCCGGGTCGGATTTTGACCAGAGCACCACCGGCTCCTGCCCGAAATCGCAGCCCGGGAACGCTTCTACCCGCAGTTTTTCTACATAAGTATCGTCGTATTGCGCGTGGGCGACTTCGAAGCGAAGGGCCGGTTTATTCAAATTAGCTAAATCCAGGGGCGTCACGTAAATGAAATCCTCTTGGCCGCGGCCGGCGTACGCGTAGCAGTTCAAAAACAGCGAGCGGCCGGGAACGCCGTCCGGACCGATTACCGGCTGCGGCGTTTGTACCCAGGTGGTAGCGTCATCCGGATTGCCGATTGCCCAGCCGATTGGCGGAAACTGCTGCCCTTCAAATTCTTCGGTGAAATAATCGCTGACGGCACTGACAATCACCGGCAGCGACAGGCGAATGGTATCGTTGAAAAAGTAATTTTCCACGCCATAGGAAGACCAGATTGCGAGTTGTGCCTGTCCGTTTTGGGTGAAGCTCAGGGGCGTTTGGAACGTGTAGGTCAGGAAGCTGTCCGGCGCGATCTCCGGCAGCGTTTCCGTTACCGGCGTATCGTTATTGAGTTGGTAGCTCAACGTCGCGCCAGAAATGGGATTGACGCCCTGGTTGGCCACGCGGATAGAGACATCCCGCGTGCTGGCGCCGCAGGTGATGATGGCGCTCGTTCCGGGCGACTGCACGCCGGTGAGGGCCACGTCGTTGGGTTGCGGGCAGTTTTTAAGTCCGCCAGACCATTGTACCGCGTTGGTGCGGCGGCCCAGCAGGCCGTCGTTGTGCGCCGCGGCCACGGCCACCCATTTCTCTGCCTGCGGATCAGTGATGGGGAAGGTAACGACGTTGGTATCGGCTGTTGCGACCGCCTCCATGTATCGTTCGCCCAACAAATACGCGGTGTAGTTCAGGGTATCATTTACCTCCGAAAAGCTGAGCGTCATGGAATCCGGGCACACCTTTTCGATTTGCAGGTTGAGCGGTATCGGCACGATAGACAGTGGGAAGTCGGTCGTATCGCGTTTGCTGCCGCGGATCAGGGTGATATGCACCTGGCCGCTGATCGTGGCGGGCGCCGTCCAGTCGAACGACCGTTTTTCTCCGGTCGTCGTCGTAATCGGGAAGAACGTTTGCGCGCCGTCGGTAGAATAGCGCAGGGTAAAGTTCGTTGCCGTACCATACGCATCCCAGTGGATACGCACCACTTCGCCGGGTGCGATGCCTTCCCCGCCGGCGGGGTACGTGATCTTCACGTCATCGTTGTAGAATTCCCAGACGATATAATATTGCTGGGGCCCCAGGGGTACTTCAAAACCTTGCACCGTGACGGTATAGGCGCCGGCGGCCGGGTTTTCGAGCACCACCTGTTCTACATTGTTGAGCGAATCGCGGCCTTTGGTGGCGGGCGCGTCGAGCAGGGCGGGCACAGGGGTTGGGTTGAGCAGCCAGGGCAGGTTGATTGCACCGCCGGGACTGGCGACCGTCAGGTCGAGGTCGTTGATCAGGGCGCGGCTTGTATTTTCGGCGGCTGCCGGTTCGGCCCAGTAGATCATGATCTTGGCCAGGCGGGTTCCAAACGGAATTTGGATATTATGCGTATTGACGGCCCCCTGGTCTATTCCGGCTTCGAGGTAATTACCGGCCTC
>JBEIDF010000362.1:0-2150 GCA_040383605.1 Lewinellaceae bacterium
AACGGGCATTACCTCGACGGGCCGCTGCTGGAGCAGGGTATGGAGTCTTTTGTCGGAATTGCGCCGATCCCGATGGTGCATGGATGCACGGTAGGCGAACTGGCCCGGCTTTTCGCCGGAGAGGGTTTTATCAAATCGGCCGACCGACTGAAACTCCGGGTTATTCCCTGCGCCAATTACAGTCACCGCACCCGGTATGTGCTGCCGATAAAGCCGTCGCCTAATTTGCCCGATGAGCGCTCCGTGCTGCTGTACCCGTCTATTTGTCTGTTTGAGGGCACGGCAGTGAGCGTCGGGCGCGGCACCGAAACGCCGTTTCAGTGGGTAGGCCATCCCACATTTCCAGCGGGCGATTCGCTGTTTATTCCGTGTCCGACAGCGGGCGCCCAAGCGCCCCTACACGAAGGCGCCGTTTGCAAAGGGTATGATTTGCGCCGGATATCCACCGATTCGTTGTATTCGAAAAGCCGGATTAACCTGAGTTGGCTGCTTGATTTTTACTGCGAGTATCCGGACAAAGAAAATTTTTTTAGAAAAAACAAGTATTTTGATCTGCTGGCCGGCACGCCGCATTTGCGGGAATTGATGGAAATAGGAAGCTCGGAAGAAACCATCCGGGCCAGTTGGGCGGACGGACTGGCGTTTTTCCGCCTGGTGCGAAAAGACTATCTCTTGTACGATGAATAAGCAGGAAACCGGAAAAGCGGGCGAGGATCTGGCGGTCGGGCATCTGGAAGCCCGCGGTTACCGCATCGCCGCGCGCAATTTTCGCGCCGGACGGGGAGAGATTGACATCATTGCCTGGGCGCCGGAGGGGCGCCTGTTGGTTTTCATCGAGGTAAAAACCCGAAAAAACGACGATTTTGGCGGGCCGGAAGCGGCCGTCACCCGCAAAAAACAACAGACGATGGCCCGCGCAGCCGGCGCCTATATGATGCAAACAGGCTATGATTGGGCAATCCGATTCGATACCATAGCCGTCTTGCTCCGGGACGGGCGGCTTCTGGAAATTCGGCACGTCGAGGACGCGTTTTTTCTGTACGAATAACTGTAACTACTGTATCTTGGGCCTGAAATTTTTTTCCTATGCCGCACCGTTCTGTTCTTTTTCTGCTGTTTTTATTGGGCAGCCACTTGCTGTCCGCACAAAATATCAACAACGCATTTCGCAGCAAACTCACCTTCCCCGGCCAAACCCTCGCCAATGTCTGGGGCTATGCCGCCAACGGCCGGGAATACGCGCTCCTCGGCGCCGCGCAGGGGATGATCGTGGTGGATATCACCAACCCGGACGCGCCGCAGCAGATTGTCCAAATTCCCGGCCCGAATAACCTTTGGAAGGAAATCAAAACGTACAAACATTACGCCTATATAGTTTCAGAAGGCGGTATGGGCCTGCAGATCGTGGATTTGTCCAACCTGCCCTCCCCCACCCTGCCCTACAAGAGTTACTACGGCAACGGTGCAATCGCCAATCAACTCAATAAAGGCCACGCGCTGCACGTGGACACCACGAAGGGCTTTGTCTATATTTATGGCAGCAACCTGATTGGCGGCGGACCAATCGTCCTGAATCTCCAGCCCGACCCGTACAACCCGGTGTACGCCGGCCAGTTCAGCCAACTTGGATACGTACACGATGGTTATGCCGACAACGACACGATGTTTTCGTCGCATATCTACGCCGGCCAATTTGCCGTGGTAGATATGCGCAATAAGTCTGCCCCGCAACTGCTGGCTACCCAGACTACCCCCGGCGCGTTTACGCACAATACCTGGCTGACGCCCGACCGCAAAACGATCCTTGCGACCGACGAAGTGAACAATTCCGTGTTGTCCGCTTACGATGTGTCTGATCTCACGGATATTCGCCTACTCGATCAAATCCAGAGCAATCCGGGCTCCAATTCCATCGTGCACAACACGCACATTCTCGATCACTACGCTGTAACGTCCTGGTACCGCGACGGTTTTACGATCGTGGATATCACGCGCCCCGATAATTTGGTACAGGTGGGCAATTACGACACCTATGCAGGCGGCGGCAGCGGCTTCCAAGGCTGCTGGGGCGTGTATCCCTACTTCCCTTCCGGTACGATCATCGCCTCGAATATCAGCGCGCCCGGCTCGAACAACAACGGCGAGTTGTA
>JBEIDF010000363.1:0-2139 GCA_040383605.1 Lewinellaceae bacterium
CATATTGCCAGTGAAGTAAATATCCGGCAGGCCGTCGTTGTTTACATCGCCGATGGCGACGCCTCCGCCGTTGTAGAAATTGCGATAGCGGTAGATATTGAATTCCCGGTCGTATTCCAGGTCGTTTCGAAATCGGATGCCAGTGCTGTCTGCGGAAAGCAGTTCAAAAAGCGGTTGTGCCGCGGCGTTATCGGGCGATTGCGCGTCCTGGCAGGAAAACAGCGTCAGAGCGGCCAGCGATCCGGCCGCGAAGAGGGTAGCGTATTGCATAGAATCAAAATCAATCTGCGAAGATAGGGACGCCGGCGGGATTCGCGGGCGGTTTTTTTTAAAATCAGCTTGTTTGTCATCATGATTCCAACGATCCTGGATTATTCTGCCAAAATGTTTTTCCTTTGCATGTACATGAAAGGAACCATACAATATGAATTTTCTGCCGAAGTGTGGCGTTATCCAGGGCCGGGCGGCTGGTTTTTTGTATCGCTGCCGCAAAAAATGGCCATGGAAATACGCGATAGTCTAAAATGGCAGGAAGCAGGTTGGGGTCGTTTAAGCGCGTGGGCAAAAATTGGCGCCAGCCGCTGGGAAACCGCGATCTGGTTTGATGCCAAACAACAGACCTATCTACTGCCCCTGAAAGCAGAAATCAGAAAAAAGGAAAATATAGAACAATTGGCCGTAGTGGGCGTTGTTCTGTATTTATGAAACGATAACACAATCAATATTCTTTATATGAACGTCCATAAAAAAGACATCGCAAACCGACTGCGCGAGGTGCTGCTCGACGGAAAATGGATCGCAAACACCAATTTTAAAGCGCAAATAACCAGCATCACGTGGGAGCAGGCGGTTGGTAAAGTGGACAGTCTGAATACCATCGCGCAACTCACATTTCACCTCAATTATTACCTCCAGGGTATCCTGCAGGTCTTCCGCGGCGGCGCACTTGACATACATGATAAATACAGCTTCGACCTACCGGAAATCAAATCCGAAGCCGACTGGAATCGGCTGGTGAACGATTTTCTCCAAAACGCAGAAAGTTTTGCCACCCACGTAGATAACCTGGACGACGCGCTGTTCGAACAGCCTTTTGTAAACGAAAAATACGGCAGCTATCTCAGAAATATCGAAGGCGTCATCGAACACAGCTATTACCACCTGGGCCAAGTTGTGCTGATCAGAAAGATGCTTGTGCAGCGCTAAAATACTAGTGGTTGCGCGCCATTTTCATTTTTAATAAATTATATGTATTCATTAGAATTTCAGAATATAGTAGATTTTAGGCAATCGAACCGGGCTTTCAACCCCGAAATAGAAGTGCCTGATGCGGTGATTGAAAAAAGCCTGCATCGCGCAGTGCTCGCCCCGAACAGCAGCAACCTGCAATTGTGGGAGTTTCACTGGATAAAATCAGCCTCGGAATTCGAAAAATTCGTTCCGCTTTGCCTCAACCAACGCGCGGCCAAAAGCGCGAAGCACATGGTGGTTTTTGTGACCCGACGGGATAAATGGCGCGAACGCGCCGCATGGAATCTCCAAAAAATAAAAGACACCATCGTGGGAGAACCCAGCGGACTACAAAAAGCGGGCATCCGCTATTACGGTAAACTGATACCCCTCCTGTACGCCAACGACCCGCTTGGATTCATGACGCTCGTAAGACGCTCGATTAGTTTTTTTATGGGGCTTCAAAAACCCTTCTACCGATCCGGGGGCGTCACAAGCCAACGCATTGTGGCGCACAAATCCTGCGCGTTGGCCGCACAAACCTTCATGCTGTCTGTCGCCGCAGAAGGTTTTCATACCTGTCCGATGGAAGGATTTGATGAGCGAAGAGTGAAAAAGGCATTAAATCTGCCCCGCCGTGCTGAAATCAACATGATTATTTCGGTTGGGAAAGGCACGGAAGCGGGCGTTTGGTGGCCCCGACGCCGGGTTCCAAACGAGGCGGTGATTTTTGTACATTGATCTGGCGGCAGGCGCCCCGGCGTGTTATTTTTTTTCCGCAATTTTCCGCAGCTCATTGAGTTTCCAGAGCGCGTCAATTGGCGTCATCGTATTCAAGTCCAGTCCCAGGAGTTCCTGTTTTATTTGCACGGTATAAGGGTCTGTTTCAAAAATCTGAAGTTGCATGGG
>JBEIDF010000364.1:0-2130 GCA_040383605.1 Lewinellaceae bacterium
TGTCTGGCCCCAAAAGTCCCATTTTCCGCCATACTTTGCGATTTTTTTTGACCATAGCGCTGCTATGGCCTGCAAAAAATCGCTTCGTCTGGCGAAAAACGGATCCTTTTTTGGCTCAGACGCGACCTGCTAACCAGTTACTCGGTAAAAACATACTTCCTGTCTTGTTATGCTTGCTAACCACCCTTCCAACGCCCCGGAGGCTGCACCGACCAAGCCCCGTCTGCGGGCCATTGATATCTGGAACATGAGTTTCGGATTCCTGGGAATTCAAGCCGGTTTTGCGCTGCAAAACGGAAATGCCAGCGGTATCTTGCAGCGATACGGCGCTGATGTGCACGAACTGCCCAATTTTTGGCTGGTTGCGCCGATTGTCGGCATGATCGTGCAGCCGATTATCGGGCATTATTCCGACCGCACCTGGAATCGGATGGGGCGGCGTAAGCCGTATTTTCTGGCCGGTGCGATTGCTGCTTGTTTTGGCATGATGCTTATGCCCAATGCCGGGCTGCTCACCCTTGCACTGCCGCCGGTATTGCTCGGCGCAGGCATGTTGATGATCATGGACGCCTCGTTTAATGTCGCGATGGAGCCCTTCCGCGCGCTGGTAGCGGATAAGTTGCCTTCCGACCAGCGCACCCTCGGGTTTTCTGTCCAAACCGCCTTGATTGGCGTAGGCGCCGTTGTCGGTTCCTGGTTGCCCTGGTTCCTGGCCAACCAGCTGGGCGTGGCCGATACCGCCGAGGCGGGTCTGATTCCCGAGAACGTAAAATGGGCTTTCTATCTCGGCGCTGCGGTATTCCTTGGCGCGATTTTGTGGACCTTGTTGACCACCCGGGAGTATCCGCCGGCATTGCATGCGCAATACGGCGCCGGGGAGGCACATGCCGCCGAACAGGGCGGTTTTTCTGCGATATGGCAGGATATTGTGGGCATGCCCGCGACGATGCGTCAGCTTGGGCTGGTGCAGTTTTTCTCCTGGTTTGCCTTGTTTTCCATGTGGGTATTTACCACGCCGGCCATTGCCCACCACGTGTATGGACTGGCCATTGACGATACGTCCTCCCAGCGGTACAGTGATGCGCAAAACTGGACCGGGGTGATTTTTGGGGTTTACAATGCTGTATCCGCCGTGTTTGCCCTGCTGTTGCCTGCGATTGCGAAGCGAATTGGGCGGCGCAGAACCCACGCCTTGGCGTTGGTTTGCGGCGGACTTGGATTGATTTCCATGTATTTTGCACCCTCGCCCGATTTCCTCCTGTTTTCGATGGTGGGCGTGGGCATAGCCTGGGCCAGCATACTCGCCATGCCCTACGCCATGCTTGCCGGCGCCTTGCCGGCGCACAAAATGGGCATTTTCATGGGCATTTTCAACTTTTTCATCACCGTGCCGCAAATTGTCAGCGGGATTATCAACCGTCCGATCGTACAGTATTTGTTCGGCAAACAGGCGATCTACGCCCTGATGCTTGCCGGCGCGCTTTTCCTGGTCGCTGCCGGGTCGGTGTTCTTGGTGGATCAGAAAGCGGAGGAATAATTGCGGAACAGGCGGTTTTGAAATTCTATACTTTCAGGCTCGACATACCGCCGTCCACGTGTAATATCTGTCCGGTAACCCAGGCCGATTTTTCAGACAATAAGAATCCGGCCATATTGGCAATATCTTCCGGCCTTCCAATGCTCCGCATCGGATGCCGCTGGGCGTTCGCCTGACGCTTTTCGTCGCTGCTCAATAACCCCGCAGCCAATGGCGTATCGGTGATCGAAGGCGCAATGGCATTTACCCGAATGCTCGGCGCTAATTCGGCCGCCAGCGCGCGCGTGAGCCCCTCCAACGCGCCCTTCGATGCCGAGACTAAGGTGTGAAAATTAAATCCGGTCTGAACGGCAACGGTGGAAAATAACACGATCGAAGCCTGCTCGGCTTTCTTTAGCGCTGGCAGCGCTGCCTGCATACACTTGATCGCGCCGCCCACCTGCAAACGGTAGTCTTGTACGAAAACAGCTTCCGACAGGCGCGCAAAAGGTTTTAGCTGGATACTGCCCGGACAATACGCTAAACCGTGCAAGGCTTCCGGCAGAAAACTAAAATCCGGCTGTTCCTCCAACACGTCCAGTGGATGCCACGAA
>JBEIDF010000365.1:0-2124 GCA_040383605.1 Lewinellaceae bacterium
GAAGAGAAATAATGCAACCGGGAGCCGTATCCGGCTATTTTCCCGCCCCGGTAACGCAGTTGTTGAACGTACTGCGGGAAGGCCTCGGCCGGCGCCTCCACATCGGCGGCCAGCGCGATCGCGAGGCTGTACTCCACGAAAGTCCAGCAGTCGAGTCCGCGCAGGTTCAGCGTCAATTGTTCTTCTGCCGACTGGTCGAGGAGGCCCTGCGCGTAGGATACGCCGAGGAACGACTGCGCCACCGCCAGCACCCGCGCGGGCAGGGGCTGGGCAGGATTGCAGCATGCGATTTTTTCCGCCAAAATCTGCTGGTCAGCCGGGTCAAAATAAAGCCGTGCTGCCGCCGGAAACACCCGCTCGCTGTCCGCGGCTCTACGCGCGCGAAAGGCTGTCGCCGGCCGGGAAGCCGACAGCAGCAGGATCACGAGTGGTAATATGAGCAGTGTAATACGCATCATGCACAGCAAAGAAAATAACTCTGCCGGAAATTTGCAACTTTTGTGCGTCTTGCCGGTCGGGGGGGATTAAATCGCTTCCGTTTTCCGCGTTTTTGGTTACTTTTGTGGTGGATACGATTCCTAACGTTTACGTTCTATGCGCCTCTTTTTTACGCTGCTTCTTTTCTGTTTCACCCTCGCGCCCGTGCGCGCGCAAAATTTCCGCGTGCAAGCCGCCGCTTTCGCCGCGCCAGTCGCCCCCGCCTATTTTAAAGACCGGGGAGTCGAGGGCGTGATCGGCAGCACCGACGCGAATGGTATCTACCGGTATTTCGTCGGGAACTATGCCACGCTGGAAGAGGCGGAGGCCGCGCGCGACCTGCTGGTGGCAAAAGGTTTTCCCAATGCCACAGTCATTGATCTGGCGGTGCAGCGCGCGCTGTACGAAAGCCCCTGCACGTATTTTGCCGGCAATCCGATGGGCGCCGCGTCCGGCATGGGTATGAACGTCAGCAGTATCTACTTCGAATCGGGCGTCGCAAGCCTCAGCGCGGAAGCTAAACAGGAACTCGATCGCTACGCCGGACTGCTGCGCGATTACCCCGAACTCAAACTCAGTCTCACCGGCCATACCGACGCACTGGGCAATGCCCAGTCGAATGTCGAACTCGCCACCACGCGCACCCGAGCCGCGCGCGACTACCTGATTGCCCGGGGCGTGCGGGCCGACCGCATGTTCCTGAATGTCGCCGGCGAAGCCCAGCCCGCCATGGACAATCAGGATTTTTACGGCAATGACCTGCCCAAAAACCGCCGCTGGAACCGCCGGGTGGTGCTGGCTATTCTCAAGGAGGGCGGCGAGATCGAACCGGAAAATCGCTGATGACGGCGCAGGAACTCGCGCCCGCGCTGGCGCAATTCGCATCCGGCGCCCCGCTCGAAGCCTGGCAGCCGCTGGGAATGGGGATGATCCACCGCAGCTTCCTGGCTCGCAGCGGCGGACAAGCCTGGGTGCTGCAATGTGTGAATACGGCGGTCTTTTCACAGCCGGAACAGGTAATGGACAACCTGCTGCGCGTGCAGGCACATCTGAAAAAAAGCGACTACCCGTACCGGATCGCCGAACCGCTCCGAACCCGTGCCGGAAATGTCTTGTATCACGCAGCCGACGATCAGATATGGCGGGCCTTCCCTTATTTCCCGGATACGTATGCGCCGGAAGGAAGCCCCGATCCCGAAGAGGCCTATTGGGCGGCGCGGGCGTATGGCGATTTTTTGAGCGCCTTGCGCGATTTTTCGGCCGACAGCCTGCCGGAAACAATACCGGGTTTTCACGACACCCTGCAGCGCCGGGCATATTACGAACAAGTGCGCGAACAGGCCGATCCGGCGCGGCAGCGACAGGCCGGGCGGGCGGCGGACGCACTGGCGGAATTTTTTCCGCTCTTCGAGGATATCCATGTTAGCAAAGAAAGCGGCCAATTGCCCCGGCGTGTCACCCACAACGATACCAAAGCAGGGAATGTGCTGTTCGATGCGCGCACACGCCGCGCGATCGCCGTGATAGACCTGGACACCGTGATGCCAGGCGTTGTGTGGTCCGATTTCGGCGACATGGTGCGCACGTTCGTCCCCAACCGCCCGGAAAACGACCCGGATATTCGCCGACTTGCGTTGAACGAGGAAA
>JBEIDF010000366.1:0-2083 GCA_040383605.1 Lewinellaceae bacterium
GTGGAGGCGCTGCCGCAATTCAATCCGGTCGTATCTGCGTTCGGCGCTTTTTCCGCTACCCCGCAGGCGCAGGTGATTCTCTACAAACGCATCGGAAAAGTGGATACCGATCAGCCCCTGCTGGCCGTCGGGGAAACCAACGGCGTGAAAACGGGCGTATTCCTCGCAGAAGGCTTGTGGAAATGGCGCTTATTCGACTACCTGCAGCATCAAAATCACGATATCTTCGACGAGATTTTTGGGAAAACGGTGCAGTATCTCTCCATAAAAGAGGATAAACGCAAGTTCCGCGTCACGCTCGACCAAAGTATCTTCAACGAAAACGAACCGGTCACCTTCGGCGCTGAATTGTATAACGACAACTATGAACTGACCAACGACCCGGACGTGGGCATCGTGATCCGCAATAAAGACGGCAAAGAATTTACCTACACTTTTAACAAAGTCGGGAAAGCGTACGCGCTGAATGCGGGTATCCTGCCCGTTGGAAATTATACCTTCAAGGCAAACGCCACCTTTAATGGTCAGGCGATGGTGTTTGAAGGGAAATTCAGCGTGCGCCCGATCCAGCTGGAGTTGTTTGAGACGGCCGCTAACCACGCCGTCCTGCGCCAATTGAGCAAGCAATACGGCGGCGAACTGGTCGCACCGGCGGATATCAGCAGCATCGCGGAGAAAATCCAATCCAAACAGACGATCAAACCGGTGATTTATCAAACAAATCGAACGAACCCGCTGATTAACCTGAAATGGATTTTTGCACTGCTGGCCGGCTTGCTGACGCTGGAGTGGTTTTTGCGCCGGTACTTCGGGGCTTACTAATTTTGAAACGGATCGGCTGCATGCCGGCCGTAAATATGACGCTTTTGGAAAATACAATTGTACAGCGCGATATTCGCGCCCTCTCTTTATCTCAAATGGAAAGCCTGCTCGCAGAGTGGGGCGAACCGCGTTTTCGCGTAAAACAAGTGTACGAATGGTTGTGGGCAAAATCCGTCACGGATTTTGACGCGATGAGCAACCTGTCAAAATCCCTTCGGGAAAAACTCAAGGCGCATTTCAGCCTGCACACCCTGCTGGAAGATAAGGTGCAGCACAGCGCCGACGGCACGATCAAATCCCGGTGGCTGACGCACGATGGGCACAAGATCGAAAGTGTCCTGATTCCCGTACCGGCCGACGAGCGCTTCACGGTCTGCGTCTCCACCCAGATCGGCTGCAGCCTGACCTGCACTTTTTGCGCCACCGGCAGGCTGGGCAGGAAACGAAACCTCGAGGCCGGGGAAATCTACGACCAGGTGGTGCTGGTCAATAAACAATGCCTCGAAGCCTTTGGCCATTCAATCACCAACGTGGTGTATATGGGTATGGGCGAACCGCTGCTGAACTATGCCGCTACGATGGAAAGTGTCGCCCGGCTTACGAGTCCGCCCCCGGAAGGCCTCGGCATGGCAGCCCGGCGCATCACGGTCAGCACGGCCGGTATCGCCAAGATGATTCTCAAGATGGCGGACGACGGCTACCGCGGCAACTTGGCGCTCAGCCTGCACGCAGCCGACGATACCAAGCGCAACGAAATCATGCCGATCAACGAATCGAATAACCTCGAAGCGCTGATGACCGCGCTCGAGTACTTCTACCGCAAGACGCACAATAGAATTTCCTTCGAATACATTGCCTTCGAGCGCTTCAACGACAATATGGAGGACGCTAAGCGCCTCGTGCAGCTTTGTCGCCGCCGATTTCCTGTTCGGGTGAATATTATTGAATATAATCCGATTGACGGGGCCCCCTTTACAAAATCGGGCGAAGAGCGACTCAACGCTTTTGCCGCCTACCTCGCAGAGCAGAAGGTGACGGTTACGGTGCGCCGCAGCCGCGGTCGGGATATTGACGCCGCCTGCGGTCAACTGGCGAATAAATAAGGGGGGGACGCGATGCGGAGACGCGATGCGGAGACGCGATATAGAGACGCGATATAGAGACGCGATATAGAGACGCGATATAGAGACGCGATATAGAGACGCGATATAGAGACGCGATATAGAGACGCGATATAGAGACGCGATATAGAGACGCGATA
>JBEIDF010000367.1:0-2080 GCA_040383605.1 Lewinellaceae bacterium
TCCGAATTCTCCAATTACTCTGCGGAGATCATCTTCCGTGTTTGCGTGCCATACGGCGTGGTCAGTTCGTAGATCATCAAGCCGCGTTTTGCGTTCGAATCCAATTGCAGATCAACGGTATTGTAGCCGGCGGGATAATTGCCGGCGTGCTCACCCGTTTTCGACACTTTTTTGCAAAAAAAATATAAATATTTGTTTATCAGCCACTTAATCCAAAAAATACATTTATTTTGGGTGTCCCAGACACCCAAAACCTATCTTTGGGGGTGTTTGTCCGGCAAAAAAAGAATCGAAGCGGCGTGATAAGCGTCCAGGTTATTGACAAGGGTAGTGGTAACTACCGCTTAGTCAAGACTATCGGCAGCAGTTCAGATGCTGCTGTAGTGGCTGAACTAGTGCAGCAGGGTGAAATTTGGATAAAAGAGCGAAAGGGACAGTTTGATTTTGATTTCAGTAGTAGTCGGCATCAAGCCGAAAAATTTCTGGAAAACATAACTCAAATCAGAATCCAGGGTATCGAATTGCTGTTAGGCAGCCTGTTTGACCAAATCGGTTTTGACCAGATCGAGGACGTTTTATTCCGACGGTTGGTACTGGCGCGCTTGTGCTATCCTGCCAGTAAACTTCGGACGACCGATTAAAAAGGCCGTCGGGGAAAATGAACCCCGACGGCCTTTCTAGTAAACAATTCAACCGATGCATTAATACTGGAACATCTCGTCATTATATGATACTTGACCACCTTTTTGAAGCGTCCAAAATTTGATTGGACCATTTGGGATGTTGTTATTTATTCCAACAAGTTGCGACTTCAATACAGGTATAGTAATGGTGGTAGGGGAAGATACTGCCCCGTTAATAATGCTGTAATTGGAGCGTACATTTACAACAGTGAAAGCACGCATCTCAACAATTCCGTTATTATTATTAGGTCGCACTCTCTGTACCCAGTTGCCATTAACGAGTTCTTCTACGGAAACCCTTTTGCGAAAGTTTGGGCCATCCCATATGGTCAACTGAACTGCACGCCAATTACCCACTCGGATAGTACCCACGGTCAGGTCTTGATCGCCTTGGCCGTTGTCAGTAACAAAAAGCCCCATATTAACAGTCGGAATTCCCGGATTTGTAAATGTTGGCGTCCAGATGGCTTCGCGATTACCTGGTCTTGTACCGAAGGCAAAAGGAACAGGGGCAGTCCAAGCATTTACTTTGTAAGCGAAGGCATGGGTGGCTACTCCATTATCGCCTGCGCCGTTGGTGCGTCCGAAACTTTGGTTGCCCGACTGGTCCCAGCGCTGGAAGCCGACCCGGCCGCTGGTACCGTTGCTGAAGTCATTCCAAACCGTCACCGTGTTGGTTTGTGCGGCGTGGGCCGTGCCGTTCAGCATGGTAGTAGCGCCTTCCGCCCACTGAGAGGTAATGGTAAAGGATGAGGAGCCGGAGCTGCCGCGGTCGCCTACCGCGATATTGCCGGTGATACCCTCCTCATTTGGAGCAATTGCCTCCTTTGTGCAAGCGGTAAAAATCGTTACGACGGCTACTGAAGCTAATAGTGAGAAAAACAGAATCTTTTTCATAATAATAATTTTATGAATGAGTGAAAAAAAATTTAGTTAATTGGCAGTATACAGATTTAGTTTCGTATCGGTTTTGGAGATGATTTTTTGCCAATTAGGGCCGGATTTTTTGCAGTCGAAATGGGACGATTTTCGGCGAAAAAATCCAACGAAGAGTGGATGAAAATTAGCCTAAAAGATAGTACGAAACTAATTCTGTATACTGTCTAATGAATGAACTATATTTTGTGCGTGTAAATCTCGATTACGGAATGCCACCCCGGCATTTAGTAACAATTTGACTTCTCGCTCAATTTTAACAACATAAGGATGCAGACTAAAACGGGAAACAACCCGCCCTCGTTCAAATCCGCAATCCCCAATCCGAATTCTCCAATTACTCTGCGGAGATCATCTTCCGTGTTTGCGTGCCATACGGCGTGGTCAGTTCGTAGATCATCAAGCCGCGTTTTGCGTTCGAATCCAATTGCAGATCAACGGTATTGTAGCCGGCGGGATAA
>JBEIDF010000368.1:0-2079 GCA_040383605.1 Lewinellaceae bacterium
CCGAGTTCCATCTGCGCGCCCGTCTGGTTCTGACCGTTGGCACTGATCATCGCGATCATTGTGGCGCTTCGCTCATACTTCGAGGGGTCTATCGCCCAGAACGCCGGCGTTTCCTCCCCGCGGTTCATCACAACCGGATCGGGCGCTCGGAAACCCTGCGGCGGATAGGTGAGTTGCGCGTTGGTGACCCCGGTGCGCGTCAGCTTGAGCTGATAACCCAGCGGCGGAGCCATAAATTCGAGATTCCCCAGCCATCCGGTATAAATTGCGTTATCAATATATTGTGCAAATCCCAACCTGCTCTTAATCAAATCCCCCGACTGCACCACGCCGTCATTTTTTAGTTTCGAAAGTGCGCTATTCACAGGCAGCGCATACAAAGGCAGATAGCCGATCCAGTTCCAGCCTGTTTTGACATAGACGGACGTTGTATCCGGCAGGATGAGCCCCAGCATCTGCAGGGTGTCCGCCTGATCGGCCCGGTACTGATACATCTGCCGGTTGTCGAGCGCGCTCAGGCTGCCGATCCAGGATCCACTGTACGAGGCAAACTGCGTCTGGCTCTTGATCAGGTCGTTGTCCGGATCGCTCAGGGTGCTAAGCGCCGGATTGATTGCCGGATCGGGGAAGGCCAGGTTGAAGGACACCCAGTTCCAGCCGGTCGTAAGCGGAATCTCGCGCAGCACCAGGCTGTTCGTTGTCGCCGTTACCGGATTATCTGCGTCTCCGGTGATTCCATCCACGACAAACTGGTAGCTTTCCGAAACCGTACCATACAGAATGCAAGCGGAAGCATCCCATACCTGTAAGCTGATCGGTTTGTTTAAATCGGATGTAGAGCCATACACCGTCAGGTACACCAGATATTCTGGATTCAGCGTGCTCACCTGCGGTACATATTGCACTTTGGCATGCCCGCGCAATTCGCCGTCTATAAATGCGGCCAATATATCCTCCTCATCCTGAGAAATTGCGCCTTCTACTTGCAGTCTGACCACCAGATTCATGCTGTTCTCAAACGCATACGGATCTACGTCCCAATCGGGCGGACTGCAGATTACCCGCACGCCGAGCGGAATACGCTCGTCGCCGCCCATGAAGGCCAGCGGAGGCGCCACGCCTGACAGTGCGCGCAGCGTCACCGAGTCGCGCCAGTATCCGAAAGCCAGCGAGGAGTCGGCGGTAATCGTGACTGGCCGAATTTCGTTGGGCGCCAGCGTGCCTGCATCAGGCGAGATGTGCACCCAATCCGGGTAATTCAGAATGCTAAACGGAACCGGATATCCTGCCCGATTGTGGATATTTGCCACCACCGTGCGAATATTTTCGATGGGTTTGGTCATTCCGATCGAATCCGTCAGCCAGGAAATCTCGTTTCGATTCACATAAATTTCCGGCACCTGGTTCAACCATTTCAGGGCCTGCGAGCCCGTCGTGTTGCCCGCCATATCCTCCAGGTTTTTCAGTTCAATCCGCAGGATCTTGTTTTCAATGAATTCATTTTGGATCGTGGGCGTTATGGTGATTTTATTTGCGTACGCGGTTACCAATACAGGAATCAGCTGATTGGTTGATGCGTCGAACACGTCTATTTTACCCAGATTATTGGATGTGGGCGGCAAAAACTTGCTGGTATTGATATTTTTATCAAAAGTGAAAGAAATTTCATCCCCGGCCTGATAGACCCCGTCGGCGGGTTCCATGCTCACGATGGAAGGCGGCTGCCGTTCTATCCGGATATCCACGATTTTCGAAATTCCCGGTTTGTCGGCGGCGCTTCCGGTACATTCTGCCACCGAGCGAATCTCGTAGTCGCCGTCGGGCAGGCCGGCTGTTTCCCAGAAAAACTGCGTAAAGCCGTCTTGCAACACCGGCGGTTTCGGATCAGGCAGTGCGTCATAACCGACCCAGTTGGGGTTATAGCGCTCCCCGAAGGTAATCCAGGCGCCGTCGCCGTTTTTGCGCCGGTACTGCGTTCGCGCCAGTTTAAAGAGCGATTCGTCCAGATCGTACGCCGCGACCGTGATCTGCTGCTCCGTATTGGGCGACTGCAGGATGACATAATTCTGCTCCGGCGAC
>JBEIDF010000369.1:0-2063 GCA_040383605.1 Lewinellaceae bacterium
GAGCATGTCTAAAATTATATTTCTCGCTAATATGAAAGTCTTTTTCAGCCATACTTCGTTCCTTTTTTTCGCCGTAATTAGTCCCATTACGCCTGCAAAAAGCGCCTTGTCTGGCTAAAAAATCTTTTTCATATTAGCAGAGAATATAATTTTAGACACGCTCTTCCACTCGGAATGCCTATTTTCACAGCGGCAAAAAAAATGAGGCAGTGCCACCACAGCACTACCTCAGCCCTAACCAAATAAAACCAAATTATTTCAGACGTAATTTCTTTCGCATGACAAAGGTAATCTGCTTTGTGTAATAAATACAAGAACAAGCCTATATTTTTTTAAAATTTTTTTAATCGCTTGCCATTTTGTTTCCCGGCGCATTTTTTATTTAAAAATACCGCATTTTTGGGGTTTTTCCTACTTAAAATGCGAAATTACAGCTCAAAATTTTTAATAATTTTACTTTTTATTTTGAAACATAATTTTATTTTTATTCAAAAATGAAAAATTTATTGAAAAAAAATCGGGTATTTCAGCGCTTAGCGGCCCTTGTTATTGTCTTTTATACACTATCTATTCCGGTTTGGAGCCAGGCGCCGGCGGGCGAAGCGGCGGCGGTGAAAAGTTTTTACGATCAGGCCTTGCGCGATAGTCGTTGCTATGCCTGGCTGGAGCATTTGTGCTACCAGGTGGGGCATCGGTTGAGTGGGAGTGTGGGCGCTGAGCGGGCGGTGGCGTACACCAAATCCATGTTAGACACCTTGGGACTGGATTCGGTTTGGCTGCAGCCGGTGATGGTGCCGCGCTGGGAGCGGGGCGCGGCGGAGCGGGTGGAGATCAAAGCGCATAAATTAAAACTGGACGCGCTGGCGCTCGGCGGCTCGGTAGCCGGAGACGTGCGCGCCGAGGTGGTGGAAGTGCTTTCCTGGGAGCAACTGGAAAGCCTGGGCGAACGGCAGCTGCGCGGCAAAATTGTCTTTTACAACCGGCCGATGGATCCCACCCGCATCCGCACGTTTGAAGCTTATGGCGGCGCGGTGGATCAGCGGGTGCACGGAGCGTCCCGCGCGGCGAAATACGGCGCGGTGGGCGTGCTGGTGCGTTCGATGGGGCTGCGCGCCGACGATTATCCGCATACCGGCACCCTGCGGTACGATTCGGCCTACACGCTCATCCCGGCGGCGGCCATCAGCACGAATAGCGCCGACCGGCTGAGCCAACTGCTGAAAACGGAGAAAAAAGTAGTGGCGGACCTGCAGTTGCACTGCGCCAGCTATCCCGACGTGCTGTCGTACAACGTTATCGGGGAGATCCGCGGTTTCGAAAAACCCAACGACATGATTCTGGTGGGCGGACACCTCGACAGCTGGGATGTTGGTCACGGCGCGCACGACGACGGTGCGGGCTGCGTGCAGAGTATGGAAGTACTGCGGATATTTCGGCAGATGAACTACCGTCCGCGCCATACGATCCGCTGCGTGTTGTTCATGAACGAAGAAAACGGGCTGCGCGGCGGTCAGGAATACGCCAACGAGGCCAATCGAAAAGGCGAATTTCACCTGCTCGCCATCGAGAGCGACGCGGGCGGCTTCACGCCCCGGGGCTTCGGCTTCGACGGGGATCCCGCCATCGCCGATAAGTTTTTTGCCAGCGTGGAGGCGCACCGCGAACTCTTCGAGCCCTACGGCCTGACGCTCTCCAAAGGCGGCGGCGGCGCCGATATCAGCCCGCTCAAAAGCCAGAAAGGCTTGCTCAGCGGGTATATCCCCGACTCGCAACGTTATTTCGACTACCACCACACGGCGGCAGACACATTCGATACCGTGAATCGCCGCGAACTCGAACTCGGGGCGGCCAGCATGGCGGTTTTGGTCTATTTGGCAGATAAATTCGGGCTTTGAAAAAAAGTAACTGGTTAGCAGGATCGCTGTCTGGCCCCAAAAGTCCCATTTTCCGCCATACTTTGCGATTTTTTTTGACCATAGCGCTGCTATGGCCTGCAAAAAATCGCTTCGTCTGGCGAAAAATGGATCCTTTTTTGGCTCAGACGCGACCTGCTAACCAGTTAC
>JBEIDF010000370.1:0-2050 GCA_040383605.1 Lewinellaceae bacterium
ACCAGCAGCACATCGTGTGCTGCGGCGTACTTCACGGCCTCGTCCACGTAGGCTTTTTGCGGGCTGTAGCCTTTTCCGAAAGACATATTGATGATGCTGGCGCCATTGTCCACGGCATAGCGGATGGCATTGGCCACGTCTTTATCGCGCTCGTCGCCATCGGGCACGCAACGAACGGTCATAATGCGCACGTTATCTGCCACGCCGTTGATGCCTTTGTCGTTGTTGCGGACAGCGGCGATGATACCGGCTACGTGGGTGCCGTGGAAGGCGTCCGGGCCGATATATTCGTTGCTGCCGTAGAAGGGGTTGCTAAGGTTGTTGGGGTCGTCGCCCACCACCGTACGCGGGTTATAGTCCGTGTTGAGGTTGTAATTCAGTTGATTGTTGGCGTAGGACATAGCGCCTTCCTTTTCATCGGCAAGGCTTTCAGGCGACATCCCTTGCGCCAGCAGTTTTCTGCTCATGTCCACAGCGGCTTTGAGTTCGTCGTTGCCGTCGGCGTTCACCTGATCGAGATCTTCCGAGCTAAAGCTTGTCTTGCCGGTTGCTTTTTGCACCGCGGTGAAGGAGGCCTCGATTTTTGCGAACTGCTCTTCGATGCGGGTTTTCATCGCCTCTGCCTGGCTGCGGGCCTCTTCGTAGGCCGTTTTTATACCCTGGTAGTATTCGTATTCTTTTTTATCGGCGCCGCTCAGATTTTTTCCGTTTGAGTTGCCGAATTTTTTGCTGAGGCGGACATACTCGCGCGTCAGTTCCAGGGTTTCATGTCCTACGCTGCCGCCGGGGCCGCCCAGGAAGTTCCAACCGTGGATATCATCCACATAGCCGTTGTTATCGTCATCTTTGCCGTTGTTGGGGATTTCACCTGGATTGACCCACATAATATCCTTGAGGTCTTCGTGGAGGTAATCCACACCGGAGTCCAACACCGCCACGATCACTGTCTGGCCTTTTTTGCCTTTTGCCTTCAGTTGCTGCAAGGCTTGGTCCGAGCTGGTACCCTGCACGCCGTCCTTGGCTTTGTCCAACGTGAACCAATTGTCCGGCGCTTTTGATTGTGCCGTCAGAAGAAACGCCGGCAGGCACAGGGCCAGCGTCATTACCGCATTTTTAAAACTCATGGTTGAATTGTTTTATTGCAACTGCATTTGCGGCGTACCGGCATGCTTTAAAAGGGTTTTTTCGACAAATTTTACAGATTTATGGCAATTTAGTACCGGCTGCAAAGATTATTTCGTTCGAAAAAAACAGGCGCTTTTTGCTCCGGCTTCAGCCGCCTGGGTAGTTGCGGTTTTTAAAATAATTTTAATGTTTTTTGCAATTTGTTCAGGGATTGGGCAAGATTAGTTTGCCGCAATTTTTTAAATCACATGAATCGCAGCAATTCACGACAAAAGTACGGTATTTCGCGTACATGCTGCCAGGAATAGACGAATTGCTCGTTTTTGCCAACCAAAATGCAGTAACTTTGCCTGAAGCCATGCGTGAAACTAAATTCATCGAACAAAACCGGGAGAAGTGGTCGCGTTACGAGCAAATGCTCCAGGAAAATCGCCGCGATCCCGAGCATCTGAACGAGCTGTTCGTTCAGATCATGGACGATTTATCCTATGCGCGCACGTTTTACCCTAACCGCTCGGTGCGCACCTACCTCAACAGCATGGCGCAGCGCATTTTCCACCAGGTGTACCGGGGAAAGCGGTTTCCGAAGTCGCGTTTTGTATTATTCTGGACGGACGAGGCGCCGCGCGCCATCTGGGAATCGCGCAAAGCGATGCTGTTATCCCTCGGCATTTTCGTATTAGCTTTCGTCCTGGGCGTGCTTTCCAGCAGGATAGACCCGGATTTTCCCCGGATGATTTTGGGGGACGAGTATGTGGACATGACGCTTGCCAATATTGAAGCAGGCGACCCGATGCGGGTGTACAAGGACAGCCGGCCCCTGGGCATGACGATGGGGATTGCTGCGAACAACCTGTTCGTCGCGCTGCGCACCGCCCTGTTTGGCGTGGCGGCCTCTATCGGCGCCGTATTTATTATGCTGTAT
>JBEIDF010000371.1:0-2048 GCA_040383605.1 Lewinellaceae bacterium
ATTTTCCATTTTCCGAAAGATTTAATAAAACAAACCTGTCAATATTGGCAGTCTGGCTCATACTATTGGCCGGTGCGCTGCAGTCATGTAATCGTGAGTACCCCGCCGAACTTTCTATTCCTACTTCTACTGGGACTGTAAATGTCGTAAACAGGAGTTGCGGTTCCGGTTTTTGTGAGTTTACAATTACCGCCTTAAATGGGGTAACCATAGAGATATGTGGCGATATTTCTTCCTCGGCAAGTAGTTGCAATTTCGGTTGTAATACATTGAGTGATGATCGTTATGATTCGATCGTGATGGCGTCAAACGATCAAGTTACCTATTGTGTTAACAATACAGGTGCAATATGTATTCGGAATCCTGCTACTTCGAGTTCTAGTGCTGATCTCTTAGTTCGGTTTCAAGGAACATCAACCCCGCTGAATGTGACTATCCCAATCGGCGATGTCAGATGTTTCCATACTAATTCTTCTTGTGGAACTTTGGGCGGTTGTCCCTAAATCTATTTTAAACATATGGGCAAATATGTGAGGGCGCACACATTTTGCCCGTGTTTTTAAGTTTTGGAATTTATGGCTAAATTGGATAGGTATATAGCTATTGATAGTCAAAATTACTAAAAAGTTGTAAATGAGGTTCTTAATAGGTCTTATATCTCTGTGTGTACTCACAAGCAATCTATTATTAGCTCAATGCCCCCAGCTTGCGTCAATAGAGGGTGCTATAACACCATCTCTCTGTAATCCCACACCGAATTACGCGTTCCACCATTATTCTATACCTAACGCCGCCACTGCCGGGCTGACTTGGTCGCTCAATCCGCCTTTGGGGACGTTCTTGAGTTCCCCTTCCGGGCCAAATGTAATTATAAATTTTTATAATACAGGGCAAACCCAGTTGTGCGCTACTCCTACCAACCCATGTTACGATCCTACGCCGATTTGTTTGGAACTGAACGTGCAAGAACTTCCATATGCAAATAATCCAGGCGACATGGTAGTGTGCAACGGCGATCAAGTGTATCATGAATTTACAGGAAATGCCAGTTATTATACTTGGCGCGTAGCTTATCAAGTGGATATTGGTCAGGATACCGGTTTACACTTTGGAAACATGAATTTTATAGCCCGCAATACAGGTAACACACCAATTCATGCAACTGTTGTTGGAGGCGGCTGGCATGATCCATTTTGTTATGGCTTTCCTATTGATTGGATGATCACCGTCTACCCCCGCCCTACCATCACCACTCCCCCGGATATCACCGTATGTGGGGGCAGCCCGGTGGCCGCGGCGTTCACGGGCAATGCGGAGGCCTTCAACTGGACGAACGACAACCCCGCCATCGGCCTGCCGGCCTCGGGCACGGGGAATATCGCCTTCACGTCCGTCAAAGCGCCCCAGACGGAAACCGCGCAGATCACCGTCACGCCCGCCAATGCCGCCTGCGACGGCGATCCGGTTACGTTCACTATTACGGTGCAGGGCTCGAATGTGGATCCCCCGCCGGATATTACCGTCTGCGACGGCGACGCGGTGAGTATTCCCTTCAGCGGCAATGCCGCAGAATACGACTGGACGAGTTCGAACCCTGCTATCGGGCTGGACGCCGCCGGCTCGGGCGCCATCGCCTTCACGGCGCAGGGCGGGAGCAGTCCGCTGAGCTCGGTGGTGACGGTCACGCCCCAGCCCTGCCCATTCGCTTCGCGTAGTTTTACCATCACAGTGCGACCGAAAGCCGCAGCCCTGCCGCTGCCGGATACCGTCCTCTGTATCGGCGATTCGCTGAGCCTGCCCCTACTCGGCACAACGCCGGGAACCACCTTCGAGTGGATGAATACGAATCCGGCGATCGGACTGGACACGGCGGGCAACGTGCCCTATATCCGGTTTACGGCGGCGGCGGTGGATAGTTTTGCCACGGGCCTGATCACCGTCATCCCCACCCGCCAGGGCTGCGTGGGACAGCCGATGCGCGTCCGCATCACGGTGCGCAAAATGCTGCGTCACCGCCGCGGGTACGCTGGATACAGCAGCGCGGGTAG
>JBEIDF010000372.1:0-2047 GCA_040383605.1 Lewinellaceae bacterium
CGCATCGGCTGTCCCACGCAGCCCTGGCGGGTGGGGATGACGGTGATCAGGCCCGTGGCAAAACTATCCACCGCCGCCGCCGTAAACCGGATATAGGGCACGTTGCCCGCCGTGTCCAGCCCGATCGCCGGATTGGTATTTGTCCACTCGAAGGTGGTTCCCGGCGTTGTGCCGAGTAGGGGCAGGCTCAGCGAATCGCCGATACAGAGGACGGTATCCGGCAGCGGCAGGGCCGCGGCTTTCGGTCGCACTGTGATGGTGAAACTGCGCGAAGCGAAGGGGCAGGGCTGGGGCGTGACCGTCACCACCGAGATCAGCGGACTGCTCCCGCCCTGCGCCGTGAAGGCGATGGCGCCCGAGCCGGCGGCGTCCAGCCCGATAGCAGGGTTCGAACTCGTCCAGTCGTATTCCGAGGCATTGCCGCTGAAGGGAATATTCACCGCGTCGCCGTCGCAGACCGTAATATCCGGCGGGGGATCCACATTCGAGCCTTGCACCGTGATGGTGAAAGTAACCGGGTCGCCGTCGCAGGCGGCATTGGCAGGCGTGACGGTGATTTGCGCCGTTTCCGTCTGGGGCGCTTTAACGGATGTAAAGGTGATATTCCCCGTGCCCGAGGCGGGCAGGCCGATGGCGGGGTTGTCGTTCGTCCAGTTGAATGCCTCCGCATTCCCTGTGAACGCCGCGACCACCGGGCTGCCCCCACATACGGTGATATCCGGGGGAGTTGTGACGGTGGGGCGGGGATAGACATCGAGGAACCACGATTCAGGAAATCCGTAACAAGCAGGATAGTACCACGGCCCAAGTACGATGTGAGCATGAATAACGCTGTTCCCCGTATTTTTAGCAATGAAATCCACCGTACCATATTGCAGTCCGTTCTGTCCGGGAGGCTGCCCTATATCCACCCCAAAACCTACACGCCAAGTGTAATAAAAGGCATTTCCCGTAAACTCATGGTACACTTGCTCGCCGTGGCAAACTCGTTGTATAGGTGGAATATTGACATACGCTATTTCTTGTACATCAAGATTTATACATATCGGAGTAGGGTCGTAACAGGGATTTGTAGGCGTGGCACACAGCTGAGTCGGCCCGGGACCGTCAAAATTTACGGTAACATCCGGACCGGTATTAATCGAGGCCACAAATTGGCCGATAGGTGGGGCTAATGTCCACACCAGATCCGCTGCAGCGGAATTCGGGATCGAATATATATGGTACGCCCAATTTGGCGTGGCGTTAGGACATGGGAAGGGAGTAGTCAATCCTTGTATTGGCCCCAGTGGCGGGCATTGGGCTACCAATATTTGTGCGCTTAATGGAGCGACAGCCAGCAGCGACAAGAGTATTTTCATGGATTTATTTTTCATACCTGCAAGCAGGCGAACTTAGAACCAAATGGTACAGAATAAATCTGCATTCGATAGTACCAAGGTTGTAAATTTAAATACCGTGAATATCCCATGCCGTTACACACACGCCCTCGTGTACCGGCATGAGACAATTGAAGGGCATCTAACAACCGCCTATGGTCGTACACGAAGAATTGGTGTGGAAACATCGCACTTCACCCGGAGGAATCGTAACATTTACCGGCGTGGAAGTGCCTTCAAAATATACTTGCAGGATTGCGTTCGTACTGGCTGTAGATGGATTTCTAAGACAGATAGAACCGTCAAAATTCACACACAAATTAACCACATCATTTGATGACAAAATAAACGTATCCGTCCGATCATCGCCCAAGGTGTTGCAGCCGAAATTACACCCGCTAGTAGAGGAGGTAATATCACCGCAAACCTCTACAGTGCAGTTATTTACAGCCTTGATTGTAAACTCGCAATAACCCGAACCACAACTCGAACGCGCTGTCGCGCTCCATTTACCTTTGGATTTGCCTGCCGCGATCTCCTCCGTATCGGGCCGGCATGCATTAAACATTAAAGAAGTGAAAAACGTAAGCGTGACGGTTGTCAGGGTGATCCACAAGACGGGTGCGGACTTTAATAATTTTTTCATTGGTAAGAAGCTTAAGAAATTA
>JBEIDF010000373.1:0-2011 GCA_040383605.1 Lewinellaceae bacterium
CCCCACACGGGAAAAAGCGGCAATAAAATTGCAGAACAAGCCCGGGATACTCGTTTAGAAGCGGGATATTCAATATGTTTGCCGAACGAAAACAAAATGTCGTTTTGTTTGTACAAGTAGGCGCAGATCGGCTGGAAAAACCTCAGAACCGGCTGCGCAATGACTATTAAATCTCCTGTCTGATGCGTTTATTGTACACGATTTTTCTCTTTTTGGCGCCCGCGCTCCACGCCCTCCACGCACAAACCAACGAAGACGCCGCCGCCTATGTCCGGGAAAATTTCACCAAAAAAGAGGTGCGGATTCCGATGCGCGACGGGATCGAACTATTCACCTCGGTGTACACCCCCAAAGACACAACCAAAACATACCCCATCCTGCTCTGCCGTACCCCCTACTCCTGCGCGCCGTATGGCGAAGACGCCTACAGATCGCGTTTCCCAAATATGCACCTGGCGAAAGCGGGCTATATTTTTGTTTTCCAAGACGTGCGCGGACGATACATGAGCGAAGGGCAATTCGTGGACGTCCGCCCCTTCAACCTCGCCAAACGCGCGCCCAAGGATATTGACGAGGCCAGTGATACCTACGACACCGCCGATTGGATGCTAAAAAACCTGCCGCGCAACAACGGCAGAATCGGGGTGTACGGCATCTCGTATCCGGGCTTCTACGCCACCATGGCCATCCTGTCCTTCCACCCGGCAATCAAAGCGGTATCGCCTCAGGCGCCAGTGACCGATTGGTTTATGGGCGACGATTTCCACCACAACGGTGCATTCTTCCTCATGGACGCTTTCTCCTTCTACTCGGGTTTCGGAAAACCCCGCCCCACCCCCACCACGGAAGGCGCACCCGGTTTTTCAGCCTATAACACCCCGGACAACTACGATTTTTACCTCAAAACCGGGGCTTTGCGCAATTTCAACCGCCGCCACCTCGAGGGCGGAATCCCCTTCTGGAATGAACTGATGCAACACCCCGACTATGACGCCTGGTGGAAGGCCCGAAATCCGCGCCCCCACCTCAACGGCGTTAATACCGCCGTGCTCACGGTCGGCGGCCACTTCGATGCCGAGGATTGCTTTGGCGCCTGGAGGCTGTACGAGGCCATCGAAAAACAAAACCCCAGCTCCATAAGCAATCGGCTTGTCATGGGGCCTTGGTGCCATGGCTGCTGGGCGCGTACGGAAGGAGACAAACTGGGCAATATCAGCTTTGAACAAAATACCAGCGAGTTCTTTCAAAAAGAAATTGAATTCAAATTTTTCGAATTTCACCTCAAAGACCAGGGCAATATGACGCTCCCGGAGGCTTTTATCTTTGAAACCGGGAGAAATACCTGGACTACCTACGATCAGTGGCCCCCAGGCAACGCCAATCCGACCAAGTTTTTCTTCCAAAATAAAGGCGGACTGAGCACAACGGCGCCCACCGACTCGTCCACGGTGTTCGATGAGTATATCAGCGACCCCGCTAAACCAGTTCCTTACACCGAGGACGTCCACCTCCGCCGAACCAATGCCTACATGACTGACGACCAGCGCTTCGCCGCCCGCCGGCCCGATGTACTGACTTACGACAGCGGTACGCTCCGATCCGACCTCACCGTCACCGGCACCCTGACGGCCGAACTCTGGGTGAGCACCACCGGCACAGACGCCGATTTCGTGGTCAAACTCATAGATGTGTTCCCGGACACCCTGAGCACGCAGTCGAACAACATCCCGCTCGGCGGCTACCAAATGCTCGTACGCGGCGAAGTGATGCGCGGACGCTACCGAAACAGCTTCGAAAAACCAGAAGCTTTCAAGCCCGGACAACCTACACTGGTGCGCTTTGAACTGCCTGATATCGCGCATACGTTCAGGGCCGGACACAAACTGATGGTGCAGGTGCAAAGCAGCTGGTTCCCGCTGGTGGATCGGAACCCGCAACAGTTTGTCAATATCTATGAGGCGAAAGATGAAGATTTTATAAAAGCTACCCATCGAATATACCGCGACGCGAA
>JBEIDF010000374.1:0-2003 GCA_040383605.1 Lewinellaceae bacterium
GCTAATATGAAAAGGATTTTTTAGCCAGACAAGGCGCTTTTTGCAGGCGTAATGGGACTAATTACGGCGAAAAAAAGGAACGAAGTATGGCTGAAAAAGACTTTCATATTAGCGAGAAATATAATTTTAGACATGCTCTAAGTTAAATGCGCGCGTTTTGGGGGGGAGGTCGTTTTTATGATCCTGCCCGCTCTTTCAAGAAGTGCGTAAAATCCTCCAGTTGAGCGCCTTTGAGCACCCGCGGGATTTTGGCCTGTCCGTTTAGTTTGCCGCGGTGTTCGAGCCAATCCATAAAATGCCTGTTGGGAATCAGGGTAAGGTCAATTTGTTGCAGGGCATATTTTCTTTCCACGGCGTAATCATCGTTTAATCGGCAAAGCGCTTGATCCAAGGCGGCGGCGAAGGTTTTGGGACTGACCGCCGGATTGTCCATACTGACAAACCATTGGTGCCGCCAGCCGGAACCGTGGCGAATGCCGGCTACGCAAAATTCCCGCACGCCCGCTTGCAGCGTTTGGTCGGCCTCTTGGACGGCGGCGTTCAGGTTGTCTATGGACAGGTGTTCGCCGCAGACGGACAGGAATTGTTTGGTGCGGCCGGTAATGAAAAAGGCGCCTTGTTCCGGGTTGGTGAACTTCACCGTATCGCCCAACAAATATCGCCACGCGCCGGCACAGCTGCTGAGCAGCAGGGCATAAGTTTTGCCAGGCACAACGGTATCGAGCCCGTGCGCGCGGGGGAATTCGCTGCGCAGGTCGCCATTTTCGTCAAAATTTTCTTCGTCAAAGGGTACGAACTCGAAGAATACACCGCTGTCGCCGAGTAAATTCAGGGCGCGGTCGTCATGTGCTTTTTGGAAGCCAAAGAAGCCCTCCGAGGCCATGTAGGCGTCCACATAATGTACAGATTGGCCCATCAGCCGGTCGAAAGCGGGGCGATAGGGCTCAAAGAATACCCCGCCGTGCACGAAGACATTGAAATTTGGCCAAATTTCGTGTATATGTTGCAAGCGATAGCGTTCCAGGATGCGTTCGAGGATCAGGTGCGTCCACATCGGATTGCCGGCTGCGGAGCCGATATCCCAGTTAGGCGCTTCCGCGGCGATGCGTTCGATGCGGTCGTTCCAGTCGGGCAGGACGCTAATGTCCTTTCCCGGTCGGCAATAGCGCGAGAGCAGGGCGGGCTTGGACAGTCGGGTGCTGATGATGCCCGACAAGTCGCCGTATTCGTGCTGCCCTTCGCGCGTCAGGCTCGTGGAGGAGCCGATTACCAGCATCGGGTGGGCGATGTGGCGGCCGCGCACCGGGCAACCGGCCAGGTGCAGGGCCATTTTCCGCGACGAACGGCGCATGGCGCGGAGCATGTCGTCGGTGACGGGGATATATTTAGAGGCTGCCTGGCTGGTGCCGCTGGAGAGCGCGTAGTAGGGCGTAAGTCCTGGCCAGCATACGTTCGGGCGGTCCTCCTGTTGTGCGGCCTGCCACCATCTTTGGTGCAGGCGATTGTAGTCGGCAGCGGGAACCTGCTGTTGGAACGCGCGCAGTCGGTCGGGCGCCTGCAAGATGTCCTGAAATCCGTAATAAATGCCGAATTCTGTATCTCGGGCTTTCGTCAGGAGCCATTCGAGTTGTACTTGTTGTTGCGCCCGCAAATCGGGTGCGATTTGTTGATACAGCGCGCCGAGGCGGGCGCCCTTTTGGATCAATGCACCAATAATTGACATCGTTGGGATAGGCTGTGGTTATTAAAATAATGCCTTATTTTGGCAAAAACGCAAAGTTCGGGCATCAAAGAGGAATTTGGGGGTTTTTGGCTGGAAGTAACATTAAATTAACAGACCGAAAATCCTGTGCATGGTCTTAGAGCATGTCTAAAATTATATTTCTCTCTAATATGAAAGTTTCTTTCAGCCATACTTCGTTCCTTTTTTTCGCCGTAATTAGTCCCATTACGCCTGCAAAAAGCGCCTTGTCTGGCTAAAAAATCCTTTTCATATTAACAGA
>JBEIDF010000375.1:0-1964 GCA_040383605.1 Lewinellaceae bacterium
CAAATGGCCGAGCGATTCTCCCTGAAAGGCAGCCTGAAAGCCTATCCGCTCGACGATAACTACGAAATCGCAGAAATTGACGTGCCCGAATCCCTGATTGGCAAAAAAGTGTCTGAACTCCCCATCGAAGGCCGCCAGCTCAGCCTGGTCACCATCCTCCGACAGGAAATTCGCACCAATTTTCTCGGCAAAAAACTGGAAAGCAAACGCGCAGTTGGTATCCCAAACCCCGACGCTGTTTTTCAGGAAAACGACGTACTGGTGGTGTTTGGCCGCTATGGCGATCTGCAAAAAATGTGCGCCGGTGAAATTAGAAAGGAATAGCGCGCGCGCCGCTATTCCGTCAACGTGAACTTTTTACTTTTCACCGAATCCGAACTGCCCCCGATGAATACCTCAAACTCACCCGGTTCGGAATCGAACCGCATATCGCGGCCGTAAAAACGCAAATCTTCCTCCGACAGGCTGAACTCCACCGTCTGCGTGGTTCCTTTCGGAATCATCACCTTGCGGAATCCTTTGAGTTCTTTCACCGGACGGGTCACGGAACCTACCAGATCCCGAACGTACAACTGCACGACCTCCTCCCCGTCGTACTGCCCGGTGTTGCGTACGTCAACCCGGACGGTGATCGTTTCGCCCTTTTTGAAACTCAATTTGCTCAGCTGCAAGGTGTCATACTGAAAGGTGGTGTAGCTAAGTCCGTACCCGAAGGCAAAAAGCGGCGCATTCGGCATATCCACGTACTTGCTCGTCCATTTGCTGTTTGGATCGAAGGGGCGTCCTGTGCTTTTTTCGTTGTAAAACACTGGCACTTGTCCGACGTGTCGCGGAAAACTCATCGGTAATTTGCCGGAAGGGTTGTACGCGCCAAACAGCACATCGGCGATTGCGTTGCCGGCTTCGGCGCCCAGCCACCAGGTCTCGAGTAGGGCAGAGGCGCTTTCGACAAGCCGCGGAATGGCCAGGGGCCTACCGTTCATCAGCACGACGATCACTGGTTTTCCAGTGGCGGCCAGCGCGGCGACCAGATCCTCCTGCACGCCGGGCAGGGAAATATCCGCCCGCGAGGAAGCCTCGCCGCTCATCCAGAAACGCTCCCCGACCGCCACCACAACGGCGTCTGCCGCTGCTGCGGTAGCCAGCGCCGCCTCAAAGCCGCTGCGGTCGGCGCCTTCGACTTCGCAGCCTTTGACGTGTAGCACTTCGCCCTTGAAAGCATTTTTGATGCCGTCGAGCAGGCTGACACAATCCTTGCCGTCACCCGCGCCGCTCCAAGCGCCGATGAGGTCCGATTGGTTATCGGCCAAGGGGCCGATAACCGCCAGGCGGCCGACGGCCGGATTCAACGGGAGGGCCTGATTGGCATTTTTCAGCAGCACGATGGATTTTCGCGCTACGTCGCGGGCTGCGCGCCGGTGTTCCGGCGCCAGGAGCGCATCGCGCTCGCGCTGCGCATTACAGAATTTATAGGGGTCGTCGAACAGGCCCAGCGCGTATTTTAAGCGCAGGATACGGCGCACCCCGTCCTCGATATCGGCGACTTTCACCTTGCCTTCCCGCACCGACTGCGCCAGGTATCGCTGATAAATCCCACCTTGCATATCCATGTCCACCCCAGCGTTGAGGGCAAGTTCGCCGGCTTCTTTATCATTGGCGACCACGCCGTGGTTGACCATTTCGTTGATAGAGGTGTAATCAGTCACAATAAAACCTTGGAAGCCCCATTCTTTGCGGAGAATATCCGTGAGCAGGTATTTGTTGCCGGTGGCGGGCACGCCGTCGTAGTCGTTGAAGGACGTCATAACGGTTGCGGCGCCGGCTTTGACCGCCGCTTCGTAGGGCGGCAGGTAGTATTCGCGGAAGAAGCGCTCGCTCATATCCACCGTGTTGTAGTCGCGGCCGGCCAGGGAAGCGCCATATCCGGCGAAATGCTTCACGCAGGCGAGCATGGCGTCGTTAGC
>JBEIDF010000376.1:0-1937 GCA_040383605.1 Lewinellaceae bacterium
GTTGGTTTCCCCGACGGCCAGCAGGGGCTGATCGGTATCCACTTTTCCGATGCGTTTGTAGAGAATCACCTGCGCCTGCGGGGTAGCGGAAAAAGCGCCGAACGCAGATACGACCGGATTGAATTGCGGCAGCGCCTCCACCGCGCCTGGATCAATATGGAACGCGCTGAACCGGGGAGACACTTTCGCCTGCACATCGTCCGATTGCCGGCCATCGCTGCGCAGGTTGATTAGGCCTTGCAGGCCCGACAGGGCGGTGAAATTGGTTTGCATGCCGGCGATGAAAAGCCGCGGAATGCGCCGGTCGTCCATTTTTTGCACCAGTCCGCTGATATCCGCCGTTGCGGAAGGCAGATTGTGCAGGAGGACGAAATCAAATTTGGCCACATCCAAGCCGGGCGCACCGAAATACGCGGTGCTGATCTCGTAGTTTTTGTTGGACTCCAGCATTTGGCGCAGCGCGGAAAGATCCGGATGCGGCGCGTTGGCCAGGAGGAGTATTTTTTGGCGTGCATCGAGCACGTCAATAAAGATTTCCTTGCTGTTGTTCACGGGCAGCGCCTCGCCGTTTACCTTGGCGACGCGAATCAGGTATTGCGCGACGCCGGGTTTATCTGCCTCGAGGAGCACTTCTTTAGTAGTAAAGAAATCGTTGCTTCCGATGGAGATCGGGAACGACTGCAGTTGCCGGGTTTGCTCGCCGTCCACCCGGCTGACCGTCAGCACCGTTTGCGCGCCGCTGCAGTTGGCGGCGGCCACATCTATTTGAATGCTGAATTTGTCGCCCAAATAGGCGATTTTATTGTGAAAAACCCGTTTTACCACCAAGTCTTTACGCGGCGTCGTATCGCCGAGCGCCACCGTGTACACGGGCGCCGCAATTTGAACCCCGGCATAGGCCGGATTGCTGCCTTCGTTATAAATACCGTCGGTGGCCATCACCACGGCGCCGAGATTTTGGGCGCCGTAGAGGTCGTAAGCGGTTTGCAACAACTCCGAGAAATTGGAAATTTTATCCGTAAACTTAAAATCCACGCCTTCGCGCACCTCGTCGCCAAAAGCCAGCTCATGCACCTCATAATTATCTTCCAGGGCGGTGCGCAAACCGGCCCAATCGGATTTGTATTTTTCCAAAGTCGGCTCGGACATCGTGCCGGCGATGCTCTCCGATTGATCCTGCGCCAGCACGATCACCGGTTTTTTGATTTCAGTAACCGACGTTTTGATGATCGGAGACAGCAGCAACACCGCAATTAGCGTCACTACCAACCAACGCAGCAATCCCAACCAACGGTTAAGCACCGGAGATTGCTCGCGAAAGGTAGTGTCGCGGTAATACAGCAGCATGGCGTACCCCAATCCAAGCAGCATGCACAGCAACAAAAACCAGGCGGGGTATTGAAAAGAAATATTGGACATACCGGAGCTCAAAAAAGACAGTAAAAAAGGTGCGGGGCCTGTACCCGAATTCAGTTTGTCGGAATAACGCTGAACAGGGCCGCAAAATTGGGAAAAATATCGCAAATGAACGGAAGGAATCCTGGAGCACGGCGATTGCAGATAGTACGCGGCGGTTTTATTTTTGGCAAAAAAGAATTTCTGCAAAACATTTAAAAAAAATGGTGTTTAATTGCAGTCTAAACCGTGTGCTATGAAACAATACGCGTATCTATTAGTTTGCTTTTTTCTCTCTACCGCACTTTTTGCCCAAAAAAATAAATCCGCCAAACCAGCCCCGACGCCCGAAAAACCGGCCGAGACACTTCCGGTAGATACGGCGCGCCTCCGGTCGCTCACCTGGCGCAATATCGGCCCCTTCCGCGGCGGCCGCTCGGCAGCCGTCACCGGCGTGCCCGGCAATCCCAACCGCTATTATTTCGGCAGCACCGGCGGCGGCGTGTGGCGCACGGAAGACGGCGGCCGAAGCTGGGAAAATA
>JBEIDF010000377.1:0-1905 GCA_040383605.1 Lewinellaceae bacterium
GCCTTGTACCGGAGCATCTGGCCGGCGCAAATAGATGCGTTAGCGATCGTCACCCTCGTCGGCGGCACTGTGGGCGGGTATATCAGCTTTGCCGGCGCGCATCGGTTGCTGGACGCCGGCGTGCAAGGCCCGGAATCGATCAGACCGGTCAGCAGAGCGGCGGTGCGCGGTATTGCGCTGACGGCGGGCATGCGGTACGCCTTGTTTTTGGCCGCGCTGGGCGTGGTTGCCGCCGGGAGCCCCCTGGACGCCGAAAATCCGGCGGCCGGCGTCTTTCGCTATGCAGCCGGAGACGCCGGCTATCGGATATTTGGTTTTGTGATGTGGAGCGCCGCGATCACCTCCGTAATTGGTTCCGCATACACTTCTATTAGTTTTATTAAAAACTGGCGACCCGAGATTGCGCGGGATACCCGCTGGGCCATTACCATTTTCATCCTGATTTCGCTGGCGATATTTTTGGTTATTGGAAAGCCCGTACAGTTGCTTGTCCTGGCCGGCGCCGTAAACGGCTTTATCCTCCCCCTCGCACTGGCCGTCCTGCTCCTCGCAGCCCGCAACACCCGGCTGCTGAACGGCTACCGACACCCTTTGTGGCTGCAAATCGCCGGCTGGGGCGTGGCGGCCGCGATGGCGGGGTTGGCGATCAAGAGCCTGGGGTAACTTGGAGCAGCGGCGGAGACCGAACTGCAGGAGCCGGTATTGACTACGATCAAAACATTTTGTATTTTTGCAAAAAATAAATAACCATGGCAAAAAAGTTGGTTCGATTCGACTGGGCGATGAAAAAAATGCTTCGCCACAAAGCCAATTTCGATATTCTGGAAGGGTTTTTGTCGGAACTACTCCGTGAAGAAGTGAAGATTCAGCAAGTACTCGACAGCGAAAGCAACAAAGAAACGGAGGACGACAAGTTCAACCGTGTAGATATCCTGGTAGAAAACGGCAAGGGCGAGCTCGTCATCATCGAAGTTCAAAACACACAGGAATATGACTATTTTCATCGTATGCTTTTCGGCGCCGCCAAAGTTATTACCGAGCATATCAAGGAATCGCAGGCATACGCCAACGTAAAAAAGGTAATTTCGATCACCATTGCCTATTTTGACCTTGGACAGGGGAAGGATTACGTTTATCATGGCACAACGGTTTTCAAAGGCATCCACAAGGGCGATATCCTAGGGCTGTCAGACAAACAAACTGAGGCGTACAACAAATCAAGCGTTCATGAAATTTACCCCGAGTACTGGGTAATCAAAACAGGAATGTTCAAAAACAGGATAAACGACAAACTGGATGAGTGGGTGTATTTTTTAAAAAATGCAGAAATCAAGCCGACCTTTTCCGCTAAAGGACTGAAAGAAGCCAATGAAAAATTAGACGCCATGAAACTCCCGGACAAAGAGCGGAAAGCATACGATAGATACCTAATGCAGCTGATGCGCATTGCAAGCAGAAACCACAACATCGAAATTGATGCAAAGGAAATTATTAAAAAGGCGCATGAAGAAAAAGAAATCGAGGCGGTGATCGGGCTGAACAGAATAGGGCTGGAAAGTGAAAAAATAGCGGATGCTTTGAATATTAGCCTCGAAAAAGTGCTCCAAATACTGGACAATAAGTAACGACATCCATGAACACCCTCCCCCGCGCCGATATCCTTTCCCGATTGCAATCCCTCCCCGACTGGGAATTGAACGAACAACCGTTGTTTATACACAAAACCTATTCCTTTCGGGATTTCAGCGAAGCGTTTGGTTTTTTGGCGCGCATCGCCCTGATCGCAGAAACGTTGGGGCATCATCCCGACTGGTCGGGCGGCTATCGCACCGTGACGATTCGCCTGCGCACGCATGACGCGGACGGGATCACCGAGCTGGACTTTCAATTTGCCGAACGGGCGGA
>JBEIDF010000378.1:0-1899 GCA_040383605.1 Lewinellaceae bacterium
GCAATCGGAAAACGAACGACCAAAAACGCCGGCCAACTCGAGATCGTCTCGGAATATCCCAAGCTGGATCACGCCCGCACACACCTGCAAAGCCTGGCGCGGCAGTTTGAACTCTGTGAAAAATTGTGCAACCTCGATTTTCGGGAACAAGCCTGTTTCTATCACAGCATCAAAAAATGCCAGGGCGCCTGTATCGGTCAGGAACCGCCAGAATCGTACAATGAACGGGTCGAATTGGCCGCGCAGCACCTGCATCGCGGCCTGCAAGGCAGTTTCCTCGTGGTGGACCGCGGTCGGCACGACGCGGAGCACGCCCTGATCGGCGTGCGGGAGGGCGCTTTCTGCGGCTATGTTTTTGTTGAACAAACGGAACTTTCCGGATTGTATCCCCAGGAATTGCTCAACGACCTGCAACCGCCAGGGCCGGATCCAGACGCGGCCCGGATTATCCGCGGCTTCCTGGAGTCCAAAAAAGGCGTTCGTACCATTCCCGTAAAACAGTAATTGCCAAAATTCACGCTGCATCATGAAAAAAACAGCCCTGCTGGCCCTCCTGGCGCCGGCGCTCGCCGGTACGCTGGCGCTTTTGCCGATTGATAATCAAAAAAAACGGTTTCACTCGGACGCGGAACTGGCGCAGTTTCGCGCGCAGTTTCGCCCGGATACGCGGTATCACGGCCCGCAAAACAATTTGCTGCCCATAGATTCGACTATCCTTTTTCCCACCGCGAAATCCTGCGGGGGCTGCCACGGCTTCGATCCCAATGGCTTTGCGCTCGTGACCAGCAGCGAACAGGATGTGAATATTTACGACGACTGGCGCTCGACGATGATGGCCAATTCCGCGAAAGACCCCTTCTGGCGCGCGAAAGTAACCCACGAAATCCTCGTAAACCCCGCGCACAGCCTCGAGTTACAGGACAAATGCACCTCCTGCCACGCGCCCGCCGGGCATTATCAGGCCAAACTCAAACGCCAACAACCGCACTATTCACTGTATGAAATGTACACGGATAGTCTGGGCCTCGACGGCGTGACCTGCCAGGTCTGCCACGCGCAACCGGCAGACCAACTGGGCGCGCTGCACTCCGGCAAGCTGCACTTCGATACCAATTATATTCGCGTGGCGTACGGCCCGTATGAATTCGTATTTACCCCGCCGATGCACAATTTCGTCGGCATCACGCCCAAATATGGTCCGCATATCCTGGACGCCGGACTTTGCGCAGGCTGCCACACGCTGATCACGCATACTGCCGATTTGCAGGGAGCGCCTACCGGCGGTACGTTTGTAGAACAGGCCACGTACCACGAATGGCTCAACTCCCGGTACGATGAAGCGCACGATAACGTCAGCTGCCAGGACTGCCACCTCCCGCAAATCGAAGACGCCGTAATTATCTCTGCCAATTACCTCAACCTGACGCCCCGATCGCCCTTCGGCCTCCACGAAATGGCCGGCGCCAATACGACCATGCTCAAACTCCTGCGCGACAACCGCGCGGCGCTGCAAATTGACGCCAAGCCGGAACATTTCGATTCGACCATCGCAGCCACCCTGCGCATGCTCCAGCACAAAACGCTGGATCTCGACCTTCAGCCCGGCGTGGTACACGGTGATACAATGCGTTTCTCCCTCAAACTCCAAAATAAAGCCGGTCATAAATTCCCCTCCGGCTACCCCGCCCGCCGCGCCTGGGTAGAGTTTGAACTTCAGGACGCCGCCGGCAATACCCTGTTTCATTCCGGCCGGATGGCTGCCGACTACAGCCTACCCGACGAGGACGCCCAAGTGGAGCCCCACTACCACGTCATCTCTGCGCCCGGTCAGGTGCAGATTTACGAAATGGCCGTCGGCGATGTGCACGGCGACCTCACCACGGTGCTCGAGCGCGGCGC
>JBEIDF010000379.1:0-1880 GCA_040383605.1 Lewinellaceae bacterium
GGAACCGCTCCGGTAAATACGAGTTGGATATTTTTTGGAACAATACCCGCGTTAGGGTCATTTTCAAATTGCACGCTGACCTGCGGGGTTGTATCGCGGTAAATACCCGACAAACTGCAATTTTCGGTGATCCCGGGGAACGGCAGTAAAACATCCGCCAGGCACCCATCGGCGCCCACGTAAAACGGCGGCGGCGGGGTCGTGACCAGCGCCGGGGCTTCCACGTCACTGACCTGCAGCGTAAGTGTCGCACTGGAACTGTTCCCGGCGCAATCCGTTGCAATGTAGGTAATCACGTGATTGCCGGCCGAGAGGAAACTCGTGACGCCCGCGGGGAAAGGCTGTACAGGCCCGCCGTCTATGCTATATTGCACGGTGATCGGCACTTGTTGCGCGGCGACCGGGAAACTGAGCTCCGCGCGGGCTCTGCCACCGCCGGGACAGAAAGGATTGAGCGCATTAGGGCCGGAGCCAAACGGTGCAAGGGTGATCTCCAGCATGCCATCGGAGAGCCAGGCATTGAGTAGATTGGGGGCAATTTGAAGGATGGTGTCGCTGGCGCCGCAGCTGGTAGCACTGTTGGCGGTGCGGCCCAGCAGCACGCCGTTTTCTCCGTACACCAGCAGATATTCGCCTGCGCTTTCTGCGTCAGCATTATCCAGCGAAATCCGTAATTGCCCCGGACTGGTTGCCGGTGCAAATGGCGGCGCATTGGGCGCCGGCCAGGAAAATACGATGGTGTCCACCGGTGCGCTGGAGGGTAACTGACCGGAACTTGTTTGCAGCAGCGCCGTATCCCGCAGAATTACGTTGCCGGGCGTGGACGTGCAGCGATCGTAAATGGCCAGGGGTACGGGCGGAAGAATTTCTGCACCGCAAAACCCCGGATCAGAAGGAAGAGACACCGTGGCCGGCAGGGTCAGTACCGGACCTGCAAGATCCAGCACCTGGATATTTTGGGTGTACACGGCGGTATTCCCGCAATTGTCGGAAGCCGTCCATTCCCGACGAACCAGGTAATTGGTGTAATAGGCACAATTGGCCGGGTTCGGATCGCGTACAACCATTTCATTGAACAAAATACCAACTGTTTCATCGCAGTTATCTGATCCGATAATCGTTTGCAGGGCAGGAATCGGCGGCACGCCGTCGCAGTCCACCGTGATATGCGCAGGTACGCCGTTCAGGGTGGGTTTGACAGTATCCTGTACTTTGATTTGCTGGCTGAACTGGCTGGTGTTGCCGCATAAATCAGCGGCGCGCCATTGGAGGGTAATTGTATAGGCGTCGGTGCAAGCGCCGGCGGTAATGACCTCGCTCAGAAGCGTTGGGGCGGCAACCGGGCCGCCGCAGTTATCCGCTAAAGTCGGCGGGGGCATCATTGGCGGCACGTCACAAACTGCCGTGGTATCCAAAAAGCCGGAAAACACGGGCGGGGTATTATCTGTGACCTGAACGGTCTGGGTGGCAAAGGCCGTATTTCCGCATGCATCACGGGCGGTAAAAATGCGGGTTATCGAAAACTGATAATGCCCGCACACGCCCGGGTCGGGATTCTGATTGGACACCTGGCTGATGGTAATGGTATCCAAGGCGCCGCAGACATCTGTCGCCAACACGTCCACGCCCGGTACCGGCAGGGGCAGCGTGGCGAAATTTTCGCAACCTACCGTGATGCCGGGCGGCGTCTGCGTAAACACGGGCGGTTGAACATCACGGATCAGGAAACTTTGCGTAGCGGCAGCCGTATTCCCGCAGTCGTCTGTAGCCGTCCAAGTGACCCGCAGCGTATAATTCCCGGTACAAATCGTATCGGAAAATGCGTAGTTGAAAGTGATTGTCGGGGCGGCGTCGCAGTTATCCGAAACGGTACCGGTAAA
>JBEIDF010000380.1:0-1875 GCA_040383605.1 Lewinellaceae bacterium
AACTGCGTACTGCTCCTCCGGGATGTCGAAAGAAAAAACTTGGAGTAATTCCAGTTGGACTTTATTGAAAGGCTGGGCAATTTCTTTGGAATCGTTCATTTTCAGACATTTAAAAAATGTGATTTCTTTTTTCGTGCAACAGAAATAGGAAATAATATCCCAGCGGTCAATACCCGCCCTACCGGCGGGCTGATTTATCCGCACAAATCTCTACCAAATAAACAAGGTTTTGCGGAAATTTCTTTTTTTGATAACCGGGCCATGCGAAAACCCAAGCGCGTACCCGTACGCAACCGCCCCATCGCCGGCCCTGCCGCCGCCGCGCATTGAGATCCCTGCGGGATGACAAAGCCGCGCGAAAATCCGGGGCGCGCACGCCCGTGCTGCGGGACGCCTCGGCCGCCCCCCCCGAGTGTGCGAATGTATTGTACGTGATCTTACCTTCACCGGTACCCTGCCGCCCCGCCGGGGGCGACCAGATCGCCCCGTACCACAATCGTGCGCCCCCAGGCTCGCACCCGCCCTTGTCATCCCGTAGGGAACTGTCCGCGCTACGGGTAGGCCCGCCGTACGAACACCAACCCCGTTTTTCAAAATTTTTTGTGCCCCCCTACATCCCCCACACCCCACGCCTTCCTGATTACTCCCCACAATCAGCAACTTCCCCCCATTCAGCAGTACCGCCGACCGCAGCTGTCCGTCGGCGCGCAGGCCGTGTGCCCGGTTCGGTAAAAACCGGAAACCGCCTTTGCCGTCGCTCAGTAGCAGGCAGCCGTTGGAGGCGTCCATCCGGCCGGTTTCCGGCTGCCGCAGCCTGGAAAAATTAACAAATAAAAATTGCGTTCAGGCTTGATTCTTACAGGAAATAATTTGTAGATTTGTTATCGCTAAAATTGCTGTACGCCTGTTTCGTTCCTCGGCTTGCTGAAATGTTAAAATGAACTAAGAAAATGGAATCGTTGTCACTTGAATTAAGCGGCGGGAAAAAAATTGGAATCAAAGAATTCCTCCTGTTATTCAACCAGTTTTCAAAGGAAGAGCAAATCAAAATTGCAGAAAAGATTGCCTTGCAAACCTTTGCAGATCGATGGGCATTAATGGACAAAGAATTGCCGGATACGGATGAACTTTCCGAAGAAGAAATCATGGCAGAGGTAAAAGCCGTTCGAAATGGCCAAAAAGAAACGCCTTAAAATCATTATAGATACAAATTGGTATGTCAGTGCTACAATCAACCGAACCTCCAGACGTCGGCTCTATGACTTGTTGATCAACGAAAACCTGACCATATTCTACTCTAGCGAACTTTTAGCCGAATACGAGTCCGTCATTTCCAGAAAGAAATTTGAGAAATTTGTTCGACAGGAACAGGTAAGCCGGTTTATTGGTCTTGTTTTAACCAGGTTAAAGCCGGTCGAAATAAATACTCTTGTCAGATTGAGCAGAGATGCCAAAGATAATTTCCTATTATCGATGTCGTAACTGGTTAGCAGGATCGCTGTCTGGCGAAAAATGGGTTCTTTTTTGGCTCAGACGCGACCTGCTAACCAGTTACTGTTAAAAAACATTGCCAAAATAATTTAGCCGTTATATTTGCTTGTTCTTCGTGCCGGTCTAAATCCTTTCGACATGCCCACCCTATCCCGACGTCAGTTCCTCCGACAAGTAAAATTCCTGCCGCCCGCCCCTACCCCATCGGCCGCCGCGTTGGACGCGCGCGAATCGGACGCCGAGTGGACGCTCAGCGGCAATTTGACGCCCTACAACGGCCCCTGGACGCGCGCGCAGGCCGCCCACTTGCTCCGGCGCGTGACCTTCGGCGCGCGCAAAGACCAGGTGGATCAATTGCTGAACGCCGGCAGCGCCGGTGCGGCG
>JBEIDF010000381.1:0-1873 GCA_040383605.1 Lewinellaceae bacterium
CAGATCTGATCATCAGGGATACAGGCCCTCGTATTCTGCTCCGGCCATAGCTGAGGCTTTTTGTCGACCTTCAACACCGATGGCAAAGGATTCACCGAGTGCCGCGCCTCAGGACACGACAAACCCTACCGAGCCCCGGTGCATATCCAGGCGTATCTTCCGGTGCCACCGCTCCGAATCATCGTGTATCCGTAACCTCCCTTCCCCAATAAAAACGGCGAGGAATAAACTAGCACTCAATGACCAAGTGCGAAGGCAGTAAATCGATTTCAAAAATATGAAATCCAGATATTTTAATACGCGGATTCAAAAGTTTTACTTAAAGTCTGCCGCAATCCTGCTATGTCTTACTGCCTGAGCCAAACTAATAGGTTTATCGCACGATACCTCATTTCAGAATTTGAACGATAGCGCTTTTTACTTCCTCACAAACCGGCAATTGTTATTAATCGTGTCAGCGCTAGAGATAATTGTGGCCGGATACATTTTGCTTCCAACGATTTTGATTGAAACAAAAATTATATCGGTGTTTTGGTTGGCGACACTGTTTTCTGTATATCGTTTTGGACTATTCTTGGCAAAAGAACCGCAGCCGTGCAAATGTCTTGGCGATCTGCTTAGCTGGAGTAACTTGTCCGACGATTCAATTCGCCTTTTTACAAACGCAGCGCTCATATTCTTGTTATCGCCGCCTGCCTACTGGTTGTTAAAAAATTCAAATAGATCTAAAGTACCACAAAATGAAGTTTACTAAAATTGCAGAAAAAGTTTTTACTAAAGCAGCGAAGGATCTTCGTAGATTATTGATTTTTCTAATTATGTCATTAGGAACATCTGCCCTAGTTCTTGGCGGACCTACTGCCATACGGTTCCAAGGTTTCATTAAGCAAACCGTTTTCGACTGGGAGGGCAAGGCTCTTGATTTAATAATAAATGACACATTTACAATTGACGTAGACCCTTCGGGAAAATGGCTGCTAACATCAAAATCAACAATTCATACCAATGGAACAATGGTGGCGGGATTTGACGGTACTAATTTGATTACAGTCATGTACAATGATAGGGTGCTTACCAACAAGACTTCGACTAATCATTTTGAAACGGTTGATCCTGCCCAAAAACTACACCAAGCGACAATGTCAAAAGGGGGGTATCCTTACGATGTTTTCGCACCCAGCCGCGTGGCATGGTTTGCTGTTGCATCGGGCCTACAACAAGGTGCAGGCGTTGTAGATAACGGATCACATTACGCAGCCCCTTGGCTCCAGCCTCGCAACGAGATTCTGGCATTTGCTTTCAAAGCGAACAGGAAATATAGTTCCAACTGGCCATACATGCTGCTCAGTGCGGATTTTACGGCCAATCCGAACGATTTGCCTAAAGAACCAGATGGTTTCTTGATACCCACCGATAAATCCACTTTTGAACAAACCGCAGACCAAAAGCAAAGAGCGCAACAACTGATAGAAGGAAGTAAAGCCGCCTCTTTTAGAACTGAAGGCTCAAAAATGTTCGCAGGTATCGAGTTTCCGGATGCTTTTAGCCTCAATATTTATTGGTTCCTCGCTATTTCCAGTGGGAAGGGGGGGCTTGACGGGTGGCGGATGATGGCGATCGATGACACCGGAACAGACCTTTGGACAGTTGCTTGGGCTTGGGAAGAGCTGGAAGGTAGTGGAGTCGCGGTTTGAGCCGGAGTCCTCCACATTTTTCCTGAAGGTGGAGGAAACGCCCGAGTTGTGGCCTGAGGAAAGTGCTCGGGCAGGAACCCCGGTGACCTGTCACGACCATGTCGAGCCGATGCAGTGGCGGCACCTCAACGTCTTCAACAAGGAGTGCGTGATCGTTTGTTCGCTGCCGCGAGGACGCC
>JBEIDF010000382.1:0-1848 GCA_040383605.1 Lewinellaceae bacterium
ACAAATAAACGCCGAGTTGGTAAAACCCCACCTCGACGAGCCGGTGTTTGTCAATGCGTTCACGTCCAGCGAAGGCCGGGGCGAACTGAACCTGCACCTCAATAAAAAAGGCACAAAAAATTATTCCAACGGCCTGCTGCTGCACGGAAGCGCCGTGCGCAACCGCTGGGATATGAACCACGATAATTTTTACGATGCGCCGAACCGCCACCAACTCAACGGACTTTACCGCGGCTGGTACGAATCGGACGGGATGTGCGGACAAATTAACGTGCAGGCCGTCACCGACCGCCGCCTCAGCGGGCAAATTCGGGAAATTCCGGGCTCCGACGGCCTATTCAGCGTGGATCAGCGCAATGACCGCCTGGAAGTTTGGGGGAAATTAGGCATCGAGGGCTTGAGCGGAAAACCCTACAAGCAACTCGGCAATATGTTCTCCGCCTCCTGGCACCGCGCCAATTCGCTGTTCGGCCGAAACGCCTACCAGGCTGTCCAGCGCTCGCTCTACTTCCAATCGCTCTACCAAACGATTATCCAAACTACCGACCACCAGCTGGTAATCGCGCCTTCTTTTCAATACGACAATATTAACGAAAAGGTGAACGATGGCGATCTGAGCCGTACCGAGGCTATCCCGGGCGCCATGGTGGAATATACGTTCAGTCGCCCCAATTTGGACATGGAAATGCCCGACCTGGTGGTGGTCGTCGGCGCCCGGGCCGACTGGAACAGCCGTTTCGGCTGGTTCTTTACGCCGCGCATGAGCGCGAAGTACAATTTTACGCCGGACGCCGTCGTACGCGTCTCGGCCGGCTACGGCTACCGGTCGCCCAACCTGATGGCCGAAAATATCAGCCTGCTGGCCAGCAACCGCGCGCTGAATTTCGCCCCCGGGCTCGGCTATGAGGCCGCCTGGAACTACGGCGCGAATTTTACCCAGAATTTCAAAATCGCCGGCCGCAGCGGCAGCGTCGCGCTGGATATCTACCGCACGGATTTCACCCGCCAGATCATTGTGGATGTGGATCAGTCGCCCACGACGGTGTTTTTCTACAACACCACCGGACCCTCCTTCGCCAACAGCGCCCTGCTGATGGCGCAGTACAACTTTTTTCCGGGCTTCGATCTGAAATTGGCGTACAAATACAACGATGTGCGCGCCACCTTCTCCAACGGCCGACTGAATACCCTGCCGCTGGTTGCCAAACACCGCGGCCTGATCACCATGGACTATGAGACGCCGAATAAGCGGTGGATGTTCAATACCAATATTCAAATCACCGGACCGCAGCGCCTGCCGGACAATTCCGCCGTGCCGCACGAATACGTGCACGATTTTCCGGAAAACAGCCCGACTTACGCGCTCGTCAACCTGCAGGCAACTCGCCGCTGGGGCAATTTCGAACTCTATGTCGGCGGGGAAAATGTCGGCAATTTCCAACAACACCACGCGATTATTGCCGCCAATGAACCCTGGAGCCCCTATTTCAACGGCTCCCAAATCTGGGCGCCGATGATGGGATTGGTGGGATATGCGGGTATCCGGTGGAAAATGAACTGATTGGGGAATTGGGATTTCGGATTTCGGATTTCGGATTGCGGATTGGGGATTTTTTCGATGGCGGGTAAATCCGCGATCCGCAATCCCCATTCCGCGATCTGAAATCCCCATTCCGCAATTTTTCATTTTCGTTTTAAGCTTTTTGCATTTCCTTCCGTCTTACATAAAAAATTGATTTTGCAGCAGCAAGCATCGAATACCGCAACGGACGAGCAAATCCTGGCCATGCTGCGCGACGAACGCACGTTCGAGCGCGGTTTCCGGCTGCTGATGCAGCAGTACAAGCA
>JBEIDF010000383.1:0-1806 GCA_040383605.1 Lewinellaceae bacterium
ATGTTGTCGTATGCGATATCGGCTGCGACGCGGCCGCTGCCGAGAATGCCATACTGATCCATGCTGCTGGGCGTTTGGATCGGCACCAGGCGCAGGGCGAGGCCTTCGAGCTGCAGGTAGTCCTGCAGGCCCAGCAAGCGATCCTCCCTGCAGGTAACGGCCCAGTAGATCGGGCGTTCCCAGAGGTTGGAGGCGACGATATCCAGCATAGCGAGTTGGTCTTTGACGATGTAGGTCAGGTCGTCTCCGAGATTGAAGCGGAGCACATCGGCGATGCGGGCGGAATCGGACGCGGGCACCACCTTGCCGGCGAGCACTTGTGCCTTATTGACGGGCAGGTACATTTTGCGCGTCAGCAGGTGCGTATCAAAGTCGCGGCCGCCCTGGGCCGGCAGGGGGTGGTCTTCGCCGAGATACTTCAGGACGTCAGCGACTGCCATTTCCTGTTCTTGTCCGGGGTTATAGAACGGCGTTTGAATGCGTTTGAATCCGCGCAGTTGCTCCGACGGAATGCTCATTTTGATTGCCGGCGAGTCGTTGACCTTGCGGCGGAGTTGGTCAATATACCAATCTACGGCGATCAGGGAGAGGTTAACCACCCGTACATCAGTTCGGATACCTTCTACTTCCTGGCAATACCAGAGCGGATAGGTGTCATTATCGCCGTAGGTAAAAATGATGGCGTTGGGGGCGCAGGAGTTGAGGAAATTGGAGGCGTAATCGCGGCTGCCATAGTGTTTGGCGCGGCTGTGGTCGTCCCAGTTTTGCGTGACCATGAGCAGCGGGGCGCTCAGGGCGAGCAGTCCGGCCAGGGCGCCTGCGGGCGCGCCCGGGAGGCGCAGGCGGGCGCTGAAGAGGTCGAACAGCGCCGGCACGCTCAGGCCGATCCAGATTGCGAAGGTAAAGAAAGAGCCGGCGAGGACGTAATCGCGTTCGCGCGGTTCGTTCGGCGGTTGGTTGGAATAGACGATGATCCCGATGCCGGTGATGACGAACAGCGCCAGCAGCGCGGCGAAATCCCGCGGGCGGCGGCGGTAGTGGAAAAACATACCGAGCAGCCCCAGGAAGAACGGAATCATATAATAGGTGTTCCGGGCGGGATTATTTTTTTGGAAAGAAGGCAATTCTTTCTGGTTTCCGAGGCGCATCGAATCGTACCAGTCGAACCCGCTGATCCAATGGCCGGAGGAGGGATCCCAGGCGTAATATCCCTGGTCGCCGTTTTGGCGGCCGGCGAAGTTCCACATGAAATAGCGCCAGTACATCCAGCCGATCTGATATTTAAAGAAAAATTCGATATTATCGCCGAAAGTGGGCGTGCCGCTTTCTTTATCAATCCAGCGGCGGTAGAGCGCCGGGCGGCCCTGAGAGTAGTCGCTCATACGCGGGAACAGCGTTTGCGATCCCGAGGGGTATTCGTATTCCGTTTTTTCGTCCACCACTTCATAGCGGTTGCCCACCCGGCCATAGCGCTTCTCGGTTTTTACGTCCACCGGTTTAGCGTCGAAGTGCGGGCCGCGCAGCAGCGGGCGCTCGCCGTATTGTTCGCGGTTGAGGTAGGGCAGCAGCCGCATGGCGTCGGAGGGCGCATTCATATTGATCGGCGTATCCGCATTGGCCCGGATCACCACCATGCCATAGGAGATATAGGAGATCACCAGCACCGTCAGCGCCACCACGGCGCGTTGGAGCAGGCCGTTGCCGGATTTCCGGGCGTAGTGCAGCCCGTACCAGATCGCGCCGCCAAAAATTAAGAACACCGGAATGATACCCGTGTGGAAGGGCATGCCCATGCTGTTTACCATG
>JBEIDF010000384.1:0-1798 GCA_040383605.1 Lewinellaceae bacterium
AGCGTTACCGTAACCGGACAAAATGGCTGTTCTGCCGTCGCGCTGGCGGAGGTTTTGGCGGACACTGCTGCGCCGTCGGTACAGTTATTTGCCGGCATTCTGCGCTGTCGAGATACCCTGGCGCCGGTCCGGGCGCAGGTATCGCCCGCCTCGAGCGTGCTTGTTTGGAACGGCCCCCAGGCCGGATTGCCGCCGATTCCGGAAATCAGCGTGTTCTTTCCGGGCGTTTACACGGTAGTGGCGACTGCCGGGAATGGTTGCACGGCGTCAGAGTCCGTGGTAGTGGAAGAGATTTTGCCGAATTGGACGATTGACCTGGGAGCGGACACCCTTATTTTTGAAGATACCTGGGTGACGATCTACCTGCAAACGGATATTTTTCCGTTTGACCTGGCGAGTTTGCGCTGGACGCCAACCTTTGGCTGTTACGATTGTCCGCGACAGGTATTTCGCCCGCAGGATACCACCCTCCTGCGGGTGCGCGTGGAAGACAAAGACGGGTGCGTACAAGAAGACAGCGTAACAGTATTTACACGGCCGCGGGGAAGTATTTATGTGCCGAATGTATTTTCTCCGGACGATGACGGACTGAACGACGGCTTGCGGATTTATCCCGGGCCGGGAATTCAGCGGGTGCAGCATTTTTCCATCTACGATCGTTGGGGTGCTCAGGTATTTTTAGCGGAAAATTACTTTCCCGACGAGCTGTCCGGCGTGTGGGACGGCCGGTTTCGCGGTGAGCGCCTGCAGCCGGCAATTTTTGTCTGGGTCGCCGAAGTCATTGGCGCCGACGGACTCCTGCAGCGATACACTGGCGACGTTTGGCTAAAACGCTAATCCGCAATCCCCAATCCCCAATCCGCAATTGTTTTACAGTTTTATGCCCGAGATTTTTGGAAGCCAATTTCCGCGTTGTGCCGAGGGTAGGAATGGCAGACGCGGTTCCAGCACCACCTCTTCCAGGGCCAATTCGCAAGGGCGGGGATCCGTGTAGGGGTCGTTTGCGGGTGGGAACTGCAAACCGGTGAGTGTTTCCAGTAATGGGACGTTGACCTGATATGTTTTGGCGCCCATGAAGCGCAGGAACAGTTGTGTATCCTCTTTGGGTGGTTTAATTTCTCGGCGGACGACCCCGTCTTTTTCGAGGAGCTTGGTTTGATTCATCAGAAAGGCGACACGGTACACCTTGCCATCGGATTTGGGGTAATAGACCATTTTCCAGAACCAAACCGGTACTTGCAGGCGTTCTCCGTCCACCTCGGTGACAAAAAATGGATCGTCGGGGCGCAGGGCAGGCCCTGTGAATACCGACACGCGGAGTTGGCGCGGGTTTGTTTCGGTCTCGAGGATATAATCTTCGAGACGCGCCCACAGCCGCCGGTTCAGGTCTTTGTGTTGCGGGACGGCATTGGTGTAGAAAAACGTGCTGATGGCGCCTGCGCGCGCCTCCTCTTCGCTTCTGCCCCACTGGGTATCCTCCCGTTTAGTCATGTGGCCCTTATCGAATTCGCTTTGGGTAGCGTCGTACAATTCGTCTCCCCATTGGTGATCTGGACTGAGGCGGGCGTCTTTATCCCAGGTGTCATTTCCGGAGGGGAAAAGCGATTTTCGGGGGATATTCCTCCAGCGTTTGCCGTCAATATTGGCACAGCAGAAGAGCGGGAAGCCGCGCTCGGCGTGTTGTTGGACGCTGTAGTTTTGGTACTTGAGGACGCGCGTTCGGGAGCCTTTAACGGGGGCAATGAAGGGTTTGAGGGTAGGTCCGATAGTCGGGAGTGCGATTCTGTATTTGCTTCCC
>JBEIDF010000385.1:0-1793 GCA_040383605.1 Lewinellaceae bacterium
ACGTCGAGAAAATGAAAATTCATAGCATTTTGATTGGGGATTTCGGATTTCGGATTGGGGATTTCGGATTGGGGCGATTTCGGGTTATTTCTGTTCATCGTTCGGCTAAAATCCCCAATCCGAAATCCCCAATCCGAAATTCAATACGTTTGTGTCATATCTTCGTCCACGCAAATAATAAAATCTGCCCGGTTTTTATTTTCCTCCAACAATTTTGAAATATCGGCTTGCATCACCGTGCTGATCGTGACGTAGCGCAAGCCGGGTTGTTGGCGTTGGAGGTACCAAAGGATCCCTTCGTAATTATCCGAGTGGTAGGCGCCGTTGAAGTGCAGGAAAATACCGCCGGTTTTGACGTGTTGGAGGATAAAATGCGCCATGGTGGCGTCTTTGATGGCCTGCGCTTTTGGGAAGTTTGGGCTGGCATGATCGCCCATCATCGTGAGCATATTTTTGTAGCCCGGCAGTTCGGGATCGTAGGCCGGCGGCAGGGGGGCGATCCAGGCTTTTTCCTGTGCGGGCAGCGAGTCCAGGGCTTCGAAGCCGCCGCCCGACACTTTGGAGGCGTAGCGGCGGGGGATATTTGTAGCGATGAAGGCTAATTTTTGCGCTTTGGCAAAATTGACCAGCGGCGCGTAGTCTGTTTTGTAATTTTTCCAAAGCCGCGCCAGGGTGTCCAGCGATTTTGCTGTGATTTCTCCGCGAAGGTATTGGTCCAGCGGCACTTGGTTATCTGCTTCAAACATTTCAGCGCCCAGCGTCAGCGGCTTTGCGCCGGCGTGCAAATCTTGGGTCAGCTCCAGTTGCAGCCAGTGGTCAATGGGGTTGTTGTGAAACTCCCCGAACAGGATGACGTCGCTTGCCGTCAGGGTTTTTAGCATTTTTTCATAGGATACTTTTTTACCCTGGGCATTGTACAGGATATAGGCGGGTTTGTTTTGCGCCGTCAGCGCTGATGCGATCAAAAGCAGGACAAAAAGCAGGGGATGTTTCATGTTTTGTATAATATGTAAATTTGTATGCAAGCAAAGATAGGATAAGCCGCGGCAAGGATTTTCTTTGGCGGGTAAAAATGACAAAAAATGTCCGCATTTTTGCCTGCGGTAGCATTTTTTCTTGGTTAACAACAAAACCCGCCGTATGCATCCGGTTGACGCCCTGCAAATTAATTTTAATTCCGATCAGCTTCGGTTTCTCAACCTGGCCATGGCTTTCCTGATGTTTAGTGTGGCATTGGACATACGACCGGCTGATTTTCGGAAAGTAGCCCAGTTTCCAAAGTCGGTAGGCGTGGGCTTGCTGATTCAGTATTTACTATTTCCCCTGCTCACCCTCGCGGTAATCCGCGTGTTTGAGCCGCCGGTCAGCATGAGTATGGGCATGGTGTTGGTGAGTATGTGTCCGTCCGGGAACATGACGAATTTCCTCACCCATTTTGCGCGGGCGAACGTCGTGCTGTCGGTCACGTTCAATGCGATCGTAATTTTAGCGGCTTCCGTTGTGACGCCGGCGGGCTTTTTATTTTGGTCCGATTTCATACCGGACTCGGAGCGCTTGCGGCAGGCCTTTGAAATTCGGTTTCCGGACATGGCACGGATCATTGCGGAGTTGATTCTGGCGCCTTTGTTACTGGGCATGGGGCTTCATGTTTATTTCGGGAAATTGACGGCGGCGATCCGGCCCTGGGCGCAGCGTTTGTCGTTGTTTGTCTTTTTCAGCATTTTGATCCTCGCTTTGTTTGGCAATCGGGATAACTTAGCGCAATATTTGGGGTACGCCTTTCTGATCGTGCT
>JBEIDF010000386.1:0-1757 GCA_040383605.1 Lewinellaceae bacterium
ATCCAGAGTTCCAGTTTTTGCTCTTTTTCCCGCGATGTTTCGCCGGCCATCTTTTCGTATGCATTCAAACGGGCTTTTCCTTTTGCCTGGCGGGCTTTCGGCGCCATACGTACCCACTCTAGCTCCCGTTCGAGGGTTCTGCGGCGTTTTTCTTCGCTGCGTTCCTCCTGGGCCAGGCGTTTTGATTTTTGATCCAGCCAAGAGGAGTAATTGCCGTGCCAGGGAATGCCTTCGCCGCGGTCGAGTTCGAGAATCCAGCCGGCCACATTATCCAGGAAGTAGCGATCGTGGGTGACGGCGATTACCGTACCGGGGAAATTTTGCAGGTATTGTTCGAGCCAGCCCACCGACTCTGCGTCGAGGTGGTTGGTCGGCTCGTCGAGGAGCAGGATGTCCGGCTGGCTTAGCAGCAGCCGGGCCAGTGCCACACGGCGGCGTTCGCCGCCGGAGCAGACCGCAATCGGTTTTTCGTCCACCGGACAGCGCAGCGCATCGGTGAACAGGCCGATGCGGTGGTCAATTTCCCATCCGTTCAGGTGTTCAATTTGTTCGAGCACCTCGCCCTGGCGTTCGATCAGGCGCATCATTTCGTCGTCGTCCGTTACTTCGCCCAGTTTCATACCAATATCCTCGTTCTCCTGCAGCAGGTTCATGATATGCTGCACGCCCTCTTCTACAATTTGACGAACTGTTTTCGCTTCATCCAACTCGGGTTCTTGCGCTAAAAAACCAATTTTATATTGTTTTTCAAACTCAATTTTGCCCTCGTAGTTTTGATCCAGTCCTGCGATAATTTTCAACAGCGTGGATTTTCCCGACCCATTCAGGCCCAACACCCCGATCTTTGCGCCGTAAAAAAATGAAAGCCAGATATTTTTGAGTACCTGTTTGTTCGGCGGAAACGTCTTGTTGACGCCGGACATGGAAAAAATGATCTTTTCGGACATAGTATGTTTAAATTAGAACCAAAATGTTATTCGCCCGCAAATATCGTAAACCGCCAACAAACCGCGAAACTTATTGTTTAGCAACTGCATTTTCCGCGCCGGGGCCGCGCCCTTCATCAACCCCGGAAGCAAATTTGATAGCGCTTTTTTGAGATGAACATACGCAAAACCCTACTCCCCTACTCCGCCATACCGCAGCTCGCCAAAACAGACGCCGCCTACTCCGCGCAGGATCCCCGGCTGTCGCCCTATTACCAATACCGCCCGGAGTTGGAGGCGTTCCGCGAGATCATCCGCCACAGACAGGCTGTTTCAACGCCCCGGACAGCGCTCGTCGCCGCGCTAAAAGAACAGTACGCACATTTTCCCGACAATATCCTCGTAAACCGCCAAATAGAGGCCCTGGCATCCGACAACACGTACACGATCTGTACGGCCCACCAACCCAGTCTGTTCCTCGGCCCGCTTTATTTTATTTATAAAGCCCTGACGACGATTAACCTGGCGGAAGCCGTTCAGGGATTGGTCGGCAACTCCGCGCGGATCGTGCCAGTCTTTGTTCTGGGCAGCGAGGATCACGACCTGGACGAGCTCAACCACATCCACCTGTTTAATAAAACCTTGCGTTGGACCCCCGATGCGCGCGGCGCCGTCGGCGCCATCCCCGCACCGACGCTCCTGCCGGTATTGGAGGAATTACGGGCCTTGCTTGGCGACAGCGAGCAGGCACGAGACCTGTTCGACCGGATCGAAAAATCGTACACGCAGCAGGCTGATTTTGGCGCGGCGACCCAGGCCCTGTTGCACGAT
>JBEIDF010000387.1:0-1752 GCA_040383605.1 Lewinellaceae bacterium
GGCCAAGACCGCACCTCGGCCATGCACAAGGGCACAGCGTCCATTTCAGCTATAAATAAGATGGGATCTAAATACGATCGGTGATTGGCGACTACCATGCCCGCACCGCTCGGGAAATCACCTTCAGAGGTTAATCGGACACCCACGCCGCGAAGCAGCTGTCGCGCCCAGCGCCTGCGCACGCGCATGAGCGTGGGCAAGGACGCGCGGAACAGCCGCTTTCGCAGGTAAATTTCCAGTACGATCGCGGTAGTCAACACGCTAAAAAAAAACAGCCGCCAGATAAGTCGAAAGTACATCACCCACAAAGGTGTTGTTTTTTTTTTAAAAGCGCATCACGCGCGGGTCAAACCCAACGCCTCTTTTAACTCCTCTACCCGAATTCCCAAATGCGATTCGTCGTAAACACATGCGCCGTTTTGAAGCAAAAGCACCTGCGGCGATTCGTGGTGAACGTCATAGCGTTCCGCCAAGGCGTTGGAGAGCGGCCGATAACGCAGCAAATCCAAGTAATAGGCTTTCACACTGCCGGAATCCAAGTCCCAGTCGTCCTCCAAACGCAATTTTGCAATTGTGCTGATATTACAGCGCGTGCTGTGCTTGAAGACAAGACAAGGGGTGGAAAACGATGCGCTTTCCAGCGCGTCTAACGATTCGGCATCCGTTAGCGGAATCCATTCTATAGGCATAAATCAGCAGATCAAATTTACAGGTCAGTTCCCGGACAGCCGTAGCCGCGATTGCAGGCTTCCAGCAGAACAAGTGCGAGCAGCAGGAGCAGGGGCAACAATTTTTTCGAGTTTTTCATTGAAATAAATGTTTTATACGTGCAATTTTTGATGACTGGTCAATTGGAGGCGCAGAAGGAAATGATTAGTAAAAAAACAGAATCCTTCAAATTTTTGCGCAAATTTACAAATTAACGCAGCGAATAGGCAAAATATTTGACGGAATAACTAAAAAATATTTCTTGACCACCAAACTTTATTTGCGTTTGACAGCCGTTCAAAACGGGGCAAAAAGGGCCTTTTACTCGGAAAGTTCAAATACTAAACCCTCCCAGGATCCGATCAAGTCAAGTGCGCTGCCCCCTGCGGCCTGTCGGATCGTTGATCTGCTGATTGGTTCATGCGTGGAAAAACAGGATAACCACGTTCCCGGTTCAAGCGCGGGCAATATTATTTGGTTTTGAGCCTGATCGCTCCGGTTTGCCGCGAACAGGAATTTACCGGCGCGCCAGGCAAGCACGCCGTGCGACTGCGACGGGTCGGGCGGCAGCACCCAGCGCACCGGCTCGCCCTGGATCCGGGGCCAGATCTGCTGCAGCAGTTCTTTTTGTCGGCAGATTCGCTGGTATAGCACCTGATTTTGTCCCCATTTCCAAGGGCCTTTGACACCTTTGGGGCCGTCGGGTAGGTGAAAGACGTATAACTTGGAGTAGTACTCGTTGGGTGCGGGTTGGGGGTGGGGATCGCGACATTCAAAGCCCATCGCCATATAAGACGGCATATCGGGCAGAAAGAGGCCAAGGAAGTACCGCAACTCACTGCCTTTGAGGTAAAACGCGTCGAAGCGCGGATCGTCCTTATCGGCGGTCATCATGGTGAAATTGGGGGCGAACGCCCGGGTATCCAACCATCGCCGGTATTGGCTGAAATCGCGCAGGAATTTTGGCGTATCCAAGGGTTCCGACTGCAAATCTCCCAATGTAGAATCGGCAAGGGAAGCCTCGAGGTGATCGCACTCATCACC
>JBEIDF010000388.1:0-1749 GCA_040383605.1 Lewinellaceae bacterium
CAGGTGGATGGCGGCGTGGTAGAAACGCTCGGGGGTTTTTTCATAGAGCAGGTGCGGCAGGCCGCTGAACATACCTTGTAGGACGCGGATGACCTGCTCGAGATCGTCCTGCTCGAAAGCGCGTTCGAGGCGCAGGGCCACGGCGAGTCCGGCGCCTTTCGGCACGCCGCCGAAGGCGTCGAGCAGGTAAGCGAGCATGGAATTTTCCACCTCATAATTAGGGTATCCGAGTCGGTACATGCCGGTCTCATCGCGGCTGAGGAGGGTGAGGTATCCGGTTTGGTAGAGCAGTCCGTAGGGGCGGAGGTCTTCGAGGTCGAAACTGTCAAATTCGAGTTGGGAGAGTTCGGTCAGGCTAAAATCATAGAGTCCGTCCTGCTTGAGCAGGTTGATGAGGAACGTGGGTGTTCCGGTGGCAAACCAGAAGTTCTGAAAGTCGCCAAAATCAAAAAACAGGTTGATAGACACGGGGTTGTACACAGTAGGCGCATTGTCGTAGAACCGGTATCCATTGTACCAGTGTCGGAGTTTATCGAGGAGCGCCTGGCGGCTGAGGTTTAGTTTTGCGGCGGTTTGGGTGATTTCGTCGGCGAAATTATATTCCAATTCCTCCTGGGTATATCCCAGCATGGTGGCGTAGGCGGGGTGGAGGCTGATGTCCTGGAGATTGTTGATGCCGGAGAAAATGCCGACTTTTGAGAACTTGCTGACGCCGGTGAGAAAGACGAATTCGAGCAGGGCGTCCATTTCTTTGAGAACGCTGTAAAATCCCCGGAGCAACTCGCGGTTTTCGTAGGCGGTCTGCACATTTTTACCCAGATAGTGGATAATTGGTGCATCGTACTCATCAATCAGCACAACAATCTTTGCCTGTCCGGACAATTTGATGATCAGTTCGCGCAGGCCGTCGCGCGCGGTGGTTGCGTCGAGGCGCCGACCGAGATTATCTGCGATTTCGCGAATACGTTCCAGCAGCGGCTCTTCCAGCCCGCGTTGTTCAAAATTAATATCTTTAAAAGAGATGCGGATAACCGGGTGGATTTTATTCCAGTCCCACCGGTCTTCAATCCACAGGCCTTTAAAGAGTTCCCGACTGCCTGCATACAGTTCCTGCAGTGTGGCGATGGTGATGGACTTACCGAAACGGCGGGGGCGGGAGAGGAAGTAATATTTACCGCCGGTTGCGAGTTTGTGGATGTATGCAGTTTTGTCTATGTACTTATATCCATCGAGGATGATAGATCGAAAGTCCTGCATCCCGATCGGGAGTTTTTGAAGTGCCATGATGCGGTGCTTTTGGACAAAGTTACGGGGATTTTGGCAAAAATGTAGTTATGCCGGGACGCTGTCCATCGCCTGCGCCTTCCACTCGTCCACGTTTTTGGTTTTGGAGGAAAAGTTGATTCCGAGCCCTATGACAGGTTTCCCGAGGTTCCAGAAAGCCTGGTGGTATCGTTTGGCGCGGATTTGCGCGAGTGCGGCCTCGGCGCTTTGGTCGAGTTTAAATTCGAGGACATACACTTTTGATCTGGTTTCCACGACGGCATCGGCACGGCCTTCCGCAGTGCAGACCTCGCTGTGTACGCGCAGGCCCATGTACTGGAACAACAGGTGGATGGCGGCGTGGTAGAAACGCTCGGGGGTTTTTTCATAGAGCAGGTGCGGCAGGCCGCTGAACATACCTTGTAGGACGCGGATGACCTGCTCGAGATCGTCCTGCTCGAAAGCGCGTTCGAGGCGCAGGGCCAC
>JBEIDF010000389.1:0-1731 GCA_040383605.1 Lewinellaceae bacterium
AAAATCGAGGTTGCACAATTTTTCACAGAGTTCAAACTGCCGCGCCAGGCTTTGCAGGTGTGTGCGGGCGTGATCCAGCTTGGGATATTCCGAGACGATCTCGAGTTGGCCGGCGTTTTTGGTCGTTCGTTTTCCGATTGCCAGGCAGCGATAGCCGCGCTGGTCGGTATAGGCGAAGATACAGGCGTTGAAAGCCTTCACCCGCAGGGCGCGGTTGATGCGCGGTTGGTACCGTTTTATTTCTGCGCTTTCCAGCAGCAGCGCCACCAGCTCGCTGCCAGTTTCTTCATAACTGATATCGGCTACGCCGGCGCGGAGTTTTTCGCCCTTGGGCGTAGCGTCGGCAAAGTGTTCGCAGACGCGTTTGCGGATATTGATACTTTTCCCGACGTAGATTACCGCGCCGCGGTCGTCATGCAGGTAATACACGCCGCAGGTTTCCGGGAGGGCTTCGAGGCGTTCCAGGGTGATTCCGGGCGGAAGTTTGGCTTCTTTAATACCTTGGTTGACCAGGTCTTTGATATTTTCCGCGCCGTTTTGGGTAGCCAGCACCCGTTCGAAGAGCCGGGTAGTCGCCAGCGCGTCGTCCAGCGCGCGGTGGCTGCGTTTCGCTTCGATTCCAAAATGGCGCTTGAGGTTGCTGAGGCTGTAGGAAGGCAATCCCGGGAAAGCTTGTCGGCTCAACCGGACCGTGCAGAGTTGTTTGCGCTGGTAGGAGAACCCGAGTCGGGCGAATTCTTCGCGCAGGAAGCTGTAATCGAATTGCACATTGTGCGCCACGAAGACTGCCCCTTCGGTCAGTTCCACGATCTGCTTGGCGACCTCGAAAAAGCGCGGCGCCTGGGCCACCATCTCGTCGTTGATGCCGGTTATTTGCGTAATATTCCAGGGAATACTGCGTTCCGGATTGATAAGCGTGGAGAAGGTATCGAGTACCTGTGCACCGTCGTGCAGCACGATCGCGATTTCCGTGATCCGCTCGAAGCGGGCAGTTCCGCCTGTGGTCTCCACATCTATGACAGCATAACGAGCCATGGAGCAAATGTAAAACATTTTATGTTTTATATCTTGTTCAAATTTTCTGCAATTTTGCACCCGATGAGCAAACTCCGGATAACTTGGTTTTTGGCAAGCCTGCTCGCCTGTGCCGATTTGTACGGCCAGGCGCTGTCTGTGCAAGTGGGCGCGGCGCGATTTGATCGGTATTTGCCCCTGTTGGCAGGCAAACAGGTCGGGCTGGTGGTGAACCACACCTCCCGTGTGGGCGATGTGCATCTGGTGGATACCCTGCTGGCGCGCGGGGTTTGCATTCGCCGCGTGTTTGCGCCGGAGCACGGTTACCGCGGCACGGCGGACGACGGGGCGGATATCCGCGACGGGTACGACCACCGCGCCGGCCTGCCGCTGCACTCGCTGTATGGAAAACGGAAAAAACCGTCGCCGGAAGATTTGCAGGATTTGGACGTGGTGGTATTTGATATCCAGGACGTGGGCGCCCGGTTTTACACTTTCATCAGCACCTTATTCTATGTAGCCGAAGCGTGCGCGGAAAATGGGGTAGAACTGCTCGTGCTCGACCGGCCCAATCCGAACGGGCATTACCTCGACGGGCCGCTGCTGGAGCAGGGTATGGAGTCTTTTGTCGGAATTGCGCCGATCCCGATGGTGCATGGATGCACGGTAGGCGAACTGGCCCGGCTTTTCGCCGGAGAGGGTTTTATCAAATCGGCC
>JBEIDF010000390.1:0-1731 GCA_040383605.1 Lewinellaceae bacterium
GGGGTAGTTAAAACTAAAAGTCACCAGTTAAAACTAAAAAGGCTGGCCCCGGGGGAGGCCAGCCTAATCATGAAAAACGATAGGTAACTATCTATGTTTTTATTGTGCGAAGTCGCAGGCACCAAGCGCGCGCCTCCTCTATTCTGACAAGTTACACGGCAAAACTTTCCCCACAGCTACAGGTGCGCGAAGCGTTGGGGTTATTGAAAGAAAAGCCCTTACCGTCCAGTCCGCCGGAAAACTCCAACGTTGTATCGAACAGGTAGAGAAAACTTTTCAGGTCCGTTACGACCTTCACGCCATTGTCCTCAAAGACCTGGTCGTTGGGCTTTGCTTCGTTGTCAAAGTCCAGTTTATACGACAGGCCCGAACAGCCGCCGGAGGTGACGCTTACCCGTACAAAATATTCGTCGCCAATTTTTTCGGACTGCCGGATTTCGGCAATTTTCTTTTTGGCGTTTTCTGCTACGTGGATCATAAGGCAACAAACGTGTATTAGACTTCGGCTGTTTCCACCGCCAGGCCGTTTTTCTGGCGATAGTCCGCGATAGCGGCTTTGATCGCGTCTTCAGCCAGCACCGAGCAGTGAATTTTCACGGGCGGCAGGGCCAGTTCTTCCACGATATCCATGTTATCAATCGTCATAGCCTCGTCAATCGTTTTTCCTTTGAGCCATTCTGTTGCCAGCGACGAAGAAGCGATTGCGGAGCCGCAGCCGAAGGTTTTGAATTTAGCATCGCTGATCACGCCCGTAGATTCATCTACTTCGATTTGCAGGCGCATCACATCGCCGCATTCGGGCGCGCCGACGAGGCCGGTACCGACGTTCCTAGCGTCTTTGTTCATGGAGCCGACGTTGCGGGGATTTTTGAAGTGGTCGAGTACTTTATTGCTGTATGCCATATTTGTATAGGTTGGGTTGATTAGTTTGCTGTTTGATTGCGCGCATGCGCGCAGGCTGATAAAAGCGATGTGCCACGAGAACTAGTGGGCAGACCACTCAATTTTGGTCAGGTCCACGCCCTCTTTGTACATTTCCCAGATCGGGCTGAGTTCGCGCATGTGGTTGACGCCGTTGCGCACCAATTCAATTGCCTGGTCCACATCGGCGTCCGTGGTGAAGCGGCCGAGCGAAAAGCGGATCGAGGAGTGCGCGAGGTCGTCGCCCAGGCCCATAGCGACCAGGACATAGGAGGGTTCCAGCGAGGCCGAGGTACAGGCCGAGCCGGAGGACACGGCGATATGTTGGTTGAAGGTCATCATCAGGCCCTCTCCTTCCACGTGTTTGAACGAGATATTGCAGACGTGCGGCATCCGGCTGTTGACGTTGCCGTTGACTTTTGTTTCTTCCATTTTGGAGAGTTCGGACTCCAGGCGGTCGCGCATTTTGCTGAGGCGCGCGGCGTCTTGGGCCATTTCCAGGCGGGCGATTTCTGCGGCTTTGCCGAAACCGACAATCCCGGGCACATTCAGCGTACCGGAGCGCATCCCGCGTTCATGGCCGCCGCCGTCAATTTGGGCGGTAACCTTTACGCGCGGGTTTTTACGGCTTACGTAAAGCGCGCCGACGCCTTTCGGGCCGTACATTTTGTGGCTGGTGAAGGACAGCAGGTGAATACCCATTTCACGGGGATTTACGGGGATTTTTCCTATTGCCTGCGTGGCGTCTGAGTGGAACAGCACGCCGTGTTTTTCACAAATTTGGGCGATTTCATGCATCGGCTGGATCAC
>JBEIDF010000391.1:0-1714 GCA_040383605.1 Lewinellaceae bacterium
CCATACACCTTGTTGAGTTCGTATATGGAGCGAAGGTAAACGTAGGTCTTTCCTGTTCCGGTCTCCATTTCGATGGCGTAATTCCCAAAGTCAGTAGTGACCGTTTTGCCGTTTTCGTCTTTGTAAAAGAGGTACTCCAACTGCTCCGACCGCTCCACACCGTTCTTGTACTGAATCTTGTGCAGGTTCGTCAAAATCTGCTCCGGCGCAATGGTAAGCCTGTTGCCAACACCGGCTTCGGTAAACTGCAAACTCCCTGCGGCATGATCGGAAAGGCTGAACTCAAAATCAGACGTGTTCAAGTCTTGCCCCTTAAAGAGGTCAATGACAACCTGGATAGCATCCAGTTGATATTGCTGGTTTTTATCGAATTGTAGTTTCACTTTCCACGATTTTCGTCGTCTATACTTAAAATATACTCCAATTCCGCCCGTAGCTCGGCTTCATTGGGCAAGTAAAGTTGGTATTTGGATACGAATAGCTGACTGCTCATCCCGTAGGTGGCAAATTCTACCAGCAATTCGTCTTTTTGTCGGGTGAGTATAATACCAATGGGCGGGTTATCGCCTTCAAAATACTCCTCTTTGGCAAAATAGCCGAGGTACATGTTCATTTGACCAATATCATGGTGTTTTACTTTTTCCATTTTGAGGTCGAGTAACACAAAACACCGCAGGTAGCGATGATAAAACACAAGGTCAACCCGATATCGCTCATTATCAATAGTAATGCCGTATTGCCTCCCTACAAACGTGAAACCCTTGCCCAGTTCCAACAAAAAACTTTGCAGGTTATCTATCAGGCGGGCTTCCAGGTCTTTTTCAGAAACCTGATAGGGTTCCGGTATTTTCAAAAACTCAAATACATACGGATCGCGCAAAATGTCTTCCGGGCGTTCAACGATTTTGCCCTGCTCTGCCAATTGCAGCACGCCTGCTTTATCCTGTGAGGCCGCCAGCCTCAGGAAAAGAGAACTGCTTTTCTGACGCTTAAGCTCTCGAATAGTCCACTTTTCCAATATGGCCTGCTTTTCATAAAAACTGCGCTCCAGATCATGGTCAATTTTGAGTAACTCTAGGTAATGTGACCAGGTCAATTGGTGAGACAAAAGATCAGTATCGGGGTATTTTATAAAACATAATCTCATGTATATCAGACTGCTACGATCAAAGCCGCGCCCCAATTGGTGAGACAAATCATAGGATAGCCGCTCTAATATCTTCGAGCCGTACACTGCTTTTTCGTTGCCTTGCTGCTCAAACTCCACAATATGTTGCCCGATGGCCCAATACGTCAACAGCAGGCGCCGGTGCGCCGCGCGCATGGCATTCATCTGGCCGGACTGCCAGGTTCGGGCGATGTTGGCCAGCAATGCCTGATATGTATTTTGTAAATTCATATTGCTTCTGTTACTTTTTCCAGACGTCTGGAAAATTTACACCGTCTTAAAAGTAATCCCGTTATCCTCCAGCTTCAGTTGCGCATTGGTTTTTACCATGTCCTGCCCCTGAAACAGGCTGTCCAAGCAGATCACCGTCCGGGGCCGGATCGCCAGGATGCGTTCCTGTACTTCAGGGGTATATTTGTCCAGGACAAAAGCAAAGCGTTTGTCAGAAGTATGGTAGATAACCGCTCCTTCACCCACTTCTACCTGCTGAATCTTTTCGGTAAGCGGTACACCGTTTTTGATAAGCAGCTCCCAAAGGATGTTCTC
>JBEIDF010000392.1:0-1696 GCA_040383605.1 Lewinellaceae bacterium
GCATCGGTGCTGGTAGTCATCGGTATCGGCGGTTCGTATTTGGGCGCCAAGGCTGCGCTGGAATTTTGTTGCCACAGTTATTACAACCTGCTTCCGCGGCAAAAGCGCGGCGGCCCTGAAATCTATTTTGCCGGTACGAACATCAGCGGCACGCAACTCAGCCACCTGATCGAACTCATTGGCGAGCGGGATTTTTCGGTGAACGTCATCTCGAAATCCGGTACGACCACCGAACCGGCGATCGCCTTCCGCATTTTTAAGTCCTTGCTCGAAGAACGCTACGGCCGGGAGGGCGCGCGTGCGCGCATCTACGCCACGACGGACGCTGCCCGCGGGGCATTGAAAACGCTCGCAAACCAGGAAGGCTATGAAACTTTTGTCGTGCCCGACGACGTAGGCGGCCGTTTTTCCGTGCTCACGGCCGTTGGACTGTTGCCCATTGCTGCCGCCGGTGTAGATATTTCCCTGTTGATGCAGGGCGCTGCGGAAGCCCGCGCGCATTACGAGGCGCCTTTTGCCGAAAACCCGTGCTACCAATATGCCGCCGCGCGCAATATCCTGCACCGAAAAGGGAAAGAGATCGAACTGCTGGTGAGCTATGAGCCTCGATTGGCGTTTATCGCCGAGTGGTGGAAGCAACTTTATGGCGAGAGCGAAGGCAAAGACGGCAAGGGTATTTTTCCCGCTTCGGTGCAATTTACCGCTGACTTGCACTCGATGGGCCAATACATCCAGGACGGCCGCCGACACCTCTTCGAAACGGTACTCGAAATAGATGTACCGGAGACCGATATCGTAATCGAACCGGATCCCGCTGACTTGGACGGCCTCAACTATCTCGCCGGCAAATCACTCGATTTTGTCAACAAAAAAGCGGCTGAGGGCACCCTGCTCGCACATACCGACGGCGGCGTACCCAATCTGAAAATCCACATTCCCGCCGCAACACCTTATAATTTAGGGCAATTATTCTATTTCTTTGAAAAAGCCTGCGCCGTCAGCGGCTACCTGCTTGGCGTCAATCCCTTTGATCAGCCGGGCGTGGAGGCGTATAAACGAAATATGTTTCAGCTGCTGGGTAAACCATGAGTTGCTAACTCAATTATTACTTTTTGATGAAAAGTATCATCTTTTTACTCTTGCTTCTTCCTGCGTTCACTGCAACGGCTCAGAAGCGCGTATATTATAATAATCGACAGGAAGTCATCAAAGACACGTCGGATTACGCCCACTATGAAATCGTCACCAAACAAAGTCGAAAACGGATATATGTTCAGCGATATAATCCCGATCACATCCTGACCAGCGAGGGACTTTTTTCCTCCTACGATCCGCCGAAGCGCACGCCGGAAGGCCTGCACAAGCGGTATCGCCAAACCGGCGAATTGTGGTACACCGAGGAGTTTGAAAACGGCCAACGAAACGGCGAGTTGCGCTCGTATTACACCACCGGCACGCTCAAACGCGTGGAAAAATATGCAAATGGCCAGCGGACGGAAGGCGCGTGTTTCGCGGAGGACGGCACAGATATCGAATACACAGCCATGGAGCGTCAACCGGAGTATCCCGGCGGAGAGGCCTCCTTGATACAATATTTAAAAGAGGATGTGCAGTATCCAAAATTTGCCCTGGAGAACGGCATCACCGGCGTCGCTATCGTCAGCTTTGTGGTGAACAAAGAAGGCGCCGTTCAAGA
>JBEIDF010000393.1:0-1648 GCA_040383605.1 Lewinellaceae bacterium
AAATGCTCATTCGCCACAGGGGATTGAACTGCTACCGACGCCGCACACGCGCTCAGATTGCCGTAATCCTCCACTGCATGGAATATTTCCTGTTCAATCGTGTAAAATGCCGAATTGCTATTCGTTTGATAGCCGGCCCCAACGCCATTATTGATGAAAACAAATCCAACTGCTCTAGCGGGATCGAAGTAGGCGTCGCTGACCAGACCGTACGCCTCGCCTGGATGACCATACATCGCCTGGCTACCCGGCAATACCACATCGAAGCTGGGACTGGACGTGACGCGATGCATGCCAAGTCCCCAACTCCTGAAAAGTCCAAAGTAATTATTGCCGTTCTGACCGCTGTAAGTCCATTCGTTGGCAAGCATCGCGCTGCAACTCGATGGGGCAAGGAGAGCCGACTGGCTATTGATGGCCCCGTCGTTCATTAATACAATCATAATTTTCGCCAAATCCTGCGCCGAACAACGAAAACCGCCCTGCGGACCAAATCGCCCGCCGTTTGTACCCGGCACATATCCGTTCAGGTTGGTGTGTACTGGCTGATTGCCCTGATAATTATCAATTTGGGGCGTCCAAACACCGTTGGTTTTTCGGTACAGCACGGCCAACTGATTCAAGTCGCTTAAATCGTTCACGTTGAAGGACGCATCTATCCCCAAAGGTGTTGCAATGTGCTGCCTGCAATACACATCAAACCGCAAATTGGACACTTTTTCAATGATCGTTCCCAGGATTACATAGTTTATATTTGAATAATTGAAATAACTACCCGGTTGGGTGTTATTGAATTGTCCTGTCGTGTAATACGCGCCAGACGGCGTGAGTATTTCGCTTAAATTGGGGATCGGATTGTTCTGAACCGTCGCAATCAAAAAATTGTCATACGTCGGCCCGTCAATAATCGTCGAGGTATGAGATAACAACATCCGTGTGGTTATTGCCACGGTGGGTTTGTGCGGGTTCCGTACCGGATAACCCAGTATGGTACCGATGTCTGCGTCTAAATCCAACAAGTTTTGCTCCGCCAGCTGCATGGTTGCAATGGCTGTGACCACTTTAGAGATACTGGCAATTCGATATTTGGTCTCTGCCGTTGCCGGGATGTTTCGGGCGTAGTCTGATTTTCCAACTGCCAGCTGCTCAATTATCCCGTTTTTGCAGAACACCACCAGGGATCCCCCCATCATGTCATTACCCGCAGCAATCGAGCTGAACGCACCCGCTAAATTTTGCGCAAAGCCAGGTGTAAGAATACCGAACAGAAAAATCGTTAGCGCCCAGGTACTGCTTTTCATATTAATAAAATTTGAACAATCTCTCAGACCAAGTCTCAATTTTTCTCCCAAATCCACAACACACCGTTCTTAGTGACGGTTTTACGCAGTTTATTTTCTGCGAATAAGTCGGCCAGCAGCTGCTCGACCTCCGGTTTCGGCTTGCCGGACAGCGTGGCGAATTCCCGGCTGGTCAGGGTAGGGTAGCGGGCGAAGAGGGCTTCCGGACGAGTATCGAACGCGTTTCCGGTGGCATCCGGCATCAGGGCTTTGACGTTTTGTTCAAACTGAGTGTACGGCCTGGCCCCGTAAAGCGTCAGGCGGTTGCCGGAGGCGTCGGAGAAAAAGAGGGTCGGAAAACCGCGCAC
>JBEIDF010000394.1:0-1626 GCA_040383605.1 Lewinellaceae bacterium
CGCGCCTGTCCAAAAATCGTATAATAATCGTATCGTATGCCTGCCGTTGCGGTAATTTTTCGGGTCAGTGTAATTTCATCCTGAATATAAGCGCCTGCGCCAAGCGCCCGGTGTTCGCCGTACAAAAATGTATCCGGCGTGCCGAGCACATAATCGCGGCGGACATCCACGCCCGCAATAATATAATGTATGTCCCCTGCAAACAAGTCCAATTGCGTGATATTACCCAGACGCCAGGTGCTGACGCGATACGACTCGACGATCTGCTTGCCGAAATTTACGTTCGTGCTGTCATTGCCGGGATCGTCATCAAAAGAGAATATGGATCTGTTCCGGTAATGATATAGTCGAGAGGATAATTTTATGTGTTCTTTAGGTTTGAACTGGTAGTGCAGGTCGCCGTTTAGTTCGCTGCGATCCTGGTAGTCGTCTTTTTTGAAATCTGCCACGCTGTAAGCCTGCCGTTTGCTCAGCCAGGTTGCGGGCGCGTCGCTGTACATACGGTTTCCATTCGCAGAAAATTGCAGACTGTGCTTCGGTGCGATATCCCAGGTTACCTTTCCAAAAAAATTGAACAAATCAAATCCGGTTTTTTCCCGATGCCCATCGTCGGAGCGCCAGCCGCCATCCAAAATATAGGAAAACTTCCCGATTTGACGGCCGTGCGTAAATTCCGCTGCATGAAAATCGTTGTACCGATTGTAGCCCGATGCGCGTGGCGCGCGGTTGTACGCGCCGTAATTGAGATGCAGGCGTGTGGCAGGCTGGTTATTTTCCGGCTTGCGGGTAATCACGTTTACAACGCCGCCCATCGCGCTGGAACCATAGAGTGAGGAATAGGCGCCCCGCACGACCTCGATGCGTTCGACGGCGCCGACGGGCACGAGGTTCCAGAGTGCGCCGCCTGATTCCGGACTCAGTGCGGGCCGACCGTCTATCAACAGCAATACGCGATTGCCAATGCCACCGCCTGCTACTTCCGATGCGCCGCGAATAGAAAAAGACTGCACATTGGCGCCGCTGGAACGGGTTACCACCACACCCGGCATATCGTCAAACGCCTGGTCGAAGGTTGTCACCTGCCGCTCCTGTAACTCCTTTCCGGTGATTACGCCGATACTCGCCGGCGCCAGTTTAATGGCTTGGGAGCGCGCCGCAGCAGTTACAACGACCTCCGTGAACGCTTGTAATTCGGGTTCTAAAGCAGCTGTTACCAAGGTTGTCTTTCCTGGGATTACCTCCACCGCATCCAACATCTGTTCCCGGTAGCCAAAGTATGAAACGCGTAAAGCATAGGTCCCGGCCGGCAGATCGACAAACTGAAAATATCCTGTATCGTTCGCCATACCGACTACCTGCAGGTCAGGCAACCGAATGGTCGCGGCGTACAGCGGTTCGCCCGTAACGGCGTCCCGGATACGACCTTCAATTCGACCGGTTGCGCCGGGTTTCTGAAAAACGGTGGACGCGGTTTGCTGCCCCTGCGCCGTCAGGCACAGCAGAAAAGCAAACCACGTCCAGGCCAATTTTTTCATTTTAGAAATAATTTGATTCGATCGTTTAATACCATTGATTTACAAAACCAAAGTCGGCTTTGAAATTGATTTCCTTCTGTTCGCCTTCCGC
>JBEIDF010000395.1:0-1595 GCA_040383605.1 Lewinellaceae bacterium
ATTGGAATGTCGGGACGCTGGTGGATACCTGGACGCGGGGCGTAGAGACGCGATGCATCGCGTGTCTAACGATGGGGTCAGGGCGCCAGCGGATACCTGGATGCGGGACGTACCGATGGCGTAGCGCCAATATTGTTCATTTTCCCCGGAATTGGCTGTTCACTTTGGCCGGAATCAGGTACATGATATGGCGATTGATGCTGCATCCGGCAGGGTTGGGCCTATCCGAGGCCTGGGAAAATGGGGAATGCGGTTGCTTCAAATGTTGGGCCTCTCCGAGGCCTGCGGTAAATAGTTGGGTATCTGAAACCTACAGAATTGGGCGTAGCGCCTGAAATATACATCATTCCTCAAAGAGGTGGATGTACCCGTGTAAAGTCACGAAGAGCCAAACATTTTCCGTTTTATCCTCATTTACGCCTTCACCCGGGCATGGTCTGAGCGCCGATCCTTTAGCCGGCCGCATAGCAATTCGACGGGCATTGGTTTTTCCGGTCCAGTGCAAGCCGAATGTTTCACGCCGAGCCTCATCATCAAGCAAATCCTCGGAGAGGAGTTCTTGCAAAAGATCGAGGTTTATCTTTCCATCGGCGAATGCCTCGGGCACTTCAGCGCGGAGTTTTTCGAGCAGGAGGTTCCGATCGGTAGATTCCGGAGATTGTGGATTGATACGTTCCATGGTGTTTGATGTCTTAAAATGGAGCAATAGGCAAAAATAAGCAAGTTTTTGGTCGAAATATAGCAAGTGAACCAAATTTTTAAATTTAGAACAATTGTCTTATATTTGCCAAGAGTATCTGATACATCTATTACCCAATAGACGCATGCCCAAATCATCCGCCCCGATCCCACTCCCTGCCGAATATGCCACCCTGCCCCGTACAGATTTCCCCAGCACCGTGGTTACCGGCAGAACCGGCCATCAGCACCTCTGGTCATTTTTCGATTGGGCTCGTCAATATAAGGATCGTACTATACTGCTTGACTTTTCCAAACTGACCTTTTTCGAAGGCAATTTGTCGGCCTTGTTATTGGTTTTAACGCACAAATTAAAATGTGAATGCAATTTGCGTTTTGTGTGTTATGCCGGAGATGAACATTCCGGAATGGATTTGATGATGCGCAACGGGTTATATGGATTGCTATCCGACCAACCGGACATCGCACCTCCAGATTATCAGCAAAGTACGGTACAAGCAAAACTTTTTCAGCCGGACGAAGACGATAAGTTTTTCAACTATATTGAAACGGAACTACTTGGCCATCGGAGCCTTCAGTCCCTGGCATCAGACTTGCGAGAGTGGCTTCAAAGCGATTTTTTTGTCGAGACTTTTACGAATATAAGTGTCCACTCGAATACTACTTTGCCGTTTGCTGCTTGTGGCCAGTATTTCCCGGGAAAGAGGAAAATGCATTTCAGCATTTGTGATTTAGGCGATGGATTTTTTAAAAAAATAGTAACTGGTTAGCAGGTCGCGTCTGAGCCAAAAAAGGATCCATTTTTCGCCAGACGAAGCGATTTTTTGCAGGCCATAGCAGCGCTATGGTCAAAAAAAATCGCGAAGTATGGCGGAAAATGGGACTTTTTGGGCCAG
>JBEIDF010000396.1:0-1589 GCA_040383605.1 Lewinellaceae bacterium
AATCCGCAATCGAAAAATTTGCATTTCATGTCCGTCCTATCCACCCTCCGCCGCCTCATGGCCGAACACAAACTCGCCGCCTACGTCATCCCGGCGACTGATCCGCATATCAGCGAATACCTGCCTGCCCACTGGCGAATCATTGAATGGGTGTCTGGCTTTACCGGATCAGCCGGCACGCTGGTCGTTACGCATGATTTTGCCGGTTTGTGGACGGACTCCCGATACTTTGTGCAGGCCGAGGCGCAGTTGGCCGGAAGCGGCGTGCAACTCATGAAACTCCTGACACCCCATACGCCGGAATTTATAGATTGGCTATCGCTGACCTTGCGGGCGGGCGCAACGGTCGGAACGGACGGCAACCTGATGTCCCGCCGCTGGTATCGCCTGATGGAAAAGGGCCTGGTAGCCCACGGCATCCAACTCAACCCTAATGTGGATCTGGTAGAAGCTGCTTGGACGAATCGCCCGGCGCTGCCGCTCGATCCGGTTTATGAACACCCGGCAAAATTTGCCGGCCAGCACTGCAAAGAAAAACTGACGCAGATTCGCACCGCATTGCAGGATAAAGGGCTCGACTACACGGTCTTTTCTACGCTGGACGACATTGCCTGGACGTTCAATTTGCGCGGAACGGATGTGCCCTACAACCCGCTCTTCGTCAGCCACGCCGTTATTGGCGAAAAATCAGCCGTTTTGTTCGTGGATGAGCGCAAAATACCCGACGCCATCCGCCAATCCTTAAAAAAATCCGGCGTTCAGGTGCTGCCGTACGAACAGATCCGCTATTATCTCGCCAAGCTGCCCAAAAACGCTCGCGTCCTGATTGATCCCGTACGCATCAGCCAAAACCTCCCGGGCGCGCTGCCCTCGGAGACGGAGCTGGTGGAAGGGGTTAACATTACCACGCTCCTGAAAGCCTGCAAGACGCCCAAAGAGATCGAGCATCTCCGCCGCACCATGATCAAAGACGGTGTGGCACTTACTAAATTTTTCTTCTGGCTCGACCAGACCATCGGCAAGGAACGTGTAACGGAACGCAGCGCCGAGGACAAGCTGCACGCCCTCCGCAAAGCCCAGGCGGATTGTGTCGGCGAAAGTTTTGGTGCCATCGCTGCCTACCGCGATCACGCCGCCTTGCCGCACTACAAATCTACGCCCGAAAGCGATGTCGAATTGCAGCGCGAGGGGCTGTTCCTGCTCGACAGCGGCGGACAATACCTCGGTGGCACCACCGACACCACCCGCGTCATTTCTCTGGGGAATATCACAGCCGAGGAGCGCAGAGACTATACGCTGGTGTTAAAAGGGATGATTGCGCTGTGCAATCTCCGCTTTCCCAAAGGTACGCGCGGCTTCCAACTGGACGCGCTTGCCCGCGCGCCCCTGTGGCAGCACGGCATCAATTTCGGACACGGTACCGGCCACGGCGTCGGATATTTCCTGAACGTACACGAAGGCCCTCAGTCAATCAGCCCGAATCCAGGCGCCGATACACCGTTTATGCCTGGTATGGTCACTTCGGTCGAACCCGGCATCTACCGTCCGGGTAAACACGGCGTGCGCCTCGAAAATCTGGTGCTGTGCGT
>JBEIDF010000397.1:0-1563 GCA_040383605.1 Lewinellaceae bacterium
AAGTTTTAGCCGATTGTGCACAATTATTTTTTGTTGATTCCGCTAAATGCCGTGGAGCGTGTCTAAAATTATATTTCTCGCTAATATGAAAGTCTTTTTCAGCATACTTCGTTCCTTTTTTCGCCGTAATTAGTCCCATTACGCCTGCAAAAAGCGCCTTGTCTGGCTAAAAAATCCTTTTCATATTCGCAGAGAATATAATTCTAGACTCGCTCTTGCATAAAAGGCATCATTCCGATCAGCACATCCGCGTTATCACCTGGGTGCTACTGCTAAAATTACTTTTTCGTGCGCGATTCACGCCGTAAAACCTTTGCCCGCTCCGCTTGTTTAGACGGCATCTAATCTAAACACCACCATGGCCGTTTATACGCTCAAACGCACCCAACGCTTACCGATTTCGCTGGAGAAAGCCTGGGATTTCTTTTCTTCACCCGCCAATCTCAAAGAGATTACGCCGCCCTACATGGGCTTTGATATTACGTCCGACAAACGGTTTCTTCAGAAAATGTACCCCGGACAAGTCATCACCTACACGGTAAAACCGGTTCTGGGTATTCCGCTTTTTTGGATGACCGAGATTACGCACGTGGAGAAAGGGCGTTTTTTTGTGGACGAGCAGCGGGTAGGCCCGTACAAAATCTGGCATCACCAGCACCACTTCGAAGCAATTGAAGGCGGGGTCGAGATGACGGATCTGGTGCACTATCAGTTACCTTTGGGGCCCCTGGGTGATTTGGCGCAGCTTGTTTTTGTCCGCCGGCAACTGACTGAAATTTTCGACTACCGATTTAAAAAACTGGAAGGCCTGTTTGGGATTATGCCCCAAACAGCATCCCGCGTGTAATTGTCCGCACCTCACCGGGCTGCATACCGGCCAGCGCGGGGTGCTGCAGGTGAAGTTCCCCGATTCCCACGCGTACCAGCCGGAGTACCGGAAAACCCGCCGCGGCGCACATCCGCCGCACCTGCCGGTTTTTTCCTTCTGTCAGCGTAATTTCCAGCCAACAATCCGGTACGGTCTTGCGCATGCGAATCGGCGGAACCCGCTCGGGCAAATCAGGTGTCATTTCCAACCGGCGTACGCGCGCAGGCAAGGTAACCATTTCTTTTCCGTCCACACGGATGCGGATTCCGCGGCGCAGCGCATCCAGCGATTCCTCCGTTGGATCGCCCTCTACCTGTACCCAGTACGTGCGCGGATGCCCTTTTTTCGGATCTAAAAGTCGTGTATTCAGCGTTTTGTCGTTGGTGAGCAGCAGCAGACCTTCGCTGTCGGCATCCAGTCTTCCCACCGGGTACACGTCTTTTGGAAAGGCAGTCGCCAAATCCGCCAGGGTGACCTGCGCGGGCGTTTCGCGGCTGAATTGCGACAGCATGCTATATGGTTTGTAAATAATATAATAGTGCATCATGGGTAAAGATAGTTGCGCCCGGGTATTTGCCGTATGTTTGTTTGTCAAAATTAGTTTTATCCATGCGCTTTCTATTTTTACTACTCCTTCTTTTTACCGCCCTGCGCGCGGTCTCTCAAGGCCCCTACCAAGCTGACTGGAATTCGCT
>JBEIDF010000398.1:0-1547 GCA_040383605.1 Lewinellaceae bacterium
GAAAATAACGATTGGAGGCTGAGCAACAGAAACAAGGTGGTGAGTCGGATGGTAGGCATGGTGAATTGTATTTGATCAGGCGTTGGTGTGGTGTTAATGACTGGCAAATGTAGAAAAATGCTGGTATTTTTGATTAAATAGAAGACAGTAGCGCACCAAAATATCCGATATTCCGATGAAATAGGCAAAACAAAAACAGACTAATCAGAACAAATAGTTTAAAAAAACAAGTAACTTTGTCCAAAATACCGTTATGAAATTTGTAGATGTAAAAAACGACGTTGCGTTCCGTAAAATATTCGGAAACGAGAAGAAAAAAGTCATTTTGATTTCGTTTCTCAATGCCGTCCTTGGATTAGAAGGGCAGAACCGCGTACGGGATGTGACTTTACTCAATCCTTTTCAACTGCCCCGCATCGCCGGAGAGAAGTCGTCAATTATTGATGTGAAGGCTATAGACGAAAAAGGTGCAACCTTTATCGTAGAAATGCAGATGGCTGAGCCGGCAGGGTTTGACAAACGGGTGCTTTACTACACCAGTAAAGATTACGCCGGTCAAATCAATATTGGTGAGGAATATCCCAAACTACGCCCAGTCTATTTTATCGGCGTGCTGGAATTCAACTATTTTTCTGGAAAAAGTTACCTTTCCGCTCATCGAATTGTAGATGAAGAAACCGGAGATTGCATTTTTAAAGATCTCAAATTTCGCTTTATTGAATTGCCGAAATTTAACAAGGAAGTACCTGAACTAAATAATATTATTGATAAATGGGCTTATTTCATTAAAAATGCCGACGCATTGGACGTAATGCCCGACAATGTGGACGATGAAGGACTTAAGGCCGCATACGAAGAAGCCGCGCAGCACAATTGGTCAAAAGAAGAGTATGATGCGTATATTTATGCAGGAATACGAGAACAAGATGAAAGGGGCAGGGTCGAACTGGCGGAATTAAGAGCCGAAGAAAGGAAGCAAAATGCGTTAATTATAGCCATGAAGTCAAAAGGAATATCGCTTGGAATGATCTCGGAAATTACGGGGCTTGACGAAGCGCTCATATTGCAAATTATTGACAATCATCAAGTTGATCCGGTTTAAAACAAGATCTAAGCCAAAAAAGGATTCATTTTTCGCCAGACGAGAAAATCCTATACAAGCGCTAAATCAATATTTGAGCAAGCGCTAACATCGCCCGCCAATCATGAAACTTAAAAATTCAGAACTCATCCTTAACCCGGACGGCAGCGTGTACCACCTGCATCTCCGGCCGGAACAGGTGGCGCCGCTGATTTTTCTGGTCGGCGACCAGGATCGAGTACCGAAAGTGAGCCGGTATTTCGACGCCGTGGAGTTCAAAGTACGCAAACGGGAATTCGTCACGCACACCGGCCGGATCGGCAACACGCGCCTAAGCGTGATCTCTACCGGCATTGGTACGGATAATATTGATATTGTGCTCAATGAGGTGGATGCGCTGTTTAATATAGACCTGGAAAACCGGCAGGTACGCGCTAAGCATACGGCAGTCCGTTTTATCCGCCTC
>JBEIDF010000399.1:0-1528 GCA_040383605.1 Lewinellaceae bacterium
GGGGGCGAACGCCCGGGTATCCAACCATCGCCGGTATTGGCTGAAATCGCGCAGGAATTTTGGCGTATCCAAGGGTTCCGACTGCAAATCTCCCAATGTAGAATCGGCAAGGGAAGCCTCGAGGTGATCGCACTCATCACCGTAGGCCATTTCGCCCGGCGGCGCCAGAAAACTCTCGGCGAAGTACCCGAAGTACGGCCGCTCCCGCCCAATTGCCTCCTTGACGGCTCGGTGCAGGTCGTACCACGGGCCGGGGACAGTCGGCACGCCATCCGGACGCATCTGCACGTGCGACATATCGCCACGCATGAAATCGAACCCATACGTCGCTTGAATCGCCTGGTAATGCCGGCAGACATACTCCCAGGCGGCCCGGTTGGGTTTGTCAAAATCCAGGGCCCAGTCCGGGTCGCCGGCTTTCGATTCGTACAACTTATAGCGGGCCAGGGGGCCAAATACCCGCGACATCGGCTGCGGTTTAAGGATTCGATAATCCCGCCAGACACGGCCCGCCGCGTCTGTTACCCGGGCTTCCGGGCGCGGATCCACTTCGAGTCCGCGGTAAGGCGGCGCCATGGTAGCCGGCGCCGTTTCCAAGCCGCAGTCGTACAAGCGCTGGATAAAGGCGTCGCGCCGTCGCAGCCTGCCGCGGTAGTCGAGCGGATCGCCGAATAATACGAGGAGCCGCTGCGCTTCCGTCCAGTCAGAAAAAAACGTATCTGCGTTGTGCGCCGACTCTGCACCCGGCACGGCAGGGCCGATCGCGCGCAGGAAATCAAAAATAACCGCCTCCGCGGATTTATGTAGATCCGGGTCGTGGCGGATAATTTTCAAATCCCGGCGCTCGAGCCATTCAAAAATAGCCGGGTTCGCCAGTACCATCTCCGAAAACCGATCGGTATGCGGCACCACGTCCATTCCCACCGACCGACCCATCAGATGCAGCAGGTTGACCGTGGCTTTTAACTGCGCCTCCACCGTCTGCAAGCGCGGGAACGCGGCGGCCAGTTCCGGACTATAAAACTCCGGATTGATTCGCCAACTCGCCGGGCCGTACAGACTGGCCACCACGCCAGGCTCCCAAATCGGCAGGATATGAATGGCATCTTGCGCAGCCGGCAAGGTAAGCGTGTAGGGAATGATTTTCCAAAAACTGCCAATTGTGCGCACATTGATGCCCACCGTATTTGCCGTTTTCAGCCATCGGGAATCCGCATGACCGGCACAGGGGCCTGCTACCTCCGCTTCCGGATCCAGCGCACGGGCTACCTCCGCGGCGCCGTACAGCGATTGGAGCTGCGCCAGGATAGCGTGCAGCGGCTCCTGAAGCACCTGCGCGGGTGGCAAGTGCAAAAAACGATGTTCGATTTCGTGCATAACGCGGCAAGATGTTGGTTAATTGGGATGCGACTGGCAAATTTAGGCAGAAAGTGAAAGATGAACCCTCGATTTTGCGATTTTCAAAATTGGTTAAAAATAGTATTGGAGTATGTTTGTTTGCCGACTGCGGGCGGTTCCTACGGCACAA
>JBEIDF010000400.1:0-1525 GCA_040383605.1 Lewinellaceae bacterium
GCAAAACCGGGACTTGCTGCGCGAGTGTTATACCGTGCGGAAAAACAACGACTCGCTGCTGGAATGCGTCTATCTCACCGGCGTCAGCAAATTCAGCAAAACGGGCATCTTTTCGGCAGTGAACAACCTCACCGACCTGACCATGCACCCGGAATACGCCGCGATGCTGGGCTACACGCAGGAAGAACTGGAGCACAATTTCAGCGAAGAAATCGAAGCGACCGCCGCGGCGATGAATTTGTCGCGCGCGGCGCTGCTGGAGGAGTTGAAGGGTTGGTACAACGGGTATCGGTTTGAAGAAAATGCGGAATCGGTGTACAACCCGGTTTCCGTCAATAACTTTTTCAGTATCAAAAAATTCGAAAACTTCTGGTTTGCCACCGGCACGCCCACCTTTCTCATCAATCTGTTGAAAAAAGAGGGCATTTACGAATTGCGCTTCCCGCCCCTCAATCCCGCCGGTTTTGAAACCTTTGAGCTAGACCGCCTCAAAATTGAGGCAATTCTGTTCCAAACCGGTTATTTGACAATCCAGTCCCGCGACGCCGACGGCCTGATTCACCTGGATTATCCCAACAAGGAGGTGCGCGACTCGATGCTGGAACACCTCATCGAGGGATTTACCGGCGTGTACGTGGAGCGCTCCGCATCGCTGGTAATCCGCCTGCGCAACGCTTTTATCGCCGACGACCTCGAGCAGGCGATCCGCATCCTCCAGGCGGTATTTGCCGATATCCCGTACGGCCTGTACGAAAAGCACCCGGAAAAATTCTTCCACGCCGCTATTCACCTGCTGTTCACGTACCTGGGTATCCGCATACACAGCGAAGCCTGCACTGCCGATGGGCGGGTGGATAGCATGGTCGAAACCCCGACAAAAGTCTATCTCCTCGAGTACAAACTCGACCAGTCGCCCGAAGCCGCCCTCGAACAGATCAAACAAAAAAAATACTACCGGGCGGCTTGGAGCCTCGGCAAGCCGGTGGTGTGCGTGGGGGTGAATTTTTCGAGTAAGACGAAGAATATCGAAGGCTGGATGGCGGAGGAAATAGCGGAAGAATAGCGTATTTTGGGTTATCTTTGCACGACAAATACCTTAGCGTATGCTAAAAAAACTCCCACTCGGACTACAGGACTTCCGCGGCATTATCGAAGGCGGTTACAAATACATAGACAAAACCCGCTATTTGTATCAAATGGCGTCGAGCGGCAAGTACTTCTTTCTCTCTCGCCCGCGCCGCTTCGGCAAATCCATCACGATCGCCACGCTGCACGAATTGTTCAGCGGCAGTCGGGAATTGTTTTCGGGACTTTGGATCGAGGATAAGTGGGACTGGAACCGGAAGAACCCGGTGCTGCGCATTTCTTTTACCGCCATTTCTTATCAGAGTCTGGGCTTGCGTGCGGCCATTGAGCAGGAGTTCAGGCAAATAGCAAGCCGGCAAGGATTGTCGCTGCAGACACAGGGCGTGGGCGCACAATTTCGGGAACTGATCACGCAGATGTCTGACAAGGGCAAAGTCGC
>JBEIDF010000401.1:0-1493 GCA_040383605.1 Lewinellaceae bacterium
CAAAAATCCGATACTATTCCGGCCGAAAGCGCCGGGCGTACTACCGGGCGTTACCTTTATGGTTTTGGAGCGATCCGGGCTGGGAAACCTGTTTTTGGGGGCTAAGACCTTGTAGAGAACACATTTTTATTAGGGATTTTTGTGAAATTCACTTTTAAATGAATAATTTTGCGCTTGAAATCTGGGACGACGAATCGCGGTATGTAACGTTTTATACCGTTCGTAGGGAAAATGAAACCGATAGTGAGACTGATAAATTCTATACCAGATTTAAAGATGATCCCATTTATCGCCCTGCGCTGGAAGAACTCACAGCGTTGATTTTTGACATAATCGGAGATCGGGAAGGTGCATTGGATGCCTTTTTCAGACGGCAGGAAAATAAAGCAGCTGCCTTGCCACCAGCCAAACTGAAATCATTGAGTTTGGAATATCCAAATTTCCCTTTGCGTTTATTTTGTTTCAAAGTTTCGGAGCGTATAGTTATTTTATTTAACGGGGGACCAAAAACAGCGGGTACTTCACAGTCCAGTGAACGTCTCAACTTCTATTTTCAAAACGCACAAAATTTCGCTTCAAGAATTTCGGATGCACTGCGAGACGGGGATATACAAATTGATAAAAAAAACAATAGGTATCTCATAGATTTCAAGAATAGTAGAAAAATATTCCTATAATTCAAATACAACAAATTCATAAAAAATGAAAAACAACACCGCGCGCGAGGTGCTCGCAGAAACGCCGCCGGAAACCCGCCAGTTTGTTCGCCATTACGGCGAACTGGTGCTCCGCATACATGAAATTCTCAAGGATAGAGCCTGGAGCCAAAAAGTACTGGCCGAAAAGATGGGCAAAAGGCCCTCTGAAATCAGCAAATGGTTGTCCGGGGAACATAATTTCACCCTGCGTTCGATTGCTAAGCTGGAGGTGGAACTCGGAGAGGATCTGATCCAGATTCCTGCGCGGCAGAAACATCAGATGGACTAATATCTTGTTCAAACGTTGATTTCTGGGTTGCAACTGCCGAAAAATCAAAATTTGAACAAGCTCGTACGAAAGACCAAGATATATAAAGACGTAACAGGAAAAAATCACCGTAACCGGCGATGAGCAAAAAAATTGAAAATACAGGTTTACTCGGCTCGATCAGGCAACGGATCGAGGAAAGTCGGCAGCAGGTAGCGGTGGCTGTGAATGCCACGATGAGCATGCTGTATTGGCAGATAGGCAAGAAAATAAATGAGGCAATTGAAGGCCAAAACCGCAGTGAAGTATATGGCAAACAAATTGTTGCTACATTGTGGCGACAATTAACGGAAGAATACGGAGCTGCATTTTCCGAGAAAAACTTAGAGCGTGTCTAAAATTATATTCTCTGCTACTATGAAAAGGACTTTTTAGCCAGACAAGGCGCTCTTTGCAGGCGTAAAGGGACTAATTACGGCGAAAAAAAGGAACGAAGGTTGGTTGAAAAAGATTTTCATATTAGCGAG
>JBEIDF010000402.1:0-1484 GCA_040383605.1 Lewinellaceae bacterium
GGCTGCTCAGCCTGCAACAGCGGTACTTTATCCCACAGCAGCGCGTGCAGGCCATGGAATCCGCGATTCAGGATGGCGACCTCATTGCCATCACTTCCGGAAAGCCGGGACTGGACATCGCCCACGAGGGTTTTGCGGTGCGCGTCAACGGCCGCGTTCACCTGCTGCATGCCTCTTCGCTGGCCAAACGCGTGGTAATTTCCGCGCAGCCATTGGCGGAATACCTGATTGCCCAGCGCGGGCAAACCGGAATCTGGGTGTCGCGGCTCGGCGCAAAAGCGGCGCCTACTCCGTCATCCGAAGCACCAGGCCGGTGATCATGCGCGGGGCGCTTTCACCGGGCATCCGCACCATAATTTCATCGAAAAACAGTACGCTGCCGACCGGCGCGTCTTTGATGCCTTTTTTGGCTGCCTCCGGCAGGTCGGCGCCGCGCACCGGCCAGGTGGGCGTACCGGCCCTTTCCGGCAGCACGATCGTCAGCAGATAGGATTCTACCGGCGCGCTGAGCGGGAACGGAAGTTTGTTGAATTCGGCCGTCAGGGTTTTTCCCAATTTCAGCGCTTCTTTTTTGGTGATCGAGCCGGCATTTTTCCCTGCAAAAAACGCAGACGGGCGGGGCAGCGGCTTGACATTCATCGCCCGGCCGCCGACGACCACCTCGGCGGTATCCGTTTTGCGGACGACCTCGAGGATGATTACGCCAGGCTGAGAAGCCCGGGCGACATAAGACGTATCCGACACTTTTTCGAGCACCACGCCCTCGCCGACGATGCGGCAGATGATTTCCTGTGCGGGTGCGCCGCTGACCTTGATGCGGATCGGATTTTCGACCTGCAGGAAAAGGTCGTTGCGCTCGTCCATGTCCACCGTCACGCCTTTCATCGCCGGGTGCAACACCAAACCCTCAGCGCCTTCGCTGGGCAATCCGCCAAACATACCCGCGGGTTGCGGGTTGCTATCCGCCGGGGCAGTGGCGGGGATACCTGTGGGGTTGTCCGGGGTACCGAGGGAGTCCGGTGCGGTTTGCGCCCGAAGCGCAAACACAGAAATCAGGAGAAAAAAAGCGGTTGCCAGTCGGGCAATCGTGCGGGGCGCTGCGTGTGTCATGCGTATTTTTTTTAAAAAAGGCTGATTTGAATTGGAAAAACGAGTCTGGCTCGTAGGGCGCAAAGATAGCGAAAAGCAATCAAAAATGGCAATATGGCGCGAGGCCGCCGCGTGCTGCCGGGGATGGCGGGCAAAAAGGCGGTTGTGCGCGGCAAAAACTTTTTAAAAACTATTTTACCACAGAAAAATTTTATCAACTTGCTTATTTTCGCAGGAAATACGGCTGGCGGAAGTTAGAGCATGTCTAAAATTATATTTCTCGCTAATATGAAAGTCTTTTTCAGCCAACCTTCGTTCCTTTTTTTCGCCGTAATTAGTCCCATTACGCCTGCAAAAAGCGCCTTGTCTGGCTAAAAAATTCTTTTCATATTAAC
>JBEIDF010000403.1:0-1447 GCA_040383605.1 Lewinellaceae bacterium
GCGCCGGTTCAGCAAGGTGGCCCGGAGCGAAAGCCGAAAATTTCGGGCGCCAGCCTCGGTGCTGCTGGCGCACGCTTATGTCAACAGCTTCGCCGGACGGCGCAATACCGCCGTGGAAGCCCATAATTTTACTGCGCTGGTCTGCGGCGGCGATTGGGAAGGCCCCTCGCTGGAACTGAACGGCAACTGCTTCCGACAATACAGCACGCCCTGGGAAAGCTACCGCGATTTCAGCATCTTCCTCGCCGGCCAAAATTGGGTGGCGGAAACGCGCGCAAAAGCCGGGATGGACTGGAAACCCTGGGTGGAGGCTTTCGCCCAACATCAACTGTCGAATGTGGATGACTACGCCGGGCAGATGGAGCGCATTATTAAAGCCTACCGGCTCTTCGAATTGGACAGCCCAACAAACACGCATAATTAATCTTGCAATTCTTTCAACTTTTTACGGGTTTTACTGTCCAATAAACACATCATTTCCTAAATACATGAACATAAAATTTACAACAGCCCTCTTGTTGCTGCTTTTTGCCGCAGGTATCTCCCTAAGCAATAAAAATGGCCGCGCTGCACAAGCCGGCAAAGGCAATACCGGCGCGCCGGGCGACGAGACTAATACCAACGGCACAGCCCGCACCTGCGGGTTCTGCCATACCAGTACCAGCATCAGCTCGACCGTCTCCATCCGACTGATCAACAGCGCCGGCGATACGGTCAGTAATTACCTGCCAGGACAACAGTACACCGCACTGGTGCGCGTGAACGGCGCCGGTATGGTGAATGGCTATGCCTTCCAAATGATCGCGCTCCGCAATGCAGATACCACGGACTTGGACGGCTTCCTAGACCAAGGTACCAATAACTACAAACTGTCCACCATCGCCAACGGCCGTACCTATGCTGAGCACGACAATATCTCGAACACCGATGGCTTCGCCGTCCGCTGGATCGCACCGCCGGCCGGAACCGGCCCGGTGACGTTCTACGCAGCCGGTAACGCCGTAAACCGAAACGGTACCAGCACAGGCGACGGCGCCTCTATCACGGCCGTCCAAATCCCGGAAAGCCCGGTGTCGGGGATTGCCGAAAGCACCGGCGCGATCGCCGCAATGAAAGTATTCCCCAACCCGATTGCACAAACAGCCCAAATCGAAATTAATCCGCGCAAAGCAGGGAATTACCGCCTGCAAATCTTCGACCAACAAGGCCAACGCGTCTACTTCATGGATGCTTTCATGCCAGAAGGCCGCCAATACCACGCTATCCCAAGCGAAAATTGGCAACCGGGTCTGTATATAATCGAAATTTCGGACGGCCAGGAGCGAATCGCGCTGAAAGCCGTGAAATATTGAGGTTTTTTTTGTCGCCCGCTTTTGCACAAAAACTACAAACGCTTATTTTTGCGCCTCATTTTCAAACTCGTACCTACTCAACCGGTCGCGTCTGA
>JBEIDF010000404.1:0-1425 GCA_040383605.1 Lewinellaceae bacterium
TACCTGCGCCCGGACCGGCGCCAGGGTATCTCGACAGCGCAGAATGCCGGCAAATAACTGTACCGACGGCGCAGCAGTGTCCGCCAAAACCTCCGCCAGCGCGACGGCAGAACAGCCATTTTGTCCGGTTACGGTAACGCTATACTGCCCGGGCTTTGTAACGCCGGGGCTTTGCAAGGTGGAAGAGAAGCCCGAAGGCCCCGACCAATTAAATCCAGCCCCAATCGAAGAGGTGATCGCGGTAATCCCGGTTTGGGGCACATCGCAACGCAACAACCCGCCCGTTGTAAGCACTGCTGGCGCAGCCGTATCCGCTACCACAAAAGCAGTCCGGATTGACTGGCAACCGTTTGGAGCGGTCGCCGTGACAAAATACGCACCAGGAACCTGAATAGCCGGATTTTGCAAAGACGAGGAAAAATTTCCTGGCCCGACCCAACTATACGTCAAACCGGCGGTATTGGATAAGGCCCGAACAAGTCCTTGCGGTTGGCGGCAATCCAAGGTGTCGCCTGCTACCGCCAGGGTTGGAGCCAACGTGTCCAGCGCCACCGAAACCAATACAGAATCCCGACATCCATTCGGCCCCGTCGCCACCACCCGATACAGCCCCGGCAAACTGATCGTCGCAGCAGGGCCATTCGCCGTAAAAATCCCCGGGCCGCTCCATGCGATCTGAGACCCAGGAGGTGTCGCAGCCGCCATTACAAGCGTTTGTGGTTGATTGCAGTTGAGGGTATCCGGAGAGGATACCATTAATATAGGCGGAGCCAAATCCGCTGCCACCAGCGCCGTGTCTTGGGCGGTGCAGCCGTTCGCACCCGTTGCCGTCAGCGTGTACACGCCAGGCTGAGCGACAATTGGCTGGGAAAGGCTCGATTGAAATCCACCGGGGCCGTTCCAGAAAAACTGTACGCCCTGCGCGTTGGACAGACCTAAAATTGTTCGGGTAGGATGTGCGCAGTCCAATACGCTGCCCGTGGCGGAAACGTCCGGAGGGATTAAATCCGCTGTTAATAGCGCGATGGCGGAGGCCGTACAACCGTTCGGCGCCGTGGCGGTGACGATGTATCCGCCAGGCTGACTAACTTGTATCGAGGCGCCGGCGCCAAGGATTCCGCCCGGCCCGGCCCACTGAAAGACGATACCCGACACGGCAGATTGCGCAGTCAAAGTCGAAAAAGGTGAGGCGCAGGTGAGGATATTGCCAACTGATACCAGGACGTCCGGGATATTCTGATCTGGCTGTACGACCGCCTGCGCCTGCGCAGTACACCCGTTCGGCCCCGTGACCGTTAGGAGATAGTCGCCTGGAAACTGTACGAGCACCGTCGGGCCGGAAAAGAAGAAACCGCCTGGGCCGACCCATTGGAAACTGGCGCCCAAGGTCGAAGATTCACCGAGCAATAGTACACCGCTCCCGGA
>JBEIDF010000405.1:0-1418 GCA_040383605.1 Lewinellaceae bacterium
ATTGTGCTGAATCAGCGCGAACTGCCGATTTTTCACCCGGGCGATACGATTTATATTCCGGATTCGATTACTGCGGCCGCTTTGCAGCGGGAAATAGACAGCGCGTGGCTGGACGTGAACATTCCGGAGTTCCGGCTGCGCGTGGTTCAGGGCGCTTCGGACACCTTGTTTACATTCCCGGTTCGCGTTGGCAAAAATAAAAAACAATTTCAGAAACTACTGGGAAAAGAGATTGATCTGCGCACCCAACCGGGGGCGGGAAAGATTATCAAAATCAACCGCGACCCGCCTTGGTTCCTGGATCCGCATACGGGCGAGAAGTTTTTGGAAACCAAGCGCGACGATGGCCGCCGGACGCGCATGCCGCTTATCCCCTGGCTGGAGCCCGAAATCAACGGCCGCCGACTCGGCCAACTGATCCATCCGACCACCAATCCCGGATCGCTGAACCGAACCGCTTCCAACGGCTGTATTGGCGTGGGGGAATACGGCGCCTGGTTTATCTACTACTATGCGCCTGTGGGTACGCCCGTGCGAATCCGGTATGATTTGTTGCTGGTACAAGCGGAAGGCGATACCTTGCAGCTGAAAGACGTATACGGCTGGAAAAAAGATAAAAAGAAACCGAAGGATAAAAACAGCGCGGTACAAAAATGATCATTTATCTGCTTAAACGATGCAAAAATACACTGTCAAACCCGGCAATTTAGCCACGCTTCAGTTGGAATCTTTTGATTTGCAACCGCCCGCCGCCGAAGAAGTGCGGGTGGCGGTTCGAGCGGTCGGATTGAATTTTGCCGACATTTTTGCTATCTGGGGGCTCTACAAAGCAGCGCCCAAATCGCTTTTTACGCCGGGTCTGGAATACGCGGGCGTAGTAGAGGCCGTGGGCGAAGGGGTAAAAGACCTACGTGTTGGACAAAAAGTTATGGGCGTCACCCGTTTCGGGGGCTACGCATCGCACTTAAACAGCGATGCGCGCTACGTACTGCCCCTGCCCGAAGATTGGGACTATGCAACCGGCGCCGCCTATCCGGTGCAGACGCTGACTGCCTATTACGGCATGAAAAATCTGGGCAATCTGCAGCAAGGCACAACGGTGCTGATACACAGCGCGGTAGGGGGTGTGGGCCTGCAGGCCCTCCGGATCGCGCAGGCGTATAAATGCTTTACGATCGGCACGGTGGGTTCGCCTTCCAAATCAGAGATTGGTTTGCGTGAAGGCTACGACCGGATGATTGTCCGAGGAGCAGATTTTGAGCAGCGGCTGGAAGAGTCGCTCGAGGGGCGACCGCTGGAGTTGGTAATGGACAGCGTGGGCGGCCGTTACTTTACCATTCCGTACGATATGCTGGCGCCAATGGGCCGCATCGTCGTGTTCGGATCCGCGCGATACACAACTGTGGGCGACAAGCCCA
>JBEIDF010000406.1:0-1352 GCA_040383605.1 Lewinellaceae bacterium
GCCGTCAGGCACAGCAGAAAAGCAAACCACGTCCAGGCCAATTTTTTCATTTTAGAAATAATTTGATTCGATCGTTTAATACCATTGATTTACAAAACCAAAGTCGGCTTTGAAATTGATTTCCTTCTGTTCGCCTTCCGCGATGGTGAACGTGGTCGGCGCGGGGAAATTAAATACCGGAACGATCGCGCCGCCAGGGGTGCGTACCCGGATAACAATGCCGTGGCTGACTTGCGCGGGCGTGTCCCAGTGCACGCCGAGGGTGGCGGTTTTTTTGCTCGGATCGGTTACCAGGTTATGTCTAAAACCGAGCGCCAGGGCGGAATAGACGCCCGGCTCCAGCTCAATTTCATAACTGTACTGATTTTTGCCCGGCTCGTAGGTCAAAACTACCGGATTCTGCGAGTTATAGGGTGCGCCGACGGCAAACGTACCGCCGGGAACATTCGGGCCGAAAAAATTATCCGGTACCGCGCCCCAGCCCGCCAGCGGATCCAGGCTAAATTGCGGGAACAGCGTCACCTGTACCTCGCCGCTGTCATTCCAGGTCGCCCATTCTTCGACATTATCCAGCGTAATCACGCCGTACACCCTGGTAATTTTTTCCTCCTCTTTTTTGCAGGATTGGATCGAGAGCCCAAAGCCGATGATGACAAGCGCAAGAAGCGGGAGCAAACTTTTTGATACTGTTTTTAATATCACGACAAAAGGATTTAAAGTGAAATTTTAAATGTGTAAATAACTGTTTTTCCAGAATGACGCGTAGCGCTGTTCTTGAAATCGGGTGCAAACATATCCCCACCTTGGAAAGCGATGTTCACGGAATTGTCATAAGCGTCCGGCGGGCGCTCGTTGCCTGTGGTTTTTACCGAGTACTGACAAATCCGGGTGTTTTTGGGGGAGCGAATCCTGTTTTTAAAAACGAATTCTGGCGGTATTCTTCATTCCCAACCAAAATATCCGCACTTTTGCCTTTCAAAAAGCGCCCGTTTATGAACTCCTTGCTTCGTTTTGACGCGACTGCCGCCGCTCCGTTTATCCACCCTGCCGAATGGTCGGCGATTGAGCCGCAAATCCAGGCTGCCGCTGCCCTGTTGCACGACCGCAACGGGCCCGGCAGTGAATTTTTAGGTTGGCTCGATTTGCCGGTGCATTACGATCAGGCTGAGTTCGGGCGCATCCAGACCGCAGCAGCCCGCATCCGCGAACAGGCATCGGTGCTGGTAGTCATCGGTATCGGCGGTTCGTATTTGGGCGCCAAGGCTGCGCTGGAATTTTGTTGCCACAGTTATTACAACCTGCTTCCGCGGCAAAAGCGCGGCGGCCCTGAAATCTATTTTGCCGGTACGAAC
>JBEIDF010000407.1:0-1344 GCA_040383605.1 Lewinellaceae bacterium
GAGCATGCCGGCGAAGGTGAGTTCGCTCAGGCCTTCCGGGAGCGGCATGATCGCGCTGAACGCGTGGCTCGGCGGGCCGCCCACGAAGATGCTGCAGCGGAACGGTTGGTCGAGCCGGTTATATTTTTCATGATGGACGCCGATGCCGCGGTGCAATTGATAGTGCATACCAATTTCCTCGTTGGGTACGTACTGATTGCCCGACAGCTGGATTCGGTACATCCCCAGATTCGAATGCAGGACGCCGGGTAATTCCGGATCCTCGGTATAGACCTGCGGGAGGGTGATAAACGCGCCGCCGTCCATGGGCCAGCTCTTGATCTGCGGGAGTTGGCCGATGGTCGTGCGGCCGTAGGTTACGGGAACGCTGCCGAGCGCGCGCATGGGCAGCGCGGAAAGGGCCGTGCGGGGCGCGCCGAGGTAGCGAAACGGATTTTTCAGCAGGTTTGCCGGGTCTTTTTTCAGTTCGATCACCTTTTTTACCCGGGAGAGGGTGTGGCGGAACAAAAATTCCGTGCGCTCGAACGTGCCGTATAAATTGCTGAGAGCCTGAAAGGGACTGCCCTTCACCCGTTCGAACAAAATGGCCGGCCCCTGCTGCTCGTACACCCGGCGATGGATTTCGGCCATTTCCAAATGGGGATCTACTTCTTCCCGGATGCGAAGCAGCATACCGTGTTTTTCGAGGTCTTGGGCGGCGGCGCGGAGGCTTGGGTAGGACATGCGACAGTTTTGGAATTAGCAGTAATTTGGACGCTTGTAACAACCGCTTTTTTTGATTGTTTGGAAAAACGCGTGGAAGTATGTACATTAGCGGCCTATACATCGTCTAACTTACATCCTATGCTGCTTGTAGTCACCGAATCGGGTATTTACTCCTCGATTATTTACGCGCTCCTTGGTATTGCCTTGGCGATTTTTGCCACGAAGGTGATTGATTGGATCACGCCGGGTAATTTGTACCGGCAGTTGGCCCAGGAGCACAACCTGCCGTTGGCGGTTTTTGCCGGCTTGTTTGTCCTGGGTATTTGCATCATCATCGCTGCGGCCATTTCCGGTTAGTCTGATGCGGAAGATCACGTGCATCGGCTGCCGCCGGGAAAGTCCGCGTTACCTCGAAGCGCCGGTGGCCTTCGGCTGTCCGTCCTGTGGCAAAATCATGGCGCGGGAACCTGGGCAGACAGCCTGGCAGCCTGCGAAGCCGCTTCCAGCCCGACCGGAGTACGTGAAACCCGGTTGGTTGCGGCCGGGCGCGCAGTTGCGGATAGCGGATAAAATATTTACGGTCTTTAACATCCTGGCCTACCATTCCAATTGGGAGGAGTGGGATTCGGAAGATCAGCA
>JBEIDF010000408.1:0-1341 GCA_040383605.1 Lewinellaceae bacterium
ACTTCAACTCAGCGGATTCTGCGCCGTCTGCGAGTTCTGCGGGAACCCCCACGCGGTTCGGAGTTCCAAATCCGCAATTTTCTCCTGGATTTGGTTCTGTTTGAGTCGCGCGTCCAAGTGGTCAAAATCCACAAAATCCATGTGTTGATCCTGGTTGACGCAGCTGAATACAAATTCCTCTTCGCCAGTTTCCGGATTTACATGGCGCTGCAGGCATTGGGCGCAGATGGCTTTCATCATGCACTGCATGGGCGAGTTGATCGAGGCGATGCCAGTATGGTTGGGTTGAAGGAATGGTTTAAGGACGGTATGGCGCGATTCCTTCACGGCGCGCATCATGCGATCGGAGCCGATGGCGATGATGCGGGTAGCTTGATCGAGCCGGATTGGGGTATCGCCCAGCCGGCCTTCGGCATAGGCGATCATCGCCTGGATGATATTGCCGACGAAAGATTTGTCTTGTGGGCGGAAGGCCTCGACGGGGTCGCCCGCATCCACGCTGTACACGACCAGGTCGGTATTCGCCTCAATTTCTTCCCGTTTGTGGAAATCTTCCTTTTTCTTATATCCGGCGAAATAGAGCACCTGGCAGCCCTTTTCTTTGAGCGCCCGGGCGATGGAGAATTGAACGGCGTTGCCGAGTCCGCCGCCCAGCAGCAGAACCGTTGTGTTGGAGGGAATTTCCGTAGGTTCGCCGGTGGGCCCCATGAGCACAACGCGTTCGCCGGGTTTGAGCAGGGCGACCATCCGGGAGCTCGCGCCCACTTCGAGGGTAATAAGGCCGATCAGGCCCTTTTCTTTGTCCACCCACGCGCCGGTGAGTGCCAGGCCTTCCATCAGAAGCACCGTACCATCATGCCGGGGGGCGTTGGTTTCGTAGTTTTGGAGGCGGTAGAACTGGCCGGGTTGGAATTTGCGGACGGCCATAGGCGCGCGCACGACGAGTTCGACGATTGTCGGCGTAAGGCGAATCACCTCGATCACTTCTGCGACCCACTCCGCGTGTAGGAGATGGAAAAAGTCCTGCAGTTCATTTTCCGGTGCTTCTCGGATCAGTCCGTCCGGATTGAGCAGTTCCACCACTTTTTTATACCCGTGTTTGGCCGAAGCCATGGCTTTCACCACATTCCCGGCGTAGTCGGGGTGGTTATCGCCGTAGAAGGAGATATGCTTGCCATTTTTTTCATAGGAGGTAAAAAATCCCGACTCGTGGACTTCCGCCTGTACCAGTTTGCCTTCCTGATTCGGGTCGGCGACATACCGGCGGTAGTAATCGCCCCAATCGTCGAGCTGAAACGTACCGGGGTGTTCCTGTTCGTACATGACATTTGGGGAGGTGCC
>JBEIDF010000409.1:0-1312 GCA_040383605.1 Lewinellaceae bacterium
CGGCAGGCGCGGCACTCCATTATCTGTCCACCACCGAAAATACCCGGCTCCAACATATCGTCAGCCTGAGCCGGCTGCAAACCGACCGGTATGTCTGGCTCGACCGCTTCACCATCCGAAACCTGGAACTGGTGCAGTCAAATCACGAAAATGGCCGCTCGCTGTTGCAGGTGCTCGATCAAACCATCAGCCCGATGGGCGCCCGACTGTTGAAAAAATGGGTGCTGCTGCCCCTGACCAGCCTGACCCAAATTCGAGAGCGGCAGGATATTGTCGCTTTTTTTGTGGAAAATGGCGAAGCCGCCCGCGAGGTGGAACCGCCAATCCGGCAAATAGGCGATCTGGAACGCCTGATGGGCAAAACTGCGCTCGGAAAAATTAATCCCCGGGAAGTGCTCCAACTCCGCCGGGCACTCACCGCCACGGAACAACTCAAAAACCTGCTTGAAGCCTGTCCTAACCCGGGCCTGCGCAAAATCGCCGAAGGGCTTAACCCCTGCCCTACCCTGCGCCAACGCATCGAGACCGTCCTCGCACAGGATCCGCCCACCGAAGCCCGCAAGGGCGGCGCCATCGCCGACGGCGCAAACCCGCAACTGGACGAACTCCGCCACGTCGCCAACCACGGTAAAGAACTCCTGGCCGAACTGCAACAGCGGGAGGCGGAACGCACCGGTATCGCAAATCTGAAAATCGGTTTCAACAGCGTATTCGGCTACTTCCTCGAAGTAACCAATAAACACAAAAACCTGGCGCCGCCGGAATGGACGCGCAAACAAACGACCGCCAACTCCGAACGGTATGTCACCAATGAACTCAAACAGCTCGAAGACAATATCCTCGGCGCTGAAGAAAAAATGCTCGAATTGGAAGAACGGATTTTCCGGGAACTGGTCGAAGAAACCGGCGCCTACATCCAACCGATCCAATTCAACGCGCAATTGATCGCCCGACTCGACTGCCTGCTCGCGCTGGCCAACATCGCGCAAAAAAACCGATACTGCCGGCCCGAACTGGACGACTCCCTCGCGCTGGATATCCGCGAAGGCCGCCACCCGGTCATCGAAATGCAACTTCCCGTCGGGGAATCGTATGTCCCCAATAACATCGCGCTCGACAATGCAGGCACGCAAATTATCCTGATCACCGGTCCCAATATGGCCGGAAAATCGGCGCTGCTCCGCCAGGCCGCCCTCATCACGCTCCTCGCCCAAATGGGCAGCTTCGTACCCGCCGAAAGTGCACGCATCGGCATCGTGGATAAAATCTTCACCCGCGTGGGCGCCAGCGACAACATCAGCGGGGGCGAAAG
>JBEIDF010000410.1:0-1247 GCA_040383605.1 Lewinellaceae bacterium
CGATAGAGCGGCAGGTGCTCGACGAACTTGCTGATGACCAGCCACACCAGCAGGCTCACGCCCGCTTTCAGCCGGGGGAATGCCTGATCGGGCATGGGCGCCACGATAATCGGCGACTGGCCCTCTGCCGTATCCTTGCGTGCATATTTAGGCCGTACGATGCGCCGTACCCACAACTTTCCGGGCGTGTATTCCAGCGTTTCTGTCACCTCGTCGCCAATATGCTCCATACCCGTGGTATCTTCTTCCGGCTCGATTACTTCTTCCTCGCGTTCCAGATGCGCCGGAATCGGGAGGCGGCCCGGGTGCTTTTTATCCTCTTCGCCGCGCGCCCGGCGCTCGTGGGCAGCCACCATCGTCTTGTGCGCCTCGACAACCTCCTCAAGCCCCTCCAATTCCAACTGTAATTGCGCAGGATCCACCTTCGGGACAAAACGCTCGCTTTTGACGCCAAACAGCATCCGCTGTAACTCCGCGATGCGGTGCTTCAGCGAGGCGACCTCGGACTCCAGTTTTTGGTAGTCGGCCAGCGGAACCATGGGTGTGTCTGGTGATTGCATGGGGCAAAAGTAGCTGCCATTACCCGATGCCGCAAGCGCTTTTTTTCCACATTTTAGAAAAAAACACGTGGAAAACCGCACCAAAATTGTGGATAACGCACCCCAAAATTTCGATTTTTTAAAATGCGCCTGAACAGGGTCTGGTGTAGCGTTTACGCCACCGCACCGAGCGCAGCGAAACCCCTTCCAGGATCAGCAATAAATCCGACCACGGCAAACCCTGTCCGCGAATTTGCTCTCCGCCCGCCGCCGCGGGCAACTCGAACCGACCCCGCTCCAGCCGTTTGTAATAGATTACAAAGCCGCTGCGATCCCACACCAGCATCTTCACCTGATCCCGTCGCCGGTTCATGAAGATGAACACCTCGCCGCTCAGCGCGTCCCGGCCCATCTGACCCGTCACCAGACCCTGCAGACCATCGAAACTCTTGCGCATATCCACCGGTTCCCGCCACAGGTAGTACCGCGAACCGCTCGATAAATTTACCATAGCAGTTCCCGGAGATACGCGGCGCTCACCGCTTCGTACAAAACTAATTCGGCGCCCTGAGACGTCCGCAAGCGGGCAAACACCTCGCTCGGGCCGCGCACCGGCGCAGAATCTGCAACCGGGGACACCTCCACAAACCCGCGCTGTTTTTCTTGTCTATACCGGCGAAGCCAATACCTGAATACCGATTTGGGCAG
>JBEIDF010000411.1:0-1237 GCA_040383605.1 Lewinellaceae bacterium
CTGGTCTATGATCGGTAACTGCCCCGGCCGAAATGATGTTTTTCTGAATACCGACTGCAGAAAAAAGGTCAGCGCATGGATTCGCTCCGGAATTAGCAGGTCGCGCTCGTAGGCCCGCCGGCCCGCCTCCACCTGTTGCTCTAACGGGGTATCCGGATCGAGAAAACCGCTCAGGCGCTCTTCATCTGTCATATCCCTGGTGAAAATGCCCGGATACTGTATGGGTTTCTCGGAAATGAACCTTCGGTCGCGGCGTTGTCCAAAGGAAGAGCGGATAACCGCATGTAAACGCGTTTGTGGCATTCTCTCCGAAAATACCACGGCATGTCCCCGTACCAGGGTGGAGCAGTCCAGGACGAGGTCAAAAGGCCCTGCATCCGCCGCCTTGCTGATATCCTGAATAGTATTTTGATGGCCCTGATTGAGGGCTGCTCCCGCAAATTCTGGCGTATTAAATATGGACAACTCGATCTGCGGAAGTTGCCGACCCTGGCCCTCCAACGCAAAAAGATGCTCAAAGTGTATCTTGAAATCCTCCATCGCCAGGTGCGCAGCAGGCACATCGCGCTCCAGTACCGCAATCCGCCATTGCTCACGCTCCAGACTCAACCAATCATGCAGTACAAACCTGGCCAGGACGCCTTGAATCCTGGCTACGGCAATCGGGGTGAGTGCCAGTTGCAGTGCGGTGAGGCCGGAACTCGAAGCGTATAAAGGCTCCTGGAAGTTCTGTTTGAGGGTTTTCAGATAGGGCGCTTCCTGATATTGCAGCAAGCGATCGAGGGAATCGGTCATGCTCCGTATCCGCAGGGTATCATCCCATCCTGCTTCCGACACGGCTTTATCCCTGCGTTGATCCAATGATTGTTGTGCCGTCGTGTTGTGCTGCGGACCGTCCACCTCCAAAATTATCCCCCATTTTTCATTTTGCGGATACGGAAAAGGAAGGGCAAAATCCACCCGCTGTTGGGTGAAATCTCCTTTCAGATAGGTTTTAGGACTCGTTTCTCCGGCCTGTGGGAAGTGGAGGATGTCTTCCAGGCTGCGCTGCAGATCCAGGGCTTGGAGAATAAACGCGCTTCCAAATACTTCAGGTAGCCGATTCAAAAAGAACCCCTCCTCAAAAGCACTTTCCAATTTTTCCCATGTCGGCTCATACCGATAATTGTTTGCTGCGTGCATCCTTGGATCAATCGGGTGCAGCGCGCGCCGCAATAAATCAATCCGATCGGCATCC
>JBEIDF010000412.1:0-1234 GCA_040383605.1 Lewinellaceae bacterium
AAGAAGCTCGACGTATTCAAGGACGGCAAACGTATTGCCCAGATAGGGGCTAAAGGGTACTCCGACTACGACGTGTACCTGCGGGAGCGCGGGCGCGAGTACGCGGACAAGCGCCGGGCCTTATACAAGATCAGGCACGCGGAGAATAGGAAAGTGAAAGGGAGCCCGGGCTGGTATGCGGATCGGATACTTTGGTAGTTATCTTCCAGTTTTTTCAAGGTGTGATACATAGTGCTGCATTGCCTCTCTTTGCAGGTCTTGTATAGATAGCCCTCTGGCCATTGCCCAGCGGCGAGCGCTGGCGTAGAGCTGATCCGGATATGATACCCGTACTCTATTGTCGTATTTTAACTGGCCCTGGCGGCCTTGCTTCTCATTTTCCATGTGACTTTTTTCTGAATTGTGGAGCAATTATGGATAAACTCGCGCTTGCTTCCCACAAAATTACAGCCATTGAGCGGAAAGCGCAAAAAAGACCGTTTAATTTGCTTCGCATTAATACCCGTATCTTTGCCACATCAAACAACCAATACATGATTAACCAGAAGACAATTAAAAACGCGCTGTTATGGACTGGGGCTTTTGTGGCTTACCGGCTATACAAGCTATACGAAGTAGGGGAGGGCGTGATATATAAGCCCGTGGCGGTACGGTTTAAGCGCGGTAAGACCTTAAACGACTTCGTTATCTCCGTCAAGGTTGAAATTATGAACCCGCAAAAAACGATTGTGTACCTCCGGGGTATAGACGGCGAGCTGGTGGTAAACGACCAGATAATCGGATATTTCAATTCCGGCAAGTCACAGATTAACCCGGGGTTGAATTATATGTGGCTTGACTTTCGGGTCGCCCCGGCGGTGGTCGCTACGCTGATACAAGCGATTGTCGCAAAGAAAGTGCCCGTTCTGTTTGTCCGGATGACCACTAAACTCCCGTACTTTTCGGTGACTGATACTTTCGCCGTGAACCCGCAGACGGTTACCACTGATCAGGTTTTCGTTAATTAAACGAGTGAGAAACATGGAGCCAGCATATCAGGGAATAGATGTAACCTACAGGAGCGAAGCGCAAAGGGCGGATAATAAAGATATTCGCGACTTGCTTTTCTCGCTCGTGCCGCAGGCCCGCGCCCAGATGGCAAAGATGGCGAAGTCGTTCCGCGGGCGCAATGAAGAGGAAACCTGCAAAAAGATATTCGACTACATAGTGGCTAATTTCAGCTACGTAGCCGACC
>JBEIDF010000413.1:0-1196 GCA_040383605.1 Lewinellaceae bacterium
ACCCGTTTGTACATCAATATGACGGACGTAAATGGCGGCCAGGCAGCGGTATTGCTTCCTCAACGGGCGCTGCAGCAGGGCTTTTACCGCTTTGAATTGCCGGACGTCAAGCCGGGTATCTATTTTGTGCAGTGTTACTTTGACGAGCAGCTCCGGGAGGTGCGCAAGGTCGTCAAAGTAGATGCGCCTTAGGGTATGCCTACGCTAATGTGAAAGTCTTTTTCAGCCAGACTTCGTTCCTTTTTTTCGCCGTAATTAGTCCCATTACGCCTGCAAAAAGCGCTTGGTCTGGCTAAAAAATCCTTTTCATATTAGCAGAGAATATAAATTTAGACATGCTCTTAGCGCGGGAATCAATACCCGAATAAGTCTTCCAGCTGCAACTCCTTTACCGGCCCGATTTTTTTCAAAAACTCAAAATCAATCCGGTCGCGCTCGCCAAGAATCATCCAGGTGAAGGCGCGTCCTTTGATGTTTTCGCGCTGGTAGCGCAGGAGATCCTCTACGCCGGCGTTTTTGAGCGTTCGGTAAACATCTTCCCGCAGGTCATTCCGGATTCCGCGGCGGCGGTTTTGCCGCCAAGTCCAGTAAATATCCCCTTTAGTAATCCGGCTTGCCGCAATTTGTTTCGTCACGCTCTGGCGCGCGTGTTCAATTTGCGTTTCCGAGACAGGCATGTCTTCCAGGATCGTCTGAAACGCCTGAACGGCCTCGTGTAGTTTGTCTGGTTGGGCGCCAACGTATGCTTGCAGGTAGTGCGCCTGGTTTTTCCGGCCTGGGTTGGCGGCATAAGCATACGCGGAATAGGCCAGCGCTTTGGATTCGCGGATTTCCTGAAAAACGATCGAGGACAGGCCATAGCCGAAATACTGGTTGTACCATTCGGCGATCACCGCCTCTTCGAGTCGAAATTTCGGTGTTCCTTTGGAGAGCAACAGCAGTTCCACCTGTACCGTGGGGAAATCCACAAAAAACACCTGATTGCGCGTGGTGGGCAATTCCCGGTATTTTTTGGGCGGAAGCGGCTTGCGCAGCGCTTCTGCGGGTCGGACATGCTTTTTCAACGCCTGCGCGGCGTTTCGGCTGGCGAGCGGGCCATAGTAGAAAATTTCGTGTGCATAGGTGGGTAGTTCCCGAATTATGCCTGCCAGTTCATCCGGCTTTATTTGACGCAGCTGCTCCTTGCTGAGTTTATC
>JBEIDF010000414.1:0-1170 GCA_040383605.1 Lewinellaceae bacterium
AGTACTCGTCACCGGCGCCGCCGGATTCATCGGATTCCACGTAGTCCATCGCTTGCTGGAGCGAGGCGATGAGGTCGTCGGACTGGACGATCTCAACGATTACTATGCTGTGCAGCTCAAGCGCGACCGCCTCGCCTGCGCGGGCATCGTTGCCGAAGAAATGCCGTATAACCAACCCGTTTCCAGCGCCAAATATCCCAGATACCGCTTTGTCCGGCTGAAATTGGAGGACACCGAAGGCCTGTCCGCACTATTCGAAGCCGAGGGATTTGATGCCGTGTGCCACCTGGCCGCACAAGCCGGCGTTCGGTACAGCCTCGTCAACCCGCGCGCCTACGTAAACAGCAACATCCTCGGATTTGTCAATATCCTCGAAAACTGCCGCCACCACCGCATCGGCCACCTGACGTATGCGAGTAGCTCCAGCGTGTACGGACTCAATGAGCGCCTGCCGTTCTCAACCCACGACAACGTGGATCACCCCGTCTCGCTGTACGCCGCTTCAAAGAAAAGCAACGAACTGATGGCGCACAGCTACAGCCACTTGTTTGGATTGCCTACCACCGGACTGCGGTTTTTCACCGTGTACGGCCCCTGGGGACGCCCCGACATGGCGCCTTTTCTGTTTGCCAAAGCCATCCGATCCGGCGAACCGGTGCAACTATTCAACGGCGGCGATATGATGCGCGATTTCACCTACGTGGACGATATCGTCGAGGGTGTCGTGCGGGTGCTCGACCGTCCGCCCGCCGGCGATCCGAACTGGAGCGGACTAACACCCGACCCCGCCGGCAGCAAAGCGCCTTACAAACTGTATAATATCGGCAATCAACACCCGGTGCGCCTGCTCGATTTCCTGTCCGAACTCGAAAAAACGCTCGGCATAACCGCCCGGATCGAACCGAAACCCATGCAACCCGGCGATCTGCCGGCTACCTGCGCCGATGTATCGGAACTGACAGCCGATTTCGGATACCAACCCACTACCGACCTGCCTACCGGCGTGCAGCGATTTGTGGAGTGGTATCGGGGATATTACTGCTGAAACGCCAGGAGCATGGCTGGAATACTCAACCTTAGAGCGTGTCTAAAATTATATTCTCTGCTAATATGAAAAGGATTTTTTAGCCAGACAAGGCGCTTTTTGCAGTCGTAATGGGACTAATTACG
>JBEIDF010000415.1:0-1167 GCA_040383605.1 Lewinellaceae bacterium
CGGCTTGCCGAGGCTCCAGGCTGCCCGGTAGTATTTCTTTTGTTTGATTTGCTGGAGGGCGGCTTCGGGCGACTGGTCGAGTTTGTACTCGAGGAGATAGACGTGTGTGGGCGTCTCCACCATGCTGTCGGCGCGTCCCTCTGCAGTGCACACTTCGCTGTGAATCCGGATGCCCATGTAGGTAAACAAGAGGTGAATGGCGGCGTGGAAGAATTTTTCCGGGTATTTTTCGTACAAAAAATACGGCACATGGGCAAAAATTGCCTGCAGCGCGCGCATGACGGCGTCCAGATCGCCTGCGAGGAAGGCTTGTTCCATCCGGATCGCCGTAGAGATGCCGGCGCCTTTGGATACCCCGCCGAAGGCCTCGAGGAGGTAGGCCAGCATGGCGTTTTTTACCTCGCGGTTGGGGTAGTCGAGCAGGTATTGACCGTATTCGTTGCGGGATTGGATGGTGAGGTAGCCCGTTTGGTACAAAAGGCCATAGAGCCGGATATCCTCCAAATCAAAACTGTCGAAATCCAGCACCGTTTGTTCGGCCGCATTCAGTTGGAATACGCCTTCTTTTTTCAACAGATTGACGAGGAACGTGGGCGTGCCGGTGGCAAACCAGAAGTTTTCGAATTCTTTGCGGTCGAAAAACAGGTTGACCGAAACCGGGTTATAGACGCTTTGACCCAGATGGTGGAACCGATACCCGTTGTACCAAACCTTCAACTCCTCCAGCAGCGCCGCGCGTGAAAGATTCATCGCCGCAGCAGTCGCTTCGATTTCTTCGCTGAAATTGTACTCCAGTTCTTCCTGCGTGTAGCCCAGCATCGCGGCGTATTCCGGGTGCATGGTCAGGTCGGTGAGGTTGTTCAATCCCGAAAAAATGCCCGTTTTGCTGAATTTGCTGACGCCGGTGAGAAAGACGAATTCCAGCAGCGAGTCGTTGTTTTTCAGCACGGTATAAAACTCGCGCAGCAATTCCCGGTTTTGCATCGCGCGCTCGGTATCCACGCCGAGATAGTGAATGATGGGCGCGTCGTATTCATCCACCAAAACGACCACCTTACCCTTTTGGGCGAGTTGTTGAAGCAGATATTCAAATTTACCGCTGACAGGCAGATCAATCGGCTGCAGGCCATGCTCCCGGATATTTTTATCCAACAGATAATGCATGCC
>JBEIDF010000416.1:0-1150 GCA_040383605.1 Lewinellaceae bacterium
GTGCAGAATGATCAAAAACGCGCGCTGCTCCGCCATGCCGCCGCCCTCCTGTTTCCCATCTGCTGGGAGGAACCCTTTGGTATCGTCATGGCGGAAAGCCTTGCCTGCGGCGTCCCGGTGCTCGCATTCAACCGGGGAGCGGTACCGGAGGTGCTTGAGCAGGGGGTGAACGGATTCATCTGCGAATCCACGCAGGAAATGGAGGCGGCGATCCATCGTATCCACGAAATAGACCGCAGGGACTGCAGAATGTCTGCGGAAAAGAGATTTAGCGCCGACCGGGCCGCAGAAGCCTACCTGCAGTTGTTACTGGGCACTCAATATGACCGCGCCTAAACGGATCGTACTAATCACTACCGGGCAGCCGGCTTCGAATCCGCGCCTGGTCAAAGAAGCAGATGCGCTTGCCGATGCAGGGTATGCGGTACAAGCACTTTACAGCTATTGGGCGGCATGGGCCCTGGAGGTGGATCAAACGATTTTGCAACAGGCAGGCTGGGCCGGCCGGTTATGCGGCGGCTCGCCGGAAGATCAACCTTGGCTGTACTACTGGACCCGACTGCGCAGGAAGGTTGCCGCTGGGTTACCTGGTTGTCTGCCGGCCTTAAAACGATCATTTTGTCGTTCGTATGACGAACTTTTGTCGGCAGCAATCAAGTCAAAAGCCGATTTGTTTATTGCCCACAATTTGGGCGCGCTGCCCGTTGCTGCGCACGCTGCCGCCCGCACCCGCGCCCTGTATGCCTTCGACGCCGAAGACTATCACCGGGGCGAATATCCTGCAGGCAGTGCAGGCGCACACGCTGCACAATGGCTGGAAGATACGTACCTGCCCGGTGCGGGCTACCTCTCCGCCTCCAGTCCGCTCATTTGCGAGGCATACCGCCAGCACTATCCGAGAAAAACCGTGATCACGGTTCGGAATACTTTTCCCCGAAATAAAAATCAAGGTCTGATTGCCCGCCCCGATGGCGTAAAAAGCTTGAAACTCTTCTGGTGCTCTCAAACGGTAGGGCTAAACAGGGGATTGCAGGATGCAATCCACGCGATGAACGGCATACGCGATTTCCCTGTACTGCTGACGATTATGGGAAACAGCAGCCCCCAAACCCGCGCCACCCTATCCGGGCTGCTGCAAAATCCGCGCCAC
>JBEIDF010000417.1:0-1115 GCA_040383605.1 Lewinellaceae bacterium
AGCGGATGGAAATTATGGACTGCATACTGCAGCAGGTAGGTTCCCGGCAGGCTGTAACTATTTGAAAACGTGTTGGACACGCCATTTCCCCAATCAATCGCATACGCCACGCCGCCAACCGCATTGGGCTGCAGCGTAATTAAATCCCCCTGGCAGGCGGTATCCCGGTCGAGCAGGAAACCCGACGCCGGCAAGGATCGGACGACCAGGGCCAATGCGTCTGTTCTGCAACCGGGTGGAAGCGATGGATTCGTGTAAAGATAGGTATAGGCCGAATCGCGTTTAATAAACTGAAGATCAATCGTATTCCCGGAAACGCCCGGACCGGTAAAGAAGCCGCCCGGCGAAAACCCCGTGATTTCTACCGATGATTCCGTTTCACACACATAAATATCGGCGCCGGCCTCAATACTGTCGGATGGCGCTACCTGAATGAGCAGGGTATCCCGATCCAGACAAATGCCCACACCGCGGGTATAGACTATCTGGTAAGCGCCGGGATTCACCGGGTCAAACCAGGTCTGTCCCTGATAAACAAATATATGCGCCCCGGTCCAGTACCCGGTGGAGTCGCTGGCCCAAAGCGGGAGCGCAGGGGTTTGCGTACAAAGGGCCGTATCGGGCGAAAGGATATAGACTTCTTCGGGATAAATGACGCGCAGGGTCGTGGACAAGGTCGTGTCGGTACAAGTATTCTGCACGGTTGCCACCACATTAAACGGACTGTTTGCGGCTTCAAGCGCAACGGGGAAGCTGTCTATTACCACATTATTGATCGTATAAACAGCCTCCGGCTCGTACGGGGAGGGCGTGTAATTCCAAAGCAGGCACTCGACCGACGGCGTGTCCAGCGCGAGCGAAATCGGCTTGTCCACCTGCACCAGCAGCGTATCCGCGCGCCGGCAGATGCCATAGTCGCGGAAAGCAATGAAACGATAAAGTCCGGGCGTATTCTGAACAAAAAACGTATCCTGCGGCGTTACCTCCAGTCCGGCGCCGACCCAGCTTACCGGCAGATTGGCCGCTATGCGCAGGGTGTCCGGATTGACGCACACCGCAAAACGCGAAGTATCCGGCGACAGGATGACGAGCTCCTGCGCTGTTTGCACGAGAAA
>JBEIDF010000418.1:0-1115 GCA_040383605.1 Lewinellaceae bacterium
CGGTATCCCTCTCGATCAACTGCGAGGATTGCCCGCGCAGCACACTGTGGCTGGATAAATTCAAAGACGCGGTGGAAAGCGTGACTATTCAAACTACGCCAGGCGTTTCTGCTACCAGCCTGATTACCAATACCCTGATCGGCGGCGACTGCTTCGAAGTCTCCGGAATTACCGGCACCGGAAATGTCAACTCAAGGGGTACGTTCAACAACGGCGCCGCCAGTATCGGCCTTCAGACGGGCGCGGTGCTCTGCACCGGGCACGTGAATATCATTCCCGGACCCAATAATCAGCAAAATGCCAACAACGGATTCGGATTTAACTCCCCGGACGACCCGGATCTGGCCACCCTGTCGAATGGTAATCAATTTGACCTGAGCCGGATCGTGTTCAACTTTACGCCAACCTCCGACCTGGTGCAATTCGATTATGTGTTTGCTTCGGAAGAATACTGCGAATTTGCCAATACAAACTACAACGACGTCTTCGGCTTTTTTATCAGCGGCCCAGGCATTAACGGCACCCAAAATATCGCCCTGATCCCCAACAGCAATACGCCGATCACGATTAACAATGTAAACCACGTGGACAATACACAGTACTACGTGAACAACAACACCTGGAACCCCTGCCAGAATGTGGGCGCGCATTCGCCAAACTTCAACCAGTTTGACGGATTTACGACGGTGCTGACGGCTACAGCCGAACTAATCCCCTGCGAAACCTACCAAATCAAGCTGGCTATCGCCGATATCGCCGACCAGGCATACGCCTCGGCGGTGTTTATGAAAGCCAATTCCTTTAATGCCGGTGGAACCATTAAATCTGTTCCGATATACCCCTCTGGCCAAAATTTTGTCTATGAAGGCTGTAACAACGGATTTATCCGCTTTATTCGGTCGGGCGACCTGTCGCAGCCTTTCGTCGTAAACTATACCATCGGCGGCTCTGCAACACCGGGTGACGATTACAACCCGCTGCCGACCTCGGTCACGATTCCGGCCAATCAGTCCTTTATTCAAATACCGGTCGCCGTCCTTGCCGATCTCATCGCTGAGGGGATAGAAACGATCACCATTACGCTGGAAAATGCGTGCAGCTGTGAATTGCAGGAG
>JBEIDF010000419.1:0-1108 GCA_040383605.1 Lewinellaceae bacterium
ACCGGCGAGTTCGATATCCGAGCCGCCGTTATTTCGGCTGGTCAGCGTGATGCCCAGCGCTTTGGCCGTCTTCACGGCATCCTCCCCAAATGTTTCATAAAAATCACCTACCCGAAATAGCAAAATAGCGTCCGGGTATTTCGACTTCACCTGCGCGTACTGCGCCATGAGCGGCGTAAGCGCGGGAGATTCAGACTGAACGGCTGCGGGATTTTTTTGTTTAGACATCGGTGGCCTGTTGTGCGCGCGTGATTTGTCGTTTCAAGGGGGATTTTCTGCAAAAGGCAAAAATAGGCGCATTTTTGTCAATTTTTGTCATCATCCTGAAAATCCCGGACAGACGCCCCGCGATGTCCCAATTTTTTCAAAAACTGCCTTGGGACGTCCAAATTTTTGTACTTTTGACCGTCTAAACCCAATAGAGAATATGGCAAAAGCAATAATTTGCAGATCAAGAAAAAACATATTAAATTTATATATAATTTTTATTCGCTAATCCCGCTTCTACACGTTAACCAACACAACTACGCTGCTTATGCGCCACCTGTACGCATGCTTTTTGCTTATTTATCCCGTATTTTTTAGTCAAATCGCGCAAGCGCAAACTGTACAGACGGTGCAGTTTACGCCGCCAGTGCTGCGCGCGCCGCTCCATTTGACGCCTGGAGAAAATCTGATTCGCGTGGGTAATCTGACGCCCGGACGAACTTACTCGTTCATTCCCGTGGCAGCATTTCCAGAGGTAAAAGCACAGTTCAAGACTACTTTTGCGGATAAAAAGATGGAGGCCGTTGCCCAGACGCTGACCCCGGCTGATCGGCCGCAATGGCGGCGGATGCAGATAGAAGGTACGGACGTCCTGCTGGTGGTGGACATGGAATCCGCCATGGAGGAAACGCCGGTATCCCTCTCGATCAACTGCGAGGATTGCCCGCGCAGCACGCTGTGGCTGGATAAATTCAAAGACGCAGTGGAAAGCGTGAATATTCAAACTACGCCAGGCGTTTCTGCTACCAGCCTGATTACCAATACCCTGATCGGCGGCGACTGCTTCGAAGTCTCCGGAATTACCGGCACCGGAAATGTCAACTCAAGGGGTACGTTCAAC
>JBEIDF010000420.1:0-1100 GCA_040383605.1 Lewinellaceae bacterium
AAAAAGATGGAGGCGATCCGGGCTTTTAGGTCACAATTTTTTGACCCAGACAGTCAGGAGCCGAAAACGCCGATTTCCGGCGCTGATTTTATGGCATTTATGGAGGCAAAAGCCCGGGTATTTGGCCGGCCGATCATGGCGGAGTATGCGGAGGGTTTTATTGCCCCCCGCACACCCGGCGTTCAAAATTTGATGGAACTTATTTAGCGATCGGCGCTATTATTTTTCCTCGTTTGGCCTTCCAGCTGATAGCGCGCAATTTGAGGATATTATTCAGTGGATTGTCCTCCAAAACCAGAAAACTGGCTTCGTATCCTTCTTCGAATCGCCCGATTTTACGTCCGGGGAAAATTGCCTGCGGTGTGGTTACGCACACGATTTGGAGCGCTTTGCCATAATCAATCCGGCTGTTTTGGAACCAGTAGTTGAGTTCGGCGCGGATGGTGCGCTGCGGATCATTCGATCCGATTACCACTTGCACACCATTGTCGAGCAGTTCTTTGAGGCGTTGCGCTTGCGTTTCTTGTGAGCCGGCGCCGGCGCCCATTGTTTGCGCGTGGGAGAGCAGCGGTACGACCGGTGTTTTTTTCTTCGCTAATTTGGCCCAATCCGCCGCTACCAGTTTGGCGGCGCCGCCCTTTGCGGTATCGGCGGCGGCGGGCAGGTTGGCGATTCCGTCCACGCCGATTTTGGTTGCAAGGCGCACATCGTCTGCGGTTTCCACGTGCGCATACACGCGTAGTTTGGCCCGGTGCGCCTTTTTTACCACCATTTTAGCAACGTCGGGCGTCAGGCCTTTTCCTTCTTTTCCACCGCTGTTTGCGGCGTCGAGCAGGTAGATAGAGATCAAATCTGGTTTTTGCGCTTCGATTTTTTCCCAATTAGCATCCAGTGCGGTTTTGTTATCAATGAACCAGTATCCGTTTCCGAGCATAGCGCGCAGCAGTTTGATTTGGTCATAGCGTTGCGCGATCATTTGCGGGTTCCGGATATTTTGCGCCGGCGCTTCGTAGCGGATGAAGGGTTCGCCCAGCGTACAGGTGATGCCTCCGTTGGCGAACAAGGCATCCGGCGTTGTTGCGGTATTTACCAGTCCGTTC
>JBEIDF010000421.1:0-1096 GCA_040383605.1 Lewinellaceae bacterium
AAGCAAGCCTATATTGGCGAAGGTCAGAATGGCCGTAAACCAGAACGGCGTCGAGTGATCAAACCAAGACACCACGCTGTTGTCAGCCAGCACGCCGCCGAGCGCCGGCCCCAGAATAAAACCCAATCCGAACGCCATCCCAACCAGTCCAAAAAACTTGGGGCGATCCGCCGGCCGGTGCACCGTAATATCCGAAATAGCCGAAAATACGATGCTGATATTGCCGCCGGTAAACCCCGGCAGGGCGCGGCTGATAAACAGCAGCGGCAGGTTGCCGATCATAATCGCCCAGCCAAACAGCAGGTATCCGACCAGCGTGCCCGCCAGCGACAACATCAACAAGGGTTTGCGGCCGTACCGATCCGACAAAGCCCCCAGCACCGGCGCGCCGAAAAACTGCATCAGCGGGTAGATTGCCACCAGGTACCCGTACCAGATAGAGCGCTGCGCCTCGGACGTATCCGGCGGCAGAATACTGGTTTCCGGCGTCATGAACAACGCCGGCAATACCGGAATGATGATCCCCACGCCCAGCATATCGAGCAGGACGATGAGAAAAACGGGCAGGAGCGGAGAACGCATGGATGGCAGAGTGTGGATGGCGGATGGCGGATTGGGCCGCAAAGGTACGGTTTGGAAACGGGGATGTAGGGGGTGTGTTCAAAAAAGGTGCACCGGCTGTTCCGATTGTTTTTAAAAAATTGGGTCGTGGATCAGAACGGCCATTTCGGGGAGCGAAACGTCGGCGAGGTTCCAAACCTCGCCGACGTTAGGGCGTAACCCTTCGTCCGGTGAAATACGGTTTCGGAGCGAAACATAGATCTACCGCCCCTCCTCCGCAAGCCGCGCCGCTATAAACGCTACCCCGCATCGCAATTTTTTCGCAACTGGCGATTTCGTATCAAGCACCCGCCAAAATGGCGCAAGCCGCTCGATCGGCTCGCCCGCCAAATAACGATCCCAGCCGGCCTCTGCAACAATGCGCAAAAAAATGCCGGTAGTCACCGGACAAGTGTACTCGGCATCGTACTGATGCGCTAAATCCTTGCGCAGTACGGATAAACTGACGGTTTTGCCCGCAGGAATCTCCCGAAGG
>JBEIDF010000422.1:0-1094 GCA_040383605.1 Lewinellaceae bacterium
ACCGGCGAGTTCGATATCCGAGCCGCCGTTATTTCGGCTGGTCAGCGTGATGCCCAGCGCTTTGGCCGTCTTCACGGCATCCTCCCCAAATGTTTCATAAAAATCACCTACCCGAAATAGCAAAATAGCGTCCGGGTATTTGGCTTTCACCTGCACATATTGCGCCATGAGCGGTGTGAGCGCGGGGGATTCTGACGAAACGGAGGAAGGATTTTTTTGTTTAGACATCGAGGGCTCGTTGTAAGCGCGTTGTTTATCGTTTTTTGAAATTTTCGCCAAAGGCAAAAATAGGCGCATTTTTCTCATTTTTTGTAATCGGATAGAAAATCCCGCGCGGCTGCGCTGCATTTGTCCGATTTTTTAAAAAACAGTTGGGAGACATCCAAATTTTTGTACTTTTGACCGTCTAAAATCAATAGAGAATATGGCAAAAACAACGATTTACAATTCAAGCGAAAACACATTAAAGTAATAAAAAATATTTTGTCCGCTAATCCTGTTTCAAACATTAACCACCACACTACGCTGCTTATGCGCCACCTGTACGCATGCTTTTTGCTTATTTATCCCGTATTTTTTAGTCAAATCGCGCAAGCGCAAACTGTACAGACGGTACAGTTTACGCCGCCGGTGCTGCGCGCGCCGCTCCATTTAACGCCTGGAGAAAATTTGATCCGCGTGGGCAATCTGACGCCCGGACGAACCTACTCGTTCATTCCCGTGGCAGCATTTCCAGAGGTAAAAGCACAGTTTAAGACTACTTTTGCGGATAAAAAGATGGAGGCCGTTGCCATGACGCTGACGCCAGCAGATCGGCCGCAATGGCGGCGGATGCAGATAGAAGGTACGGACGTCCTGCTGGTCGTGGACATGGAATCCGCCATGGAGGAAACGCCGGTATCCCTCTCGATCAACTGCGAGGATTGCCCGCGCAGCACACTGTGGCTGGATAAATTCAAAGACGCGGTGGAAAGCGTGAATATTCAAACTACGCCAGGCGTTTCTGCTACCAGCCTGATTACCAATACCCTGATCGGCGGCGACTGCTTCGAAGTCTCCGGAATTACCGGCACCGGAAATGTCAACTCAAGGGG
>JBEIDF010000423.1:0-1034 GCA_040383605.1 Lewinellaceae bacterium
CCTGTTTTTACACATACAACCCTTGTATAACGTTAAAAACGGGTTAAAAGGTTTAAATTATTTTTTTTATTAAAAAAATATTTAGCGCTTGTTCAAATTTTGATTTCTGGGCTGCAACTGCCCAGAAATCAAAATTTTAACAAGCACTGAGGCGCGGCGATAAATCCGCGTTTCATGCGCTGAATTTTAACAACTATGTCCGTACGCGTACGTTTTGCTCCCTCTCCAACCGGCGCGCTGCACATCGGCGGCGTACGCACGGCCCTGTTTAATTATCTTTTTGCCCGCGGACGCGGCGGCGTATTCATTCTGCGCATCGAGGACACAGACCAGAACCGGTATGTGCCCGGCGCAGAAGATTATATCGTGGAGGCGCTCCAGTGGTTTGGCTTGCAGCCGGACGAAGGCGTGACCAACGGCGGCCCTTATGGCCCCTACCGACAGAGCGATCGCAAGGCGCTGTATCCGGAATATGCCCACCAACTGGTTCGCAATGGCAAAGCCTATTATGCGTTCGATACGCCGGATGAACTGGAGGCGCGCCGCCAGGCGGAAGAAAATTTCACCTACAACTATCTTACCCGCGACAGCCTGATCAACAGCCTGACCCTGCCCGCTGCGGAAGTGGAAGCCCGGCTTGCCGCGGGGGAACATTTTGTCGTGCGCCTGCTCGTGGAACCCGGCCGGGAAATCGTCATCCAGGATCGCATCCGCGGCGAAGTACACTTTCAAAGCAACGAACTCGACGACAAAGTGCTGCTCAAAGCCGATGGCATGCCCACTTACCACCTGGCAAACGTCGTAGACGACCGGCTGATGAAGATCACCCACGTGATCCGGGGAGAAGAGTGGCTGCCCAGCACAGCCCACCACGCGCTCTTGTACGAAGGATTCGGCTGGCAGGACGGTATGCCGGAATTTGCGCACCTGCCGCTTATCCTCAAACCAGTCGGCAACGGAAAACTCAGTAAACGCGACGGCGCAAAATTCGGCATTCCGGTATTCCCGCTCTCCTGGCAAGGCGAAGGGCCGGA
>JBEIDF010000424.1:0-1031 GCA_040383605.1 Lewinellaceae bacterium
CCAACCGCGAACTGCTTAAAGGCTTCTACAGTGTGCTCAAAGAAATGGACACCCTGCTGGAACTCGTCTTTCTCACCGGCGTGAGCAAATTCGCCAAAACAGGCATCTTTTCAGGCCTCAATAACCTCGTAGACCTCAGCCTGCATCCGGACTACGCGACCATGCTGGGTTATACGCAGCAGGAATTAGAGTCTAACTTCCAGGAGGAAATCGCCGCCGCCGCCCAGAAACTCCACACCGATCGGCAGGGACTGCTCGAGCAATTGCGCGCATGGTACAACGGGTATCGGTTTGAAGAAAATGCGGAAACCGTCTATAACCCGGTTTCGATCAACAGTTTTTTTAATCGAAATAAATTCGAAAACTTCTGGTTTGCCACCGGCACACCGACTTTTTTGATCAATTTGCTCAAAGAAAAAGGGGTGTTTGAACTCCGCGCCATCGGGCAAAGCACCCTTGATTTTGATAGTTTCGACCTGGAAGATATTCGGCTATTTGGCTTACTCTACCAAACAGGATACCTGACCATTCAATCTCGCGACGAATTCGGTCAATATACGCTCGACTACCCCAACCTCGAGGTGAAAAACTCTATGCTGGCGTACTTATTCGAGGCTTTCGGTGGAGTCAGCGGGAGCGCCGGGGTATCCATGGCCATCAAATTAGAGCAGGCTTTCATCGCCGACGACCTGGAGCAGGTCTTCCGTATCCTGCAGGAGATGTTTGCCCGGATCCCCTACTTTCTGCACGAAAAATACCCGGAGAAATTTTTTCACGCGGCGATTCACCTGCTGTTTACGTACATGGGTATCCGTGTTCACAGCGAGGTATGCACCTCCGAGGGCCGTGCCGACAGCATGGTCGAAACAGATACCCGCGTCTATATCCTGGAATTCAAACTCGATAAAAGCCCCCAGGAAGCCTTATCGCAGATCCGACAAAAACGCTATTATCGCAGCACTTGGGAGCACGGCAAGCCCGTAAGTGCCATTGGTGTGCAGTTCTCCAGCCGGACAAAGAATATTGAAGCC
>JBEIDF010000425.1:0-1030 GCA_040383605.1 Lewinellaceae bacterium
AAAGTCCAATGCGCATCATGTCAAGATGGGAGTATTTTAAAGGCAAACATTTAATAAACTGAAAAAAATAAAAATCCGCTACTTTTTCACCACCCGGATCGCGCGGCTTACCCGGCCTTCCTGCACCAGTTGCAACAGATACATACCGGCGGGCAGCTCGGGTTGCAAGCGGAGGGTTTGGGTTTGCGGCTCGACGGGATACTCGGCGAGCAGCCGGCCCTGCAGGTCGGTCAGGCGGATCGTTCCTGGCGCCTGCGTACGCACCTGCAGTTCGATTTGAGCGCTGAAAGGGTTGGGGCTTGCGCTGAGTTCCTGATCCGGGGCTTCGGCGTTGTCGGATAATCCCGGCCGGCGGAATCCTTTTTTGAGTTCCAGCAGAAATCCGGCGGTATCCTGCACAATCAGGTTCCGGTACTGCATCGTCATGCCGTGCGGCGGCGCCGTGGCGCTGAGGTCGTACATGCCCGGCGCTACGGCGGGGAAGTTGAACTGGCCGGCGGCGTCGGAGGTGGCGCTGTACACCAGTTCGAGGCCGTACAGCATCACGGTCGCGCCGGCAACCGGCGTGTCGGTACCCTCCAGGACGACCCGTCCGCCTACGTTCAGGCTGCCCTGCGGAAACAGCGCGGCATGGAGGAAGAACACCTCGCCGTGTTCCAGCAGCGCGGGGGCCGTCAGGGTCTGGTAGCCCGGACGAGAGATTTCCACCTGGTAATTACCGGCTTGCAGCTGGCCCATCTTGAAAATCCCCTGCGCATTGCTGCTTTCCTGGGTCAGGGGCGCTGAATTCAGGATTCTGATCTGCGCATTATTTAGCGGCGCGCCGGTGACAGCGTCGCGCACATCGCCTTCCAGGTAGCAGGCGCGCATGTAGGCGGGCGTCAGGATATACAACTCGCCGTTGTTGTTCGAGCCGGGCGCGCTGATATTCGAGGCGATGATCGTACCGGAAGGGAAGTAGGGATACACGCCCCAGCAGCCTTGGAAGCCGCTGCCGCCGCCTGCATAGGTGTCGTAATTGCCCACCTGT
>JBEIDF010000426.1:0-1030 GCA_040383605.1 Lewinellaceae bacterium
AAAGTCCAATGCGCATCATGTCAAGATGGGAGTATTTTAAAGGCAAACATTTAATAAACTGAAAAAAATAAAAATCCGCTACTTTTTCACCACCCGGATCGCGCGGCTTACCCGGCCTTCCTGCACCAGTTGCAACAGATATATACCGGCGGGCAGCTCGGGTTGCAAGCGGAGGGTTTGAGTTTGCGGCTCGACGGGATACTCGGCGAGCAGCCGGCCCTGCAGGTCGGTCAGGCGGATCGTTCCTGGCGCCTGCGCGCGCACCTGCAGTTCGATTTGGGTGTTGAAAGGATTGGGGCTTGCGCTGAGGTCCTGATCCGGCGCTTCGGCGTTATCAGACAGCCCCGGCCGGCGGAAGCCTTTCTTGAGTTCCAGCAAAAATCCGGCGGTATCCTGCACAATCAGGTTCCGGTACTGCATCGTCATGCCGTGGGGCGGCGCCGTAGCGCTAAGGTCGTACATGCCCGGCGCCACGCCGGTGAAGTTGAACTGGCCAGCGGCGTCGGAGGTGGCGCTGTACACCAGTTCGAGGCCGTACAGCATCACGGTCGCGCCGGCAACCGGCGTATCGGTACCCTCCAGGACTACCCGTCCGCCTACGTTGAGGCTGCCCTGCGGAAACAAGGCGGCGTGGAGGAAGAACACCTCGCCGTGCTCCAGCAGCGCGGGGGCCGTCAGGGTCTGGTAGCCTGGACGGGAAATTTCTACCTGATAATTGCCGGCTTGCAGCTGGCCCATCTTGAAAATTCCCTGGGCATTGCTGTTGTCTTGAGTTAGTGGCGCTGAGTTTAGGATTTTGATCTGTGCATTGTTCAGCGGGGCGCCGGTGACGGCGTCGCGCACATCGCCCTCCAGGTAGCAGGCGCGCACGTAGGTGGGCGTCAGGACGTACAACTCGCCGTTGTTGTTCGAGCCGGGCGCGCTGATATTCGAGGCGATGATCGTACCGGAAGGGAAGTAGGGATACACGCCCCAGCAGCCTTGGAAGCCGCTGCCGCCGCCTGCATAGGTGTCGTAATTGCCCACCTGT